>JAHFGY010000154.1 GCA_023247195.1 Candidatus Omnitrophota bacterium | reverse complement strand
GCGCGAGATCCACACATTGCTGCAGGATGAAACCGTCGCGATCACGCCCGCCAGCGCCAAAGACGGCCGCGGTGTGCACGAAATCCTCGAGCGCATCGTGCGTGAGGTTCCGCCGCCGACAGGCGGCGCCGCCAAGCCGCTGACCGCGCTCATCTTTGACTCTCAGTTTGATTCGTACAAAGGCGTTATCGTGTATGTCCGCATTAAGGACGGCACGCTGCGCGTCGGCGTGCCGGTCACGCTCATGGGCAACGGCGGGGAATTTATTGTGCAGGAGCTGGGCGTTTTCCGGCCGCAGCCTGAGCAGATTAAAGAACTGCATGCCGGGGAAGTGGGCTACTTGACCGCCGCGATCCGAAGCCCGAAGGACGTTGTCACAGGCGACACGGTGACGGAAACCGGCCGGCCGGCCGAGCACGCGCTGCCAGGATTCAAACGGCTGAAGCCCATGGTTTTTGCCGGGATTTATCCGGCCAGCGCGCAAGATCTGACCATGCTTCGCACAGCCATGGAAAAATTTGTTCTCACCGATGCCGCGTTCTCGTTCGAACCCGAACAGTCGGACGCGCTCGGCCAAGGTTTCCGCTGCGGTTTCCTCGGCATGCTGCACATGGAGATCGTGCAGGAACGCCTGGAGCGCGAGTATGACGTGGACCTGGTGCTGACCACGCCCAGCGTCGTGTTCCAAGTGACGCTCATGGGCGGCAAGGTCTTGGAAGTGCGGCGGCCGAATGACCTGCCCGATCCCGGCGGCATCCAGGAAATCGCCGAGCCGTTCGTGAAGGCGGTGCTGCTGTGACCGTCGCAATACATGGGGCCGGTCATGGACCTGGCGCTGCTCAAGCGCGGCGTGTTCGTGTCCACCGAGTTTCTGAGCGAAACGCGCGTGAAATTGGTCTACGAAATGCCGCTCGCGGAAATCATCATCGATTTTTACGACAAGTTGAAATCCATCACGCGCGGGTACGGCTCGTTCGATTACGAGCTGATCGGCTACCAGCCCCAGAAATTAGTCCGGCTTGATATTTTGCTCAACGGCAAGATCTGCGAGCCGCTGTCGTCGATCGTGGCTAAGGCGCAGGCTTATGAGCGCGGCAAATTGCTGGTTGAGAAATTGAAAGAACTCATCCCGAGGCAGCTATTCGAAGTGGCCGTCCAGGCGGCGGTCGGCAGCCACATCATCGCGCGCGAGTCGATCCGGGCGATGGCAAAGAACGTGACCGCAAAGTGCTACGGCGGCGACCTTTCCCGCAAACGGAAACTCTGGGACAAACAAAAGGAAGGCAAGCGGCGGATGAAGCAGTTCGGCAATGTCGAGATCCCGCAAGAGGCGTTTCTGGCCGTGCTCAAGGTATCGACATGAAATCAACGGCCTTCGGCTGGTTTCGCAAGGCTTCGCAAGCTCCCAAAGCGGCCGGAGAAACCTCCCCCACCCGCGGCGAGCTGTGGCGCGAGAACATCGAGTCGCTCATCTGGGCCGTGGCGCTGGCCCTGATCATCCGCACGTTCATCATGGCGCCTTTCAAAATCCCTTCCGGTTCCATGCGGCCGACGCTGATCGAAGGGGACCGCATTCTCGTGAATAAGTACACCTACCGGTTCAATGAGCCGGAACGGGGCGACATCGTTGTTTTCAAGTACCCGGTGGACGGCAAACGGCCGTTTATCAAGCGGCTGATCGCCAAGGGCGGAGAACGGGTTGAGATCCGCGACGGCCATATCCGCATCAACGAGGCCGAGGTCACGGAACCCGAGATCCTCCGGCAGATCACTTATTACAATCAGGGCGAGCATGGCAAGCAGCAGCAAGTGGTGGAAGTACCTGAGGGCCAGTACTTTGTGCTCGGCGACAACTCCGCGTCATCGCATGACAGCCGTTTTTGGGGATTCGTTCCCCGCAAGAACGTGATCGGCAAAGCCATGTGCATTTTTTGGCCGCCGACGCGCATCCGGGGCTTACGGTAGACAGAATTGCTTGCAGCCGGGCTTCATGCTAGACTGTGGCTCATTACAAAAGGAGCTCAACACATGCGCTACGCTTCTCTGGTCGTGATTACGGCTCTTGCTTGCGGCGTTGCTGGCTGCGAGGGCGTCGGGTCTGCAGCTCAGCGTAAGGATGTGCAAGGCGGTTTGCTTGGCTCCGCTCTTGGAGCAGGGGCAGGCGCGATCATCGGCAATCAGACCGGACACGCGGGTTCCGGGGCGGCCGTGGGCGCCGGGCTCGGGGCGCTTGGCGGCGCTCTCATGGGTAACGCCATGCAAGAACAGGACAACCGTGCTCAGCGGCAGAATTTTCCGCCCGCTACCGCGCCTCAGCAGCAATACAACACCGCCGCTCCCGCAACAACCGGCAAGGTCAAATTCAGCCCGGTTACCGGCAAGGAATATCCGGAATACATGAAGTATGACCCGGAAACTGGCGTCGAATTGAAGTACCGCCAGTAAATTTGCTCTCCGGCAAGCGTCTCTTCAGCGCATCCGGAGCACGCCCATGAGCCTTCCTAACCAGCTCTGCGTGCTCCGGATGCTTTTACTTCCGGCCATTGTGGCCACACTGGTTTACTACGATCCAAGCCGCGACTGGCTGCGGCTTCTGGCCTTTGGGCTGTTCGCTTTCGGCGCGCTTACGGATGCGCTCGACGGAATCATCGCGCGTTCGACGCAGCAAGAGTCGCAGCTGGGCGCGCTGCTCGATCCGATCGCGGACAAGCTTCTCATCGTCGGTACGCTGATCGCATGCTCCGTGATCGACGCGCTGCCCGCGTGGATGCGCGTGCCGGCTTGGTTCAACTTGATTGTGATCAGCCGCGACGTTCTCGTCGTGATCGGCGCGCTGGTCTTCTACTTGGTGCAGGGGAAATGGGGATTGCGACCGAACTTTTTGGGAAAGTTGGCGAGCGCTCTTCAGATGATGGTTATTCCCGCTGTTCTGCTCGGGTGGCCGGTGCGCGACGTCATTATTTTGGCGGCGGCGAGCGTTACGGTCGCTTCGGGCATCAACTACCTTTTGCTTGGCCGGCGGCTTCTTACATGAGCGGGGGGCGGTGATGGCCGAAGCGCTGCGCATTCTGTTGGTCGGCCGCCCGAACGTCGGCAAATCCACTCTTTTCAATCGCGTGCTCGGCCGGCGCAAAGCCGTCGTGTCGCCGACCCGCGGCACGACCCGCGACCGCATCGAAGGCACCACCGTTTGGCAGGGAAGGCCCATGCGCTTTTTCGACATGGCGGGCTTTGAAGTGAAAAGCGCCACCGAATTGGAAGAAGCGGTTCAGCGCAATCTCCGGAGGGGCCTGCAAGAGGCGGACATCTTCGTGTTTGTTTGCGACGGCCAGGACGGCATTGTTCCGTTGGACTCCATGATCATGGACGAGCTGCGGCTGGTGGGCAAGCCGGTGATCGTGGCAGTAAATAAGATGGACGATAAGAACGTGGTGCCGGCCGACGCATTCGGATTCGGGCTGGCTGACGTGATGGCCATCTCCGCGCTGCACGGCAAGGGCGTGGGCGATTTGATGGACCGCGTGTTGCAGCGAGGGACGGGCCAGGAGTCCGGGCCGGCGAAATTCGCCGGCGCGGAACAGCCGCCGGCCATTGCCATTGTGGGCCGGCAGAACGTGGGTAAGTCCACCTTGTTCAACGCGCTGCTGCGGGAGGAACGCGTCGTGGTCAGCGACGTGGCAGGCACAACGCGCGATGCGGTCGATACCTTGCTGGACTTCAAAGGAAAGCCCGTGATTCTCATCGACACCGCCGGGCTTCGCCACCGCCGCAAAGTCCACAACACCGTCGACGTGTATTCCATGGCGCGGTCCATGGAATCCATCGGACGGTGCGACACCGCCTTGCTCGTGATCGACGGCAGCATGGGCGTGACAACCGACGATCAGCGCATTGCCAGCTCGATCGCGGACGCCGGCCGCGGCATCGTCATCGTGGTGAACAAATGGGACCTAGTCGAAGGAGCGGACCCGGGCCGCCTTCCGGAGCAGGTCCACCGGCAGTTGCCGTTTGTCTCGCATGCGCCGGTCATCGCGATTTCGGCTAAGACCGGGCTCAATATTTCAAAGGCACTGTCGGAAGCGCTAATGGTTTCCGGCAGGCTGCATCGCGGCCTGGACGGCGCCGCTCTTAATCGACTGCTTCAGCAGGCGTGGCAAAGTCATCCGCCTTCACGGTACCGCGGCCGGCCTGTGCATTTGAAAAAGGCCGAATGGCAAAGCGGTCCGCCTGCGGTCATCACCTTGACCACGGCGCCCATCGGCCGGTTAACGGCTCCATACCTGCACTACCTGCAAAAGCGGCTGCATGCGTACCCGGGGCTTGTCGGCGTGCCGCTGCAGCTTGCCGTGAAAGAACCGGACCTCCTTCCGGGAAGGCGCCGCACAGCGGCCGAGCGCAAAAAGAGGCGCATCCACACGCCTTGGGGCGGCACCATGGAATGGGAAGATACCAAGCGATCATGAGCGATCAGCCATGAACGCGGCCGCGTTTGCGCTGTGGTGGAAGCCTTTTGCGGCGCTGCTGCTTTCGTATCTGCTGGGTTCGATCCCGACAGGCTTTTTGCTCGTCAAGTGGACCAAGGGGATTGACGTCCGCACCATCGGCAGCGGCAATGTCGGCGCAACGAACGCGGCTCGGGCAGCGGGCAGGGGAGTGGCGGTTACGGTTTTCGTCATCGACGCGCTTAAGGGGTTTATTTCAGCCGCGTTGATCGCTTCGCTCTTGTGGCCGGAAAAAGGCGTTGTCGCCGCGGCCGCTTGCGGCGCCGCGGCCGTGATCGGTCATGTGTTTCCGCTGTTTCTCAATTTTCAGGGCGGCAAAGGCGTGGCGACGGCGATCGGCATGCTCGCGGCTGTT
>JAHFGY010000153.1 GCA_023247195.1 Candidatus Omnitrophota bacterium | reverse complement strand
GAAGCGCAGGGCCGCATTCATACGTCCACGGTGACGGTCGCGGTGCTGCCTGAGCCGGAAGAAGTCGAGCTTCCCCCGATTCCCAACAAAGATCTTCTGATCGATGTGTATCGCGCGTCCGGTCCCGGCGGGCAGGGAGTGAATACCACCGACTCCGCGGTGCGCATCCGCCACTTGCCTACGGGCATCATGGTGACATGCCAGGACGAACGCAGCCAGCTGCGCAATAAAGACAAGGCCATGCGCGTGCTGCGCGCCCGGGTGCTCGATCAAATCCAGAGTACCCAGCAGGAGCAGATCGCGTCCGACCGCCGCAAGCAAGTCGGCACCGGCGAGCGCAGCGAAAAAATTCGGACCTATAATTTTCCCGACCGCCGCATTACAGACCATCGCATCGGCATGACATTGCACCAGCTCGAAGCGGTGATGGAAGGCGAACTTCATCCCATCGTGGAAGCGTTGGCGACGGCGGAGCGCGACAAGCAACTTTCAGCCGAAGGCGGCGCAGCAAGTGGCTGAGCGTTTGCCCAGCGCCCGCCGGCTGCTCCGGTGGGGCGAGGCGCGCCTGGCGCGGGCCGGCATCGGCCCCGCATTGCAGGAAGCGGAGTGGCTGCTCAGCCATGTGGCTAACCGTACGCGCATCCATCTGTATCTCGATGATGGGTTCATCACGCGCGCGTTCATCCAGGCCTACGGCCGCCTGGTAAACCGGCGCTACCACGGCGAGCCATTGCAATACCTCACCGGCGAAACCGAGTTTTTCGGCCGGCGTTTCCGCGTGCAGCCGGGCGTATTCATTCCCCGTCCGGAAACCGAGTCGATTGTGGCCGCGGTGCTGGACGAACTACGACGGTTAGGCCGTACGGCCCAGGCGCTTCGGGTAGTGGAAGGGGGCACAGGCTCCGGCTGCATGGCCGTGACCTTGGCCAGCGAGCTTCCAGCTTGTCAGGTCGTTGCAACGGATGTATCATATCTTGCTTTGACGGTAGCCCGCTCCAACGCTCAAGCACACGGCGTGGAGCGGCGCGTATTTTTTGTTCAGGGACGGTGGAACGAACCGCTGCGCATGCGCGCGGATGTATGCGTTTCAAATCCCCCTTACATACCCAGTGATGAAGTGAATCGTTTGCCGCGTGACGTCCAGCACGAGCCTCGTGCAAGTCTGGATGGCGGCGCTGACGGTACGCGTGATCTTTTACAATTGCTTCGGGAAGGACCGGAACGACTGGTTGCCGGCGGCATCTTGGCATTGGAATGCGCGGAAGAGCAGGTGGCGGTCCTTCAAGAAGAGGCACAAGCTATCGCTGCTTTTGACGCTATCCAGCCGGTGCACGACCTAGCCGGACGGCCGCGAGGTCTGGTTCTTCTCCTCGGGAATCGGGAGAAAGCCTGAAAACAGATCTCGGCCACAGGAGGGGCCTCCGCACGCATTGAGCATGGACAAATTGGTCATTGAGCGCAGCCGGCCGCTTACGGGAACGCTCACCGTGAACGGCGCCAAGAATTCCGTACTTCCTATTATGGCGGCCTGTCTGCTGACGGATGAGCCCTCCGTCATCGAGCATGTGCCCATGGTCACGGATGTCATGACCATGTTGGACATTCTCCGGCAGTTGGGCGTGCAAGTCGCGTATGCGGGAAGCGAGCTTCGGATTCATCCCGACGGTTTCCGCGGTTATGTTGCTCCTTATGAGCTCGTGAGCCGCATGCGCGCGTCGATCTGTTTGCTCGGCCCGCTTTTGGCGCGCCAAGGCCGCGCGTCGGTGTCTCTGCCCGGCGGGTGCGTGATCGGCCCTCGGCCGGTTGACCTGCACTTAAAAGGATTGCAAGCGCTCGGCGCGTCGATTGAGATCGAACACGGCTATATCATGGCCGAGTGCGGGCGGTTGAAAGGCTCGCGCATCCATCTGGGCGGCGACCGCGGCTCGTCGGTTTTGGCCACTGGCAACGTGATGATGGCCGCCGCGCTGGCCGACGGCGTGAGCATGATCGAACACGCGGCTTGCGAGCCTGAAGTCGTGGACTTGGCTGATTTTCTCGTGAGCATGGGCGCGCGGATCGAGGGCCAGGGCGGTTCGACAATCCGCGTTGAAGGGGTCGAACGTTTGCATGGGAGCAGCCGGTACCGGATCATCTCGGACCGGATCGAAGCCGGGACGCTGGCCATGGCAGCGGCAATGACCGGCGGATCGGTGACGCTCGAAGGGGCGCGGAGCGACCACCTGGAAGCGGTGATCGAAAAGCTTCGCGAAGCGGGCGTGCAGATCACAGTGGAGCCGGGGCGGCTGCGGGTGAAAGCCGCCGACCACTTGCGCGCGGTGAACGTGACGTCGCTGCCTTATCCGGGATTCCCGACGGACCTGCAGGCGCAGATCATGGCGCTGCTGTGTTTGGCCGACGGCGTGAGCGTGATCACGGAAAAGATTTATCCCGAGCGCTTTTTGCACGTGCCTGAACTGAATCGCATGGGCGCGGCCATCACGCGCGAGGGAGCGACGGCGGTTGTGAAGGGCATGGGGCAGTTGTCGGGCGCCCAAGTCGTGGCAAGCGATCTTCGCGCGTCCGCGGCGCTGGTTCTGGCCGGGCTTGCCGCAAGCACGCAGACGGAAGTCCGCGGGCTTGAGCACTTGGACCGCGGCTATCAAAATATCGAAACCCAGCTGCGCCAGTTGGGCGCGCACCTGGTGCGCGTGCCGGAAGAGCAAACGGTCGCGCCGCAGCCGCAAGAAACCGTCGTGGCCCAGGCGAACGGCGTTCCGGCCCCCGGGCAGCGGAACCGAAGAGCAAAACGGTACACGCGCGCAGAGCGCAAGCAGTAGAACCAACAGGTGAACCAAAAGGAGAGCAGGATGGTGGTTATTCGGTTTCAACGCAGGGGCACGAAAAAGGTTTTCCATCACCGCATCGTGGCGGCGGAAAAAGACCGTGCCCAGAGCGGTCGCGTGCTCGAAATACTCGGGCACTATGATCCCTCCAAGAAACCGGCCAGTTTTGTGCTGAACGAGGAACGGCTTTCGCATTGGGTCTCGAACGGCGCCCAAGTGTCGCTGGCGGTTTCGCGCATGGCCAAAAACGTAAAACGGTCGGCCGCGGCCAAGTCCTAAGCTCGGCAGGCTGCGCCGGAGCGGGAACAACGGATGCGCATCGACGTGATCACGATTTTTCCCGCGATGTTTTCTCCGGTGCTGAATGAATCCATTATCCAGCGCGCGCAGGATGCCGGGCTTCTGGATATCCGCGTTCACGATTTGCGCGCGTACACGCACGACAAGCGCCGCACCGTGGACGATCGGCCGTACGGCGGCGGTCCGGGCATGGTGATGAAGCCGGAGCCGCTGTTCGAAGCGGTTGAAGCGATCCGTCCCCAGGCTTCGGCGGGTTGCACGATCTTGATGAGCCCGCAGGGTGAACGCCTGACCCCGGTGCTGGCCAAGAAGCTGGCAAGCATGCAGCGGCTGATCGTGGTTTGCGGCCGCTACGAGGGGGTCGACGATCGCGTCCGCGAGGGGCTTGCGGACCGCTCGGTTTCGATCGGCGACTATGTGCTGACAGGCGGCGAATTGCCGGCCATGGTCCTGATCGATTGCGTTGCCCGGTATATCGGCGGCGTTATCGGCAACGAGAAAGCCACGGAAGAAGAATCCTTTTCGAACGGTTGGTTGGAGTACCCGCAGTACACGCGGCCGCCGGAGTACCGCGGGATGAAAGTTCCGGAAGTGCTGCTTTCAGGCAGCCACGAAGAAATCGCGAAGTGGAGACACAAGCAGGCGGTTGCGCGCACCCAAGCGGCGCGGCCTGATTTGGTGCAACCAAAGGGAGAAGAACCATGGACTGGTTGAAACTCGTACACAAGACGGAAATGCCGGAGGTTGCCTACAGTACGGGCGATGACGTTCGCGTTTGGTTCCGGATTCTGGAGCAGGGCAAAGAGCGCCTTGCGCATTTCGAAGGCGTAGTCATGCGGGTCCGCGGGTCCGGCCATTCCAAGACGTTCACCGTGCGCCGCCTGACGCACGGCGAAGGCGTAGAACGCTCATTCCCGATCGGCGGCAAGCTGATCGAGCGCGTGGAAATCCTTCGGCGCGGCAAGGTAAAGCGCTCGCGGATCTATTTCTTGCGCACCCTGGCCAAGCGCGTGCGCCTGGCTACTGTGGATGTTGTGAAGCGTTCGCCGGTTGCCGAAGCTCCGTCTGAAGCCGCGGCAGTAAGCACCGCTGCGGTCGAGCCGGTAACCAAGACCGAGAACCCTTCCTAAAGCGTTTCGCCTGACGCATGGCGCCGATAGCCGGTGTGGATGAAGCCGGCCGTGGACCCTGGGCCGGCCCTGTGGTGGCCGCGGCCGTGATCTTGCACCGGCGTCCCCGAGCATACGTCACCGACTCCAAGCTGCTCTCGCCGCTGCAGCGCGAAAAGGCGTTTCACGCTATTGTGCGCTGCGCGTCCATCGGCGTGGGCATGGTCGACGCGGATACCATTGACCGCGTGAATATCCTGCAAGCAACCCTCATGGCCATGCAGGAGGCCGTGCGGGCGCTGCCCGAGCCGCCTGACCTGGTATTGGTCGATGGCAACGTCCTTCCGCGGCTCCCCATGCCGGCTCAAGCCATTGTGGAAGGCGACCGGCTTCACCTTTCGATCAGCGCCGCTTCCATCATCGCAAAGGTCGTGCGCGATGACCTCATGCGCTTCTACCACACCTTGTTTCCTTCTTACCAATTCCACGAGCACAAAGGCTATGGCACGCCCGCGCACCAACGCGCCCTGCAACAAGAAGGGCCGTGCGTGCTGCACCGGATGAGTTTTAGGCCGGTCGCAGACCCTGATTATCGGTGCGCCAATGAGCTTAAGCCGTAAGCAGAGCG
>JAHFGY010000152.1 GCA_023247195.1 Candidatus Omnitrophota bacterium | reverse complement strand
GGAGCGCGGCGTGCGGCCGATCGGAGACTGATCGATCACGATCACCTGGTCGATGTGCTGGATGCCTTCGATGGATTGGTGGCGTCCGGCCCGCGCCTGGCTGGCGTGCAGCTGGCGCGCGAGCGCCGGGTGAAGGATGTCTTCAATGAGCGTGGACTTGCCTGACCCCGATACCCCGGTGACGCAAATAAAACAACCGAGCGGCAGCGTGACCGTGATGTTCTTCAGGTTATGCTCGGACGCTCCCTTGATGATCAGCGACGGTTGGCGGCGCCACGCACGCCGCTCTTCCGGCACGGGAATGCTCTGCTTGCCGCTGAGGTAGCGGCCGGTCAGGCTGCGTTCCGAGTTCAAAATATCCGACAGGTTTCCCTTGGCGACGATTTCGCCGCCGTGCTTGCCCGCGCCGGGACCGAGATCCACGATGTAATCCGCGCGGCGGATCGTGTCTTCGTCGTGCTCAACCACGATCAGCGTGTTGCCGAGCTTTCGCAGCCGCTCGAGCGTATTGAGCAACTTCTGGTTGTCGCGCTGGTGCAAGCCGATCGACGGCTCGTCCAGGACATACATAACGCCGACAAGCCCTGATCCGACCTGCGTGGCCAAGCGGATGCGCTGCGCTTCGCCGCCGGAAAGGCTGCCCGAGGCGCGGTCAAGCGTCAGGTATCCCAGGCCCACGTCGATCAAAAATTGAAGCCGGCTGTTGATCTCTTTCATGATCGGCTGCGCGACCAGCTGCTCCTGCGCGGACCATTCGAGCGAAGCCGCCCATTTTTGAGCGGCGGTCACGGAGTCGGCGGTGACTTTTGCGATGGATCGCCCCTGGACAAGAACCGCCAAGCTTTCCTGCCGCAGCCGCGCTCCTTGGCAGACTTGGCACGGCTGTTCGCTCATGTAGCGCGCAATGTCCTGTTTGACCCAGTCCGATTCCGTGTGCTTGAAGCGGCGCTCCAAGTTCGGGATAACGCCTTCGAACGGGCTCCCCCAGACCTCTTCAGCCGATCCGTGCAGCAGAACCCGCTGCGTTTTTCGAGGCAGATCGCCGAACGGCGTGTCGAGGCTGAAGCTGTGGGCGCGCGCGGCATCGCGCAGCAGGCGGTTGTAGTACATGCGCATGTGCATGCCGCCGCGCTTCAACGGTTCCAGCGCCCCTTCGTTGACGGACTTGGTGCGGTCCGGCACAACCAGCTCCGGATCGATCTCCAGCCGAGTGCCCAAGCCGTCGCAGGTGCGGCACGCACCATACGGCGAATTGAAAGAAAAGGTGCGGGGCGACAGCTCTTCCACGCTGAAACCGCACTTCGGGCACGCGTAGAGCTCGCTGAAAAGCGTGTCCAGGCTTCCGCCCTTTTTTTGCGGCCGGCTGATCAACACAAGGCCCTTGCCCGCTTTAAGCGCGGCCTCGATAGACTCCGCCAGCCGCGACCGCTCCTCTTTGTCCACGGTCATCTCATCGACCAGCAGCTCGATGGTATGCGCGCGCTTCTTATCGAGCGAGATCGCCTCGTCGAGGTCGCGGATGGTCCCGTCCACGCGCGCCCGCACGAACCCCTGGCGCTTGATGTCCTTGAACACCTCGGCGTACTCGCCTTTGCGGCCGCGCACCAGCGGCGCGAGAATCTGAATCGAGGCGCCGGCGCACGTATCCAGCACTTTGTTCACGATCTCCTGAGCGGACTGCCGGCTGATCGGGATGCCGCAGTTCGGGCAATGCGGAATGCCCAGGCGGGCAAAGAGGACACGCAGGTAGTCGTAGATCTCGGTTTGCGTGGCGACGGTCGAGCGGGGATTGCTGCCGGCGGTGCGCTGCTCGATCGCGATCGCGGGCGAGAGTCCTTCGATGGAGTCCACGTCCGGCTTTTCCAAGCGCTCGAGAAACTGCCGCGCGTAAGCCGAAAGGCTCTCGACGTAGCGGCGCTGCCCCTCGGCATAAAGCGTGTCGAACGCGAGCGAGGATTTGCCGGAGCCGGAAAGGCCGGTCACCACGATCAGCTGATTGCGCGGGAGATCAATATCGACTCCCTTGAGATTGTGCTCTCGCGCGCCTTGTATGCGTATAAAACTGTCGTCGGGCATCGTGAGGAATTATAACAGAGGAACGGAGAGCCGGCGCGAAGCGATACCGAAGACGACACGGGCCCCTGCACGAGAAACGTGAGGGGCCCGGAGTCGTTACAACCGCTTAGCGGGAGCGCTTCTTGCTCTTGCTCCGACTGCGGGTCTGTCCTCCACGAGCCATCTTAGCCCGGGAGATATCTCCCTGCTTGTCGATGAAGTAGAGGTAACCGCGCTCTTTCTTAATGCCGACCTTTGCGACCTTTTCTGCCACGAGAAATCACCTCCTCCCACGTTTTATGGTTTTCCACCACCGCCGCGGCCCCCGAGGCCGCGGCAAGCCTTTCCCCCTGCCTTAACTTCCAACCGCGTTGCCGACCAGGAGACGCTCAAGCAGCGCCTCGGCCGACAAGATAGCCAGCTCACTCGTCTTGGGATTCGCGCTCGGCTCGCTCTCGATCCGGCAGCTTATTTTCCCTGCTTTGCCTTCGACCTCGAAAACATGGGTGTTCCGCGAAAGACCGGGATCCGCCACGACTTCCACGCGGACGCGCGAAGCCGGCAGCCCGGAAGCGAGCGTCAACGATGCGGCTACGTTCGTGTTCTGCGGAAAAGCGCGGACAACGTCTTTGGCTGATCCGCGGAAGATGACTTTGGGGCGGGATAAACCTTTCAGGGAGATGCGCCGATCCCGAACATACGGAGCCGAAGCGAGCGCAGCCGGCGGTTTCGACGTGCGAAGCACGGCTTTACGCACTCCGCTAACGGCCAAGGCACGCACGCCGTCCAAGCCCGCCAACGCGCCGCTGGGCACGTGCACTCGGCCAGACGAGCGGCGGGAAGCCGTTTGCCAGGTTTGATCCATCAAAAGGCCGCCGACGCTCAGCACAAGGATGCTCCGTCCTTGCCGGAGAGTTTGCGCAGCCAACGGACCGGCCGCTTGCGCGGAAGCGGCCTCGATGACGAGGTCGCAGGAACGGATGAGATCAGGAACGGACGAGAGTGAGGGACGAGGAGAGATCTGTTTTTGGAGCGCGGCGGCGGCGTCCGGCTTGGTGTCATAGACCGCCACGAGCTTGGCTTGTTTGCGATAGCGTTTCGCTATCGTCAGGGCCAATCGTGAGCCGATGGTGCCGCAGCCCACTAGGCCCACACGGATCATCACCGATCGGATGTGCCTTCCGGAATGTCGAGTTGCTGCGCAAGAGCGTAGCCGCCTGTGAGGGTTTCACGGATCCGGTTGTCTTCGCCGAGCAAGATAACCTTAGGCTGAAAACCTTCCGCTTCCTCAGGACTGAATTGCGCGTAGGAGATAACGATGATCCGGTCGCCCGCGGCCACCAAGCGAGCGGCCGCGCCGTTTACGCACATAACGCCCGAGCCCGGCGCGCCTTCGATGCAGTACGTGACAAAGCGGGCGCCGTTGTTGATGTCGACCACGTGCACCTGCTCGTAAGGCAGGATGTCCGCAGCCTTCATCAACTCGCTGTCGACGGTGAGGCTCCCGGTATAGTCCAGGTTGGCCTCGGTCACCGTCGCTCGGTGCAATTTGGATTTACACAGTGTGCGTAGCATGGTTTTCTCGACGGGGGCTATTATGTCACGTCGACGAGAACGTTGTCAATCAAGCGCACCCCGGAAAGCTTCGCCGCGGCCAGCAGGACCGCTTGGCCTGTTTTTGCCCGAAACGGCTCAAGCGACTCGCGGTCAGCGACGCTGACATAGTCCACGGACAACCCCGCGGATTGAATCAGCTTCGCCACGCGGGCTTCCACCCGACGGGCCGGCTCCCCGTTACGCAAAAGCCGCTTGCCTTCTTGCAGGCCGCGGCGGATAACGGCGGCCTGCTCTTTTTTCTCGGAGCTGAGATAGGCGTTGCGCGAGCTCATGGCCAAGCCGTTCTTCTCGCGCACGATCGGACACACGCGCACGTCGACCGGCACGCACAGATCGAGGATCATGCGACGCAGCAGAACCGCTTGCTGGAAATCTTTTTGACCGAGGTACAAGACATGGGGCTGAACGATCTGCAGCAATTTCATAACGACCGTTGTAACGCCGCGGAAATGGCCGGGCCGGACCGCGCCCTCGAGCCTGTCGCCGAGATCGTCGACCGACACCGCGGTTTTGAACTCGGGCGGATAGAACGCTGCGACATCCGGAACGAACACCGCCGCTGTTCCGGCCGAGTGCAGCAGCGCGGTGTCTTTGCGCAATGGCCGCGGGTAGCGTTTGAAATCTTCGGTCGGCCCGAACTGAAGCGGGTTGACGAAGATGCTCGCCACAACGCCATCGGTGCGCTGCCTCGCGCTTTTGATTAAGGAGAGATGCCCGTCGTGCAGCGCGCCCATCGTGGGCACAAAACCGATCCGTTTTCCTCTGGCGCGCATGCCCGCGCTCCAGCGCGTCATGACGGATGAATCGCGAATCAGCTTAAGCGGCATGCGTTTGCAGGTCCGCGAGCAATTCCGCGGCGGTGCGGTTCAAAACAGGGTGTCGCAGCGCAGGCGCCAATTCCACGAGCGGCTGCAGCACAAAGGCGCGCTCATGCAGTCGCGGATGCGGAATTTCCAACTCGGGTTCGCTCACGATAATGTCTCCGTAAAAAAGAATATCGATATCCAGGATCCGCGGTTCGTTGCGGCCGCGCGCGGACGGCCGGCCGAGCTCGCCCTCAATCCGCCGCGATTCCTTGAGCAATTCGCGCGGAGGCAAAGCGGTCGCGAGCTCGATCACGGTATTGAGGAAAGGGTCTTGAGGTGGACCGCCCACGGGATCGGTTTCGATGATCGGCGCCACGGCAACAACCCGGGTTTCCGGCAGCCGGCCCAGCCGCCGGATCGCTTCGGAA
>JAHFGY010000151.1 GCA_023247195.1 Candidatus Omnitrophota bacterium | reverse complement strand
GTTTCTTGTGGGCGGGATGTTGCTGTTAGAACCCAAGCGGCCGCTCTGGGCGCTCTTCCTCGGAATCGCGAGCGCATCATTTCTCATCCTCATCTTCCGCATTTGGCTGCGCGTGCCGCTCCCGGGCGGCTTCGTAGGCTGGTAAGCGACTTAGCTATGGACGTCGTCTCCAGTCTCCTCTCGGGATTCGCCATCGCGCTTCAGCCGCTCAACCTCGTTTACTGCTTTCTCGGTGTCCTCGCCGGGACACTGATCGGTGTACTCCCGGGCATAGGGCCGGTTGCGGGCGTTGCGATGCTGATCCCATTTTCTTTCGGGATGAGCGCAACCACAGCCATGATCATGATGGCCGGAATTTACTACGGGGCGATGTACGGTGGCTCGACGACGTCCATTTTGGTCAATCTTCCAGGCGAATCTGCCTCTGTGGTGACCTGCCTCGACGGCTACGCCCTTGCCCGGCAGGGACGCGCGGGCGCCGCGCTGGGAATGGCGGCGTTCGCTTCGTTCATCGCCGGCACAGTGGGGGTTGTCGGACTCATGCTGTTGGCCCAGCCCGTAGCGGCCCTCGGGCTGCGCTTCGGGCCGCCTGAGACCTTCGCGCTCACATTCCTCGCGCTCACGCTCGTCACCGGCCTGGTCGGCGCGTCGCCGGCGAAGGGAATCGCGGCAGCCGCCTTTGGCATGCTCTTGGGAATGGTGGGTCTCGATCCGATGTCCTCGGAGGATCGCTTTACCTTCGGCGCGCTCCATCTCGCTGATGGCCTCTCATTCATCAGCGTATCGGTCGGGCTGTTCGCGGTGGCAGAGGTGCTGGAAAGCGTAGAGCGCAATGAGCGCATCACGCTCTACAAGGAGCGCATCTCGAATCTTTTGCCGACGGCGGCAGACTGGCTCGCCTCGCGCGGCGCGCTCTGGCGCGGCACGGTGGTGGGGTTCCTGGTAGGCGTGCTTCCCGGCGCCGGCGCGACCATCGCGTCGATGCTCGCTTACGCGCTCGAGCGGCGCGTCTCCCGCCATCCGGAGCGGTTCGGTCACGGTGCGATCGAAGGCGTTGCGGCGCCGGAGGGAGCGAACAACGCCGCCACTGCGGGTGCGCTCGTACCGCTTCTCACTCTTGGTATCCCCGGCTCCGGGACAACGGCGGTCATGTTGGGAGCCCTAATGATTCACGGGCTGCGTCCTGGGCCGCTGCTCTTCGAGCAGCACCCTGACTTCGTGTGGGGGGTGATCGCCAGCATGTACGTGGGAAACGTTTTGCTTCTGATCCTCAATCTGCCGCTTGTGGGTTTATGGGCTCGGCTTCTGCGCGTGCCTCAGAGTGTGCTGCTGCCGCTGATTATGTCCTTCTCCGTGACCGGAGTCTTCGCGGTCAACAACAGCGTAACCGAAGTGGGTGTGATGCTGGTCTTCGGCGTGGTTGGCTACGCGATGCGCAAGGGCGGTTTTCCCGCCGCGCCGGTCGTGCTCGCGCTCGTGCTCACGCCGCTGATGGAGACGGCGCTCCAGCAGTCGCTCCAGATGTCGCATGGTTCTTTCGCTATCTTCTTCACGCGTCCGATCGCAGCGACGCTCGTAGTGGTGGGGCTTGCCTCGCTGGCGCTGCCGGCCGTGCGCGGCGTGGCGCGGTGGCTCCGCCCGCCGCCTGTCGGCACCCAGCCCGGATTCTAGCTATCCCGCCCGCTTACCAAATAACCAACGCTTACGCGAACACTGCGTTGATATTCCCAATTAATTTAGGCCCCCCATACTCCGTATCCAGCCCTGTCTGGAAGCTGCTCCCCAAGTTGACATAACGCTACCTTATCGGATATTGTCCCAGCCAAGTTGGAGACGTGGGCCAGTCGGTGCTTTCTGTGGGCTCTTTGGGTTCTCAAAAGCGGGTCGGCGGAAGGTCGCCGGGGGCAAATTTGATTTCTCAGTGGCTGACCCTCAAAAGAAACTTCCGATCATTTCGAGATAGCCCGCGCCGGGCTGCCTTTCAGATCAAGCAGTCCTCTTCTGGCATCGAGATCGACGCAAGTGATGATTCAGTTCAGAGTCTTGCGCCGCCCAGTAATTTACAAAGATTTGAGGGAATCGCCTTTTCGTCGTCGGGGAACATAATTGGCGTCGCTACTTCAGATACCAATACTGTTTTTCTGTTTCGACGAAAAGCAAACGGCCGATTCGAAGATACGCCCTATTGGAGTATTAACGGACCCAGGTCTGGACTCAACTATCCACACGATGTCTCATTTGCACTTTCAGGAGACACCGAACTGCTCGCTGTGGCTCAACGTGGCGGATCGATTGCCATCTATGAAAAAAATAAAACAAATGACAACTATGGTCCCGATCCGGTTTTTGAGATTTGCGGGCCGAAAACGAAACTAAATTACTCGGATGGCGTCGCTTTTGTCCCGCCGAATAATGAATTCCTCGCGGCATGCAATCTGGAAATTGGTAGCATATCTTTTTACCGAAAAACCCCACGCTCCCCGATCGGCTTTAAATTAGAACCCGTATTCGAATTGAAACACAAGAGCCTCTCCAACCCCGATGGCTTGGCGTTTTCACAGTGCGGAAAATGGCTTGCTGTCGCCAACCATGGGAATCACTCTGTAAGCATTTTTCAGCGTCGTCGGATTCTTTCGGGAGGCAAATTAAAATATGGACCGGAACCGCTAACGGTAATCAAAGACCCGGGGTTACGCCATCCGCACTCGGTCGCGTTTACCCCCGAGACCAACCATCTTGTCGTTACCAATGCGGGAGCTAATTACTTCAGCGTATATGAGCCAACAAAGCATGTATTTAAAATGCACTGGTCTCAAACGCCCGTGGTACAAAAAACTGTCGGTCCGGACATTATTTTTAAAGAAGTTAACGCGCGCAATAAAATGGAAGGAGGACCCAAAGGCGTAGCGATACATCAGAGCCGTTTAGCAATTTGCAGCCCTGAACACGGCGTTAAAATTTATTCGCTTCGTGAACGTCGTTTGGTTCGTTGAATTACCTTGTCAGGAAAGTATATCAAACAGATCCTCTTACCTGCCCCAGATGCCAGGGGGAGATGTTCCTATCATTTTATCATTTAATCCCTGATGTCCTGCAAAAACCAATCGGTGGGAATCTCGCGGCCGACGCCTTTCTCTTTCGCCAATTGATAGATCCTGCCGGCGCAGGCGGCGAACTGGAGTCCCTGCGTTCCCGCGTTGATGAAAAAAGTAATCTGTTTGGGGCTCGTTCGCCCCGGCACCTTGCCCGCCTTGAGCTCCATGAAATATTTGAAAAAGTCACCCCGGTAGTTGTCCACTGTGGGATTGGGAATGCGCGACCGCTCGTCGGGTTGGCCGGCTATGTAGCCGGCGTTGCCATGCAGCCGCACCATCCCCTCGTCCATGGTCTCGACGGTGTTCCTGCCGAGCTTGATCGATAGGTCGCAACGCTTGACGACTCGTGGACCGATCTCGCATGCGCGCACGCAGGTGATATGCGCTCCTTCTTCCAGCCACTCGGGCTCGTCGAAGACCGTGCGCGTCGAGTCGGTGCAAGCCGCGACGATGTGGGCGCCGCGCACGACCGATTCGCGGTCGCCGACCGCCTCCACCGGAATCCCCAGCTGATTGCTCATCTCTTTCGCATAGGCCTCGCGATTGGCCTTGGTCGGGCTGTAAACCTTAACTTTAGATAACTTACGCACTTCATTGAATGCTAAAAGATAGCTACGCGCCATGCCGCCCGAACCGAAAATCCCGATCACGGCGGCGTCGGGGCGGGAAAGATATTTGGCGCCGAGCCCGGCGCAGCCGCCCACGCGCAGGTGCTGCAGCAGGCCATCGTTGATGATCGCCAGAGGCTCGCCGTTGCGCACGCTGAAGACCATGACCAAACCGCAAAAAGTGCCCGGCCGGATGCAATACTTCTCTTCGGTGATGCCGTCGGGCCAGTGGACGACGTCCGACTTCATCCGAATCGCGAAGACTCCGATCTTGCGGCTCGCCCCTTCCATCGTCCCCCACCGGTAATAGCCGTCCGGCCGCTCAGACGGCACCCAAACATCGAGGCGCGGCCGGTAGACCGCGTCTCCTTTGAGCAGATCGTCATAGCCGACCTCCAGCGCCTCGATACAGCTTTTCATGTCGAAGAGCTGCTCCACTTCCTTGTTGTTGATCAAAAGCATGGCCACCTCCGACTTCTGCCTTAACTAAACGGGCACAGGGAAAAAAGCAAGAGAGATCATTGTAAAGTCCGGGGGCTCCCCAAAAGATACCGCACCTAATCAGCAGGCTGCCTTTATCCCAAGAGAAGCTGACACAGAGGTCTAATGTCTTCCAACGTTTCCAGATGCTCCACTTGTTCCAAGAGGCGCTCAGCAGCGCTCTCGCTGATGGTCCGGCGCGCGCAGTCGGCGAATTTTCCTCTCAGCTCCTGCGGAGAAAGAGGAACCTCACGGCTTCCCTTGGCGTGCTCGACCTGACGGGAATAGCTCTGTCCGTTCCTCAAGCGAACGGTTACCTTGCAAGGACGGCTTGCTTCATCGCTCGCCTTAAGATTCGGGTCCAGTCTCATCTGGATCCTTTCCGCCAATCTCAAAACATTCTGATCGCGCACCGCTGAATCCGTGAAGGCATCCAGGGAGACCTTTCCGTCGATGATCGCCCGAGCCAGAAGATAACCCATGGAAAACTTTCCCTGCAGTCCGGTTTGGGGAATCCGAAAAGCAATTCTGCTGTAAGTGTGCCGCGTCACATCTACGTCGACGGAGTCGACCGTCTCCGCCGTGATGCCGTGCTTTGCGCGCATATCGAGCATCGCGTCGATCGCGGAATGGGTGAGCCCGCCGCACGGATAGGGCTTGATCCGGATGCCATCGCTTACCAAGGCATAGGACTCTCCCAACTGATCAAGCGGCCCGCTGTCAGCCGGCGATACGCGATA
>JAHFGY010000150.1 GCA_023247195.1 Candidatus Omnitrophota bacterium | reverse complement strand
GCGTCGATGCAGACGCCGTCAATAATTGGGAGGATACGCTTAAGGACCTAAAGGCCAAGTATGCACCCCTAAAGGTGGCCGTGTACCCGGGTCATGGAAAGCCTACGGACACCGGAGTCTTTGATACTGATCTGCACTATATTCGCGATCTCCTATCGATTGTAAAGGAATCGAAAACTCAGGAAGAGGCAAAGGCCGCAATGATCAATAAATACCCGGCCTGGGAAAACACGGATTTCCTGCTGGCTCAGAGCTTAAAAAACCAATTCGCTCTCTCAAAAAAATAGCAAGCCCTGAGGAGTTCCAATAGCCGCCGCAGTTCAGCCAGGCACGGATTCTGTCATTAGCCTGGCGCAATCTCGTGGCCGCGGGGAACGGCTTCCCCTTAACCTGATATGATTCCAACCATTTTAATCGGCTTCACGCCGTTCGGACTTATTGGGGCCGCTGCGGCGGCGCGTCGCAGAGGATTCAATTCGGCAGCGCGGGAGGAAGTGGATACCATCTTCCGGCAGCGATGACAGCGTGGCTTATTTTCATTGCTGGCGCGACGGCAACATTGATAGGTTTGTTCAAATGGCTCTTTCAAGCCCCCGATCTGCCGACTTAGCGAGTGGATTTTCCGAAGTGGGCACCAAAGGCGGCGAAAATGAAGGCGCAGCGTCTAGTTGAAGATGAAGCAATCCTGGCGTTGAGCCGCTGGGTGACTACCAGAGCGCGCGGCTGATGCGAAGCGGATTAATACTCCCGGCCGCGCTTCTGCTTCTCACGGGCTGCTTTTATCCGGTCCAAGTGAGAAGCCCCGTGCGCGCGCGGGTCGTGGACGCGGACAGCGGGGCGCCGCTTGAGAACGTGAACATCCTGCGCATCGTCTGCGACGTTCATGACTTTCCCTGCGCCGGGGCGCGGGTCGACGCCGGCCGCACGGCTCGGGATGGCAGGATCCGCATGCAGGGGGCGCGGGAGTGGCGCTGGTGGTTCCCGGTCCCGGGCGGCGTGCCCGCGCCGAACCATCAGCTCCTCGTTTGGAAGGAGGGCTATACGCCGCTCGCCTTTTCTCAATATGGGACGCTGGCGGATTTCGAACGGATGCATGACCGCTCGCGCTTTATCAAGGAATTCTCGAAGGTCCCGCGGGATTGGGTTCAAATGGAAGCGGGTACCGTCCTCTACGACGCCGTTTTCAGCAACGGCGAAATCCGACTCAGAGCCGCCCGATGAGCCCAGAGCGCGCCATCCCCCTTCCGCTGTCCGTCTGGCAGGACCCGCAGGGCGACATCCTCTTGTTTCGCGGCGCTCGCGATTGGAAGTGGTTGAACCAATGAATGAGATCATCACCCGCCATCGGGAGACAATTGAAATGACCGCGGTCATCATGCGAATCATCAGCTTCTCCCTCGTTAGCTGGCTCGGTCCCAAGAGCCCATTTCTCTTCGTTTGGGCATTCAACACCGTGGACGCAATTGCGCTCTCCTGGTGTGCCATCCTTCGCAAGGACAAGGCGTATACGCTCTTGAATGTCTTCTGGATTGCCGTAGGCGTAGTCGGCATGATTAGAGCGCGTGGATTTTAGTCATACGCACGCCGATGGGTATTTTCCGTAGCACCCAAAGCGGGGGTCGTTTTACAGCTTCGCTGGGTGGCCCATTGCCAATGCATAAGTCATGCGCGAGGATAAATGTTCATTGCATTCTATCGCTGGAAGCTTAAGCGCGGGAAGGAAAGACAGTTTCGAACCGCTTGGACCAAGGTCACCCTGGCGATTCGCAAAGATTGCGGCAGCCTCGGCTCGCGATTGCACAAGGCGGAAGATGGCACCTGGGCCGCCTACGCCCAATGGCCGTCGAAAAAGCTATGGAAAGCATGCCGCACGCTTGATGCCAAAACGGACATCGCGCGGCGGAAAATGCGGGCGGCGGTTAAACAGCGGTTCCCCTCTTTATACTTGACCGTGCGCGACGACTATCTGACGAGGGAGAGATAGTCCGAGTGCTCGGGCGGCGAACTTCTTGTAGTTGGCGTTCTCCTTCACTTTCTCGAAAGGCAGAACTTCAATGCCGGCGGGCGTTAGATTGTTCGGCCCAAAGCGATAGAGACATGATGACCCCTCGCTTGAAGAAGTTCCTGCTCAAGGCGGCCGTCGGCTGCTTCGCAAGCCTCCTGCTGTTGACCCTGGTTCTCGTCATCGTCGGCCGCAAGCGCGTCTATCGCGGCCCCATGACGGAGCCCGCCGCCTGGAACCCCAAGACGGACCGCGCGCGCGTCGTGGAGGAAGCGCGGAAACTTAAGGGGCTCTGGTACGATCCCGCCCAGGGGCAGTTCGACAACCTGGGCGGGCGGCTGGGGCTGATCGTCTGCATGGACGTGCCCCGGCTGGCGTACCGCAATGCCGGAACCTCGCTTAAGAAGCTGCTGGAGGCGGACTACCGTGCCCATCCCGAGCACTACGGCAAGGGCGACGGCAGCCCCGGCGATCCGTTCTTCGACCGGCGCGCGCGCAACCTCTATTCGTACTGCATTCATAACGGCTGCCTGGACCTCTCCGGTCCGCCCGAGCCCGGCGACGTCGTTTTCATGAGCCACGGCGCAACCGCCGGGATCACCCACATCGTGCTCGTCAGCAGCGTCGGCGCCGACGGGAGTTACCGCGTAGTGAACGCCTCGCGCGACGAGTGGTACATCACGCGCGAAGAAGACGGCGCGACCGCGCTGGCCCGCGGCTGGACTTTTCGGGGCTTTGGCCGGCCGCTGAAAGAAAGGGCGCGCCGGCGTTAAGACTTCTGCGCGACTATGTCCGGACCCGGATTTTGCATTAGGCCGCTTGGCGTGTCAAAATATCCTTCGCGGCCGTCGAGGCTGTCTTGAGGAGGGATCGTTGGGCATGGACAAAAGTGTCCCGGTTGGAGAGGGTCTGCCGTGGGCTTTCACCGAGAAGCCGGTAACGCCGTGGGGAGGCATGCGGCTGGTGCATGAGATGCTGCTGCGCATGCGCCTTCGTGAAGCGCTGGGATCGTGCGGCCTTCCAGCGCCGGACTCAAATCGCGGCTACGATCCCGTCGTGATGATCGAGAGCTTCCTGGTCTGTGTTTGGATCGGAGGCAATCGCTTCTCGCACACGGCGAACGTCCGATTCGATAAGGCGCTGCGCCAGATATTCGGCTGGAAGAATGTCGCCGAAGTCTCGACCTTCACGCGGTTCTTTCGGAGGTTCAAGCGCGAAGAGATCGATGAGGCATTCGGATATCTCGGGCGCTGGTTCTGGGATCAAATCTCGTCGCGAACGCTGACGCTGGATTTGGACACATCGGTGATCACCCGCTTTGGCGAGCAAGAAGGAACGGCGATCGGATACAACCGCCAGCGGCAAGGTAATCCAAGCCACGAGCCGTTCTTTGCCTTCGTCGCGGATCTGCGGATGGTTTTGCACACGTGGCTGCGGCCGGGCAATGCCGGCAGCAGCAAAGGCGTTTGCCATTTTTTCAGGGAGGCGCTGGCGCTTCTGGGCGACCGTCACAAGGTGGGCTTGGTTCGCGCAGACGCGGGATTTTACGACGGAGAATTTCTGGGCCTTCTTGAAAGCAAAGATATCTCGTACATCGTTGTCGGTCGAAAAACGGGTTCGCTTCGAGCGGCTTTCGAAGGTTTGAAGCAATGGCTGGCGATCGACAAGGAGTTCGCCGTATCGGAATTCGAATATCAAAGCCAGACCTGGCAAAAGAAGCGGCGCTTCGTGGTCGTGAGACAGACGCTCAAGAGCAAGAAAGAAGGCTGGCTGCTGGTTGCGCCGGCATACGCGTACCGGGTGATGGTGACGAACCTAAGCTTGCCGCCGGTTGAGGTCTGGCGGCTTTACAACGCACGCTGCGATTCGGAGAACCGGATCGCGGAGCTCAAGAACGATTTCGGCATCAACGGATTCTGCCTGGATTCGTTTTACGGCACGGAAGCAGCGTTGCGTGCCTCAACGCTGGCCTACAACCTCATGAGCCTGTTCCGGCAGGCCATTCTTCAAGCGCCGACAGCCGTACGTTTACCGACGATGAAGTTCGAATGCTTTGCATTAGGAGCCTGGATCGGAAGGAAGGCGCGAAAGAAGGTGCTGAGGATCAGTTTGGCGCAAGAAAGGCGCCCGTGGTTTGAAGGGTTGTTCGCCAAAGCGAACGAATTTTCACCGCCTTGGCTGCCAGTAACCGAATCCTAATGCAAAATCCGGGTCCGGACGCAGTCGTTTATTGGGGGACAGCGCGCGTGAACAGCGAGGTCGTGTAGACGGCGGCGTACTGCAGCGCGCGCAGGAGGCGGCCGAACAGCGTCAGCTTCCGTGAAGGGACATGCGACGGCGGCTCGCCGGGGCGCATCGCCAAGTGGGCGACGACAGCCTTGTCGGGCGAGAGGATGATGTAGGGCTCGTGGTGGATCTTGCGCAGCTCCCAGCGGGAGTTCAGATAGCCGAACATGTGGAAGGTGACCGGGTTCGTCTGCTGGCGGCCCACCTCGGCCCAGCGCGCCATGATCTTGTCGGCGAAGGCTTTCACGCGCCCGCTGCCGCCATCCGCCGTCAACGGCTCCACGTCGAAATCGCTCTTCGGCGTGGCCGCGCCCAGCGCGAAGCTGCCGATCAGAATGATGCCCGTGACGCGGTCCGGAGCGTCCTGGGGCTCCTCGGAAACGGCCTGCAGCACGACCTTCTCGAACTGGGCCAAGATGGCGTCGGCCTCGCCGTTGTTCTGGAACTCGGCCGTCTTGGCCATCACGGGGAGCTTGGAGAAGTGCTCGACGATCTGGTCCGGCGTCATGGTGGAGGCCTTGAGGATGTTGTCGCGGACATTGGCGCGGTACTTGGAGGCGGCGCGGCGCTCGGCGTTATAGACGAAGGCGCGCTGAAGGAAGCCCTCGAAGGCCTCGTACTGCGCTTCGCCGATGCCGGGGCCGTCGAAATACTTGCGGAAAGTGTCCCGGGCTTCCATCAT
>JAHFGY010000149.1 GCA_023247195.1 Candidatus Omnitrophota bacterium | reverse complement strand
ATTTGCCGCATATCTTTAAGCCGTTTTTTACTTCCAAGTCTACCGGCACAGGGCTGGGTCTGGCGATTGTCCAAAGCATTGTCGAGCAGCATGGCGGTCAAATTCGTGTTGAAAGCACGGTCGGCAAGGGCACAACCTTTTTCCTCGAGTTTCCTACCGCTAGTACCGCCAAGGTTTAGCTGCTTCTGATATAATGCGGGCCATGATGGCACCGAGCCTTGTGGCTATTGACGACGAAGTTGAATTCACGAAAACGCTTGAGCAGTTCTTCAGCGTGCGCGGCTACGATATCCACGTGGCCATTACCGGCCTCACCGGCATCGAGCTGGTGAACGAATACAAACCGGACGTGGTGCTTGTGGACCTGAAGATGCCCGGCATGGATGGGGATGAGATTCTCAAACGTGTTCGCGAGACTCTTCCTCGGACGAAGGTGATTTTCATCACCGCTTACAATGACGGCGGCAAGACCCGCGATCGGCTGCTTTCCCTCGGAGCATTCGCCCACTTCGACAAGCCGCTTTCATCGCTGCGGGACCTGTTCGATACCGTGAAACGCGCAACGGCCGGCCAAGAGCTGGCCTAAAGCTCGACCCATGGCGGCCGCGCGAATCCCTCGGCTGCGACTTCAAAACCTGCTCATCCTCTTCCTTGTATACCTGCTTGTCATCGGCATTCCGTTGGCCATTACTCTCTACGCGGGCCATATTCTGGCCAAGCTGCTTGGGCCGAATTGGTGGCTGGCTCCGGGGTTCTTCTTTGTGGTGCTCGCCGTCTTGGCGCCATGGGTCTACCTGGGCTATCACCGGTGGGCCAAGGAACGGCAGCTCGGAGAAGAGCGGCGGTATTACCATTCGCTGACCATGGCGGCCAGCGGCATGGCGCGCATCAAGGACATGCAAACGCTTTGCCGGCTGATCGTGTACGTGGTGAACCACTCCGTGAAGCTGACGCACACAGGCCTGTTCATTTACGAGCCGAAAGAGCAGCGGTATGTGCTTCGATCTGTGCGGCATAAGAATTTCATGCCGGATGAGATGACGGTTGATCAGGATGACCCCTTGATCACGTTCATGAAGCGGCGCAGAGACCTGATCTTGCTGTCGGAGCTCAGGCGGGCTTCCATACCGCGCCGGATGGATGAGGAAGGCAAGCTGATCGAGTGGTCACAGGGCTGGATGCGCAAGCTGGAAGCGAAACTGATTGTGCCGAGCTTCTCGCAAGACACGCTGCTGGGCTTTCTCGTGCTGGGGCAGAAGCGCTCGGGAGAGAACTACACGAACACGGACCTGGCGATTTTCTCCGGGCTGGGCAATCAAGCGACTCTCGCGATCGAGAACGCGATCTACTTTGAGCAATTGCGCACGAGCGAAGCGTACATGATTCAGTCCGAAAAATTGGCCAGCATCGGCCAGCTTGCTTCGGGCATGGCGCATGAGATCCACAACCCGCTGACGATCATTTCCGGGGAAGCGCAGCTCTACCTTGAGCAAAGCAAAGGACAGAACGCCAAAGCGGACGAGGTGATGCAGAGCGTTATCGAAGAGTGCCAGCGGGCCGCGGACATCACGCGCCGCATCCTGCGTTTTGCCAAACCCGCTCCGCCGGACATGGTGGCGGTGGATCTGCGCAGCGCTATCGAGGAAACGCTGGTGCTGGCCGGCTACCAGGTTCGGATGGAAAAGGTGCAGCGCGCCATCACCTTGCCGGAAGGGCTTCCCAAGGTAAGAGGCAACCAGAACCAGCTGCAGGAAGTGGTGCTGAATTTGATCTTGAACGCCTGCCAGGCCATGGGTGACGGCGGCCGGTTGACGCTGACGGCGCGGTCGCTGGGTTCGCAGGTGGAGCTGCTAGTATCCGACAGCGGGCCGGGAATTCCGCCTCACCGGCTGCGAAAGGTCTTTGAGCCTTTCTTTACGACAAAAACGACGGGCACCGGGCTTGGCTTGTTCGTGAGCCAGCGCATCGTCCAGGCGCACGGGGGCACGATCGAGGTGACTTCAGAGGAAGGCCGGGGCACGTGCTTTATTATCCGGCTGCCGGTCTTTCAACCCCAGGAAATGGCCGGCGTCGCCGCAAATTAAGCGGAATTATGCGATTTTGTTTGCGAAGGCTTCAAGCCTTCGGGTAAAGTTAGGCTAGTGGGGGTAAACACGATGGTCAAACTGCTCGTCGCCGACGATGAACCGAAGATATGTCGGCTTCTTGAAAACTTCTTTACCGAGCGCGGCTACAACGTGATCCTTGCCAGCGATGGAGCCAGCGCTCTCGCCACTATAAAGGAAGAGCGCCCCCACATTGTTTTCCTGGACCTGCACATGCCCGGCCTCAACGGCTTGGACGTATTAAAGCAAGCCGTGCTGTTCGACGAGACCATCAAGGTGATCGTGATCACGGCGATCGAAGACCAGGAGACGATTGAGGAGGCCAAGCGCATGGGCGCGGCCGACTACGTGATCAAGCCCTTTAGCTTGGAGTATTTAAAGGAAGAAGTGCTATTAAAGGTAAGCACCTCGCTGTACGAAGACCTCCGCTCGGCGAACCGGGAGCTCAAGAAGTCGCTGGAAAGCATGCGGAAGGTCACCCGCGGCATTGTCTCGGCTTTCTCCATGGTTGTTTCCAAGATCGATCCGCACTACACCCACGAGCACGTCTCGCGCAGCGTGGAATACGCCTCAAAGATCCTGCTTAAGCTGAAGGAAATGGGTATGTCGCTGGGCGATGTGGCCGAAGAGATTCTCTTGGCCGGCATCTTGCTGCACGACGTGGGCAAGATCTTCACGCCCAAGGAAATTCTCTTTAAGCCCGGGCCGTTATCCGACGAAGAGTGGAAGATCATGCGCCGGCACCCGGTGGATGGCGCTGAAATCCTGGAGCAGATATCCGGTTTGGAAGAGCTGGCCAGCATCGTGCGCTACCACCAGGAATCGTACGACGGCTCCGGCTACCCGGAAGGCTTGAAAGGCGAGAAGATTCCGCTTGGCGCGCGCATCGCATCGGTCGTGGACGCGTTCGATGCCATGATCACCGACCGGCCGTATCGCAAGGGAATGCCGATTGAAAAAGCGATCGACGAGCTGAAGCGCTGCCGCGGCAAACAGTTCGATCCGCAGGTCGTCGACGCTATTATCGCTATTTACGAAGAAGGAAAGCTGCACCCCGTGCACCTGCCTGACCCGAGCCATCCGATCGACGCCAGCCACGATAAGTTCCTTTAAATTACCCAATACCCACGCTATACTGCCTCGAATCTTAAGGAGTCATACTCATGGTGCTGAAGGATCAGATTGCGATAGTCACGGGCGGCGCGCGCGGCATCGGCCGCGAGATCGCGCTGGCATTTGCCAAGGCCGGGGCGGACATCGCGCTCTTTGATGTGAACGAGCAGCTGCTGCAGGGAACGGTGGCCGAGCTGCGCGGTTTGGGGCGGCGCGCGGAAGGTTATGTCGTCGATGTGACGAACTCCGCGCAGGTCGATGAAGCGGTCGGGAAAGCGCTTGACAAGCTTGGACGCATCGATATACTCATCAACAATGCTGGCATCACCAAGGATGGTTTGATCATCCGCATGGATGATGCGCAGTGGGATCGCGTGTTGACAATCAATTTGAAAGGCACGTTCCTGTGCACGCGGGCTGTTGCCAAGCCGATGATGAAACAGCGACGGGGCAAGATTGTGAACATCGCCTCGATCGTGGGCATCATCGGCAACGCGGGCCAGGCGAATTACTCGGCTTCCAAGGCCGGCGTTATTGGGCTAACCAAGACGACGGCAAAAGAACTGGCCGGTCGCAACATTACCTGCAACGCGATCGCGCCCGGGTTCATTAAAACTGAGATGACGGACGCGCTGCCCGAAGGGGCTAAGCAAAAGCTCCTGGAGGCTATCCCGATGGGATCATTGGGAGAGCCGAAAGACGTGGCAGAGGCGGCGCTGTTTTTGGTCAGCGAGGCTGCTCGGTACGTCACCGGCCATGTGCTGGTGGTGGACGGCGGCCTGGCTATGTGAGAACGAGAACCAAGGAGGATCGTATGGCAGAGGCTGTTGCGGATCGGGTGCGCGCGATCATCGCCGAGCAGCTTGGGGTTAAGCTCGAAGAAGTCACCGATTCCGCCTCATTCATCGAGGACCTGGGCGCCGACTCGCTAGACACAGTCGAGCTCGTCATGGCCCTTGAGGAAGAGTTCGGCATCGAAATTCCAGACGAAGATGCCGAGAAGATGACCTCGGTAGGCGAAGCCATCAAGTACATAGAAACCAAGTCCGCGGGCAGCAAGTAACCGCGGTTTTTTTGTGCTAAAATAGTCTGGACGTCCGCGGAAACGCGGACGTTCCTGTTTTAAGGAAGCTGAGGGATTTGAGGCAATGCGACGCGTGGTTGTGACGGGGTTGGGGGCGGTAACGCCGGTGGGCAATGACGTGCCATCGATGTGGGAAGCGCTGCTGGCGGGCAAAAGCGGCGTGGCCCGGATCGCTGCTTTCGACCCGAGCATCCTCGATTCTCAAATCGCCGGAGAAGTAAAGAGTTTCGATCCCGCCGCTTACATGGGCCCCAAGGAAGTGAAGCGCAGCGACCGTTTCACCTGGTTCGCTGTTGCCGCTTCCAAGCAGGCTGTGAAAGATGCCGGCCTGGACATCGCTAAGGAAGACCCCTTCCGCTGCGGCGTGATCATCGGCTCGGGCATCGGCAGCATGCACTTGATCGAAGATCAGAAGGCTGTGCTGGATGCCAGAGGCCCGTCAAAGATCAGCCCTTTCATGATTCCCATGCTGATTGTGAACATGGGGGCCGGCCAATCGGCCATCGCGCTCGGCTTTAAGGGGCCGAATTCCTGCACGGCCACGGCATGCGCTTCCGGCTCGCACGGGGTCGGGGAAGCTTTCCGGATTATCCAGATGGGCCACGCGGATGTCATGATCGGCGGCGGTACCGAAGGCTGCGTTACGCCGCTGACCGTTGCCGGATTCTGCGCGCTCAA
>JAHFGY010000032.1 GCA_023247195.1 Candidatus Omnitrophota bacterium | reverse complement strand
CCGAACGTCTCGCCGCTGGAGGAGCGTAAGAACTTAACTCATTTGATTGCATTGGGTTAAGTTTATTAGAAGAGGAGGAAATAATCTAAGAGATAGACTTTCGTTACGCCTTGACAAACTTTTGCGCAACAGGTATGCTTCGAACAAGCTTGAAGAAAGCGCTTTCGGGAAGCGCTACCCGCCGAGCGGGCCGGACGTTTTTCTCGATCATTGGAGTCCTTTAGATCACCCCGATAGCATAAACAGCATCGACTAATGACTTCGCAAAAGGCTTCGATTACAATGGTGGGAGTAAGGAAGCGCTAGCTTCTGCCATGATCCAACGATGAAGGGAGAGGGTATGGACGCAGAGGTGATTGAACGTCGGCAGCAGCGCCGAGCGGAACTCAAGGCGCAGGTCGTGATTCGCAACCTCGACGAGGCTCAGACAGACCAGCAGCCGGTGATCGGCAGAGTTCGCAACGTGAGCCTCAGCGGCGTCTACGCTTTTGTTCCCGCTACTTTCTCCGCTCCGCCCGGAGCGCCTATCGCTATTTCCGTCAGCATCCCGCAAGAATCGACTCGCCAGTTTCCCTTTGTGCGGCTCCTTGGAAAAGGCTGGGTTGTCCGCATCGACAAGCCGGACGCTAAAACCAGTCGCCGCAAAACCGAAGCGCAGGCGCGCGAGAGCGCTCACAATCCGTTGAGTTTGCATGACATACTGGGCGGTGATGAGGTTGGCGTCGCCATCGCTTTCAGCCGAAATGTCACGGCTCTAGGTGCGGTTGGGGCGAGTTACCAATAAAATAGAATTATAACCGGGGAGCGGCATGCGACGGATTCTGGCAACGAGCTTATTCGCGGTAATCGCTGGCGTTTGGGTGGCCGGCTGCGGCGGAGCCAAGACAGCCCAGAGCAACGGTCCTGCGCCCATTCGCGTATGGCATTGGATGACCGACCGCGAAGATGCTTTTAACGAACTCGCCAAGCGCTATAAAGAGGAAACCGGCCAGGAAGTGAGTTTTGAGCTTTACGCCCCCACCGATATTTACGAACAAAAAGTCAGAGCCGCCGCGCAAACAGATGGCCTGCCCGAGATCTACGGCATCCTGGGTGAGATGCGAGGGCTGGCCAGCTTCATTCAGGCCGGGCATGTGCGCTCTTTGGAAGACGTCATGAGCGCGGACGGCGACGCATGGCGCAATGTTTTCTTCCCCAAGGCGCTTGCCGTGAACGCTTTTCAGCCGAACAACACGTATGGTGTCGAGCCCGGCGTGTACGGCGTTCCCATCGATGTGATGAGCATTCAGCTCTACTACAATAAGAAGCTACTGGCGAAGTTGGGCTTGGACCCGAATCAGCCGCCGCAGACATGGGAAGATTTTATGCAGGTCGGCAAGCTCGCAAAAGAGCAGGGGCTCATCGGTTTTGTGAGCGGTTGGGCTGAACTGTGGCTGATCGATTGTTACGCCACAACCTATGCCATCCACACCATGGGTATGGAAAAGGTCCAGCAGACCTACGAAGGCCAAGTGGCTTACACCGATCCGGATTGGCAGCGCGTGTTCGGCCTGTTTTCAGAGATGCGCGATTCCGGCATGCTGGCCGAAGGCATTGTTACCATGGTCAACAAGCGCGCCGAACAATTGTTCGCAAACGAACAAGCTGTTTTTGCCTTTAATGGGACCTGGGGCATCAACGTATACGACACCATGAACCCGAATCTCGATTACGGCATCATGCTTCCTCCGCGGGTAGGGAATAACGAAGTGGTTACCTGGGGCGGAGCGGGCTCGAGCTTTTTTGTGAACGCGAAGTCCGACCGGCAGGATGCGTCGATCGCTTTCCTTAAATGGCTGACCGACGTGCCGCAGCAAAAGTACCTCTTGGAGCAGACAAAGAACATTCCCGCCAACCGCGTCGCGGCGGCCGACCTTCCGGAGAAGCTGCAGGCGTTTGCCAAAGTGATTGATGCCGCGATCCACCCGCGCTTGTTTGCCCTACAAGAGGATTCCAAAGTGATCGAGACGTTCGACAAGGGCGTTCAGTCGATCCTGATCGGCGAGTCGACCGCGGATCAGGTCTCGCAGAAGGTGGCCCAGGCCAAGGAACGCGAGGCCAGCCGCCAAGCCAAACTTGCAGAGGCGAATGGCCAGCGGTGAGAAGACTTCCTATAAACCGTATCTCTTTCTAGCGCCGGCCCTGCTTTTGTTCGCGGTTTTCGGCATCGTACCTTTCTATCTACTTCTTAAAACAAGTCTCTTAAACTGGGATGGCATCAGCCTGCACCCGCAATTCATCGGCCTTGGCAATTATTGGGAAGTCATTGCCCAGGATTCCGGTTTTTGGAAGTCATTCGTGCAAGCGGGCTACGTCACGCTGCTGGCGTTGACGGTTCAGAACGCATTGGCCCTGTTGCTCGCCATAGCCGTGAACCGCGAGCTGCCAGGGAAGATGATCTACCGGACCATTTTCTTCTTGCCGCCGATCCTTTCCGAGATCGTGGTCGGGTTGATCTGGGTATGGATTTACGATGGGAATTTCGGCATCCTGAACGCGATCTTATCGTCAATTGGGCTTGGAGATCTTGCGCGCGCATGGCTGGCCGACCCGCGGACCGCCTTGACCGCCGTGTCGGTTGTGCACATGTGGAAGGGCTTTGGCTGGGGCTTTGTCATTTTCCTGGCCGGATTGCAAACAATTCCGGAAGAACTTTACGAGGCTGCCCGCGTCGACGGCGCCGACGCCTGGTTCCGATTCTGGCACATCACCCTGCCGCTGCTCGCTCCGGTGCTTATCCTTGTTTCGATCCTTACTATCCTCGGCACTATGCAGATTTTTGCTATCATAATTGTGACCACGCAAGGCGGTCCCGCGGGACACACCGAGGTTCCAGTGTGGCAGATCTTCTCCAGCATGCTCGGCAGCCGGCGGTTCGGGTATGCGTGCGCCCAAGGCATTGTATTCGGCATGATCTTGCTTACGGTTTCGTTGATCCAGATGCGGCTTCAAAAGAAGGCTGCCTGACATGACGCCGAAGCTGCGGAATTGGCTGGGATATTTGGGATGGCACCTTTTATGCATCCCGGTGGCGGTGACATGCGCTTTCCCGCTGGTCTGGATGATTTCATCCAGCCTTAAAACCCAGCAAACCGTGTTCAGCGACTACAGCGTTATCCCATCTCATCCGCAGTTCATAAACTATGCGACGGCTTGGACCAAGGGCAAGTTCGGCATCTATTTCGTCAACTCGCTGGTCTATACCGCCGTGATCGTGGTCGGGGTCGTTGCTTTTGCGGCACTTGCGGCATACGCTTTTTCGCGCTTTACTTTTAAAGGGTCGAACTTTCTTTACAAGCTGCTCCTTTCTACGATGTTGATCCCGATTCCGGGAGCGTTTGTGGCGCTTTACATATTGGTAGATCACATGGGATTGATCGATCAGGGGACCAACCAGTGGCTGCCGCGGCTGGGGTATATCCTGCCGCAGATCAACGCCGGGCTTCCGTTTGGCATTTTCCTGCTGAAGCCGTTCTTCGACAAGATTCCCAAGGAGCTGGAAGAGTCGGCCAAAGTTGACGGGGCGGGGACCTTGGGGGTTTTCTGGCACATCATGCTGCCGCTGGCTCGGCCGGCGCTGGGCGTGGTCGCGCTCTTGACCTCTCTTGCGGCATGGAATGAGTTTTTGTGGGCATTACTGGTGTTTTCGCGGCATGAATTGATGCCGCTGCAACGCGGGCTGTACGCCTTTCATGGCGCGCACCTGACGGATTATCCCCTGCTCATGGCTGGAATGGTGATCTCCATTTTGCCGATCGTCATTGTTTATCTTTTAATGCAACGTACGTTCGTACAGGGGATTACGGCAGGGGCACTGAAGGGCTAGAGGGCTTTTAGGAAGTCCTGCGGATCAGGTATAGTTGGTTCACAGCTCTGCCGGTCTGATTGGCCCTAATTGTGGAACAGAGGAGGAAGAAATGAAGAGTCTAAGGTGGATTGCGTTGGCGGGATTGCTCCTAATTCCGCCTTACGCATGGGCACAGGTACAGGAGTCTGCAAACGATACGACGAATACCACGGTGAAGTCCGGGCCGACCACGGGCGTGCAGGGCCAGCAGCCTAGATCAACGACAAAGGCCGGCGCTTATAGTGCTTCGACAACGCCCACGCCTTCGACCAAACCGACGGCGTCGACGTATGAGAAGAAGCTGACGCCGACCAAGACAATGGCTGAAGCTACGGAGAAGCCGATAACGCCGGCTTCGACGAGCGCGACCAAGCCGGCCGCGCCGGCTTCAAGCACGGCTGCTAAGTCCGCTACCACAGCGGCGGCCGATGCTTCCAAGGCGACCAGCGCGACACCGGCTGCCTCGGGCGACAAGAAAGGCGAGTACAGCTTCGGCGACTTCACTTCCGAGACGCTGGCCACCAAGGCGTGGGATGCGCTGAACGCGGGCGACCACAAGGGCGTCGAAGTTTACACCAAGAAAGCCCTGAGCCTGTACGAGAACAAAGCGATCGACATGTCCAAGACGGTGTCCGACTTCCCGCCGAAGGACAAGGCTTTCAGCTACTGGGCGTTGAATGACGTGGCCACGTGCTATTTCATTCTTGGTAAGTCGCTCCAGGCGCAAGGCAAGGACAACGAAGCGCGTGAAGCCTACAAGACGATCGTGGACAAGTTCCCGTACGCGCAGTGCTGGGACCCCAAGGGCTGGTTCTGGAAAGTTGCCAGCGCCGCCAAGGACCAGATGGCGTTGATCGGCACGAAGTATGACTTCGGCGACTACACTTCCCAGACGCTCACGACCAAGGCATGGGAAGCGCTTGAGTCAGAGGACCACAAAGCCGTAGACCTCTACACCAAGAAGAACTTCGAGCTCTATGAGGCCAAGGCCAAGGAACAACAGGCGTCCTTAAAGGACTTCGCGCCGAAGGACAAAGCGTTCGACTACTGGGCGCTGAACGACGTCGGCACGAGCTACTTCATCCTCGGTAAATCGCTGCTTGCGCAGGGCAAGGTGGATGAAGCAAAGGAAGCCTTTAACACCGTAATCCAGAAGTTCCCGTACGCGCAGTGCTGGGATGTGAAGGGGTGGTTCTGGAAGGTCGCGCAAGGCGCGCAGGACCAGCTCAGCACGATCGGCACGCCGTACGACTTCGGCGACTACACGTCCATGACGCTCACCACCAAGGCGTGGGAAGCGCTGGGCGCTCAAGATGCCAAGGGCGTGGAAGTGTACGCCAAGAAGTGCATTCAGCTCTATGAGGAAGATGCCAAGAAGCAGCAAGCTGCTCTGACGGGTTTCGCCCCGAAGGAGAAGGCGTTCGACAGCTGGGCGTTGAACGACGTGGCGACCTGCTACTTTATCCTCGGCCAGTCGTACATGGACCAGAAAAAGTACCCTGAGGCGAAAGCAGCGTTTGAGCGCGTGGTGAACGACTTCGGCTATGCGCAATGCTGGGACCCCAAGGGCTGGTTCTGGAAAGTGGCCGTCGGAGCCCGTGGCCAGTTGAACAAGCTCCTGGCGCTGAGCGGTTCGTAATTCGGTGCTGTGATTGAGTGACGCGACGCCCATTGAACCCGGTTAATCCGGACAGTGGGCGTCGCGTTGCTGTATCCCTTGATGAAAAAAGAGATTAGCAAACGTTTTTGCTTGCGCCGTTTCCGGGTTTGGCCTATGGTGCTGAATAATCTACCCACGGATGAATCCACTGACTAAGCGTATGACGCATTTTTTTCGCCCGCTTGCGGTAGCGCTTGCCGCGTGGGGCTTGCTTGGCTTCTCCAGCCAGGTTCCCGCCGTTTATGCCGACGACACTTCCACGCCCGCGCCTCGGGTCGAAATCCGCGGGGACTGGTTCTATGTCGACGGAGAACCCTTCCTTGTCAAAGGCATCGGCTACTCGCCTTATCGCCCGGGCCAGGTTCCTTGGCGCGACTCGGTCGACTACGCGCTTGTCGAGGAGGATTTCAAGCGCATCGTGGACGCTGGGTTCAACACCTTGCGCACGTGGACGCCCCTTGAGCCTGAAATCGTCCATCTGGCCGACCGCTACGGCCTCATGGTTATGCAGGGCATTTGGATCGAGCGGGTCGGCGATTACACCTCATCCGGTTTTCTCGAAGGCATCTACCGGGTCGTGCGCAAAGAGGTCGAGCGCGCCAAAGAGCACAACAACATTTTGCTATTCCTTGTAGGCAATGAGCTCTTGCCGGACAAAGTTTATCGCACCGGAATCCCGCAAACTGAAGTGCTGCTCGATCGGCTGGCATCGATCGTAAAAGAGAGCGACTCACGGCGCTACGTGTCCTATGCGAACTGGCCGAATTTGGCGCTTCTCAACGTGCGGTCGCTGGACACCGTGTGCTTCAACCTCTATCCCTATGCTCCCCCGAGCGTTTCGCACAGCTTCGGTTTCCGCGGCTACATCGAACACCTGCGCTCGACCGTGGCGAATAAGCGGCCGATGATTGTGACCGAGGTCGGCTTGTCCGCGTCGCCTCAGGAAGGCAACACGCCCGGCTATGGCGGATTCACGCCCGAACGCCAAGCCTCCGAGCTGATTAAACTTTGGGATTCGCTGTTCCAGTCAGGGGCGCAGGGCGGAGCGGTCTTTGAGTGGAACGATGAATGGTGGAAGCAGGCGGATTTCCCCGGAGACGAACACCAGCACAACCCGAACGACCCCGAAGAATGGTTCGGGCTCATGGAGTTTCCCGACAAGGACAACCGGCAAGGCATTCCTCGGCCTGCATTAAAGGCCATCCGCGAGTACAACCAAGCGGTTGTCGTGAGCCCTGTCAGCGGACAGGCATACACCGGCGCTGTGCCCGTCAGCGTGTATACAACGGCGGCCGTGGCGCACGTCCGCTACCGGCTTGGAGGCAACTCCCGCAAAAACAAATTACAGGAAGCGACGCAGGTGAGCGCGCATTGGTGGAAGGCTTCGCTCGACATAGGCAAGCTGCCGGCCGGCGACCACATGTTGTTCGTGGAAGCGACGGATGCAAAGGGAAAGGTCCTTTGCCGCCAAGAACGCACGATCACCGTCAAGCAAACCCAGCCGGTCGTACACCTGTCCTTAAAGACGGACCAGACGCTCTACGAGGTAGGCTCCACTTTGGAGACGCTGCGTTACACGATTACGGTTGCTGATGAAGCCGGAAAGCCGCTCGCCGGCCGGCCGGTCCGGTTTTCCATCACCGAGCCCTTGCAGAATACCGAGATCACGGGCGAAAAGACGACCAATGAACAAGGAATCGTTCAGGGAAGCTACCTCCTCCACGAGCCCGGCATCGTCGTTGTTTCAGCCGGCACGCCGCTGCATCCGGCGCAACCGTTACGCTGGACCGGAGACGAGCATTTTGTCGAGGTGCGGCGGCGCATGGATGTGGACCATATCCCATCCCCGTGGGAGAAGGGCATACCGGATGAGGTGCAGCAAGTCCTCTCGCGTGAGCCCGCGTTTCGGCTTTCGGATCAAGGAAACGAGCGTGTTGTGGATTATTCGCGATACGGCGTTTTCAAGAACGTGGGAACCGACAAATACGAGTACGAGGTGACGGACTGGAAAGGCTTGGCCGCGGCCGCGGGCGAAGGCATCTACCCGAATGTGGGCGCGGTTCTGAACAACCCGCTGTACCAGGAAGCGCTGAAACAAAATCGGCTGCAAGACACGGTTTGGGATTACACCTGGCATAAAGATATCCAGCTCGCGTTCTTCCGCTGGTCCCAGGCAGAAGAGGAAGAGATGGGCGTGCGCCACTTCTACACGGCCATGATGCTTGAGCGGGCCGGGCTGTGGGATCATGCGGTTAAAGCCTATTACGCGGTGCTCGTGCACTTTCCGACGTCGATCGGCTGGACGGCGTTTAACCCGCCGACGCCGTGGTACGTGGGGCGCGTGGCGCGCGACCGCATTATCGCGCTGCTGCGGCTGCACCCGGAGCTCGGGCTGCGGTTGGAAGGCTCTCAAGTGATCATTGAGAACAGCTTCGACAACAACGTGGAAAACGACAAGTTCATCGTCAACCCGGGCTCGCTGGTGGCGGTGGCTCCGTCCGAAGTGGACGCGCTGACCGAGGATGTGGCCGCGCAGGGGATCAAACGGACGCTCGGCCAAGGCTCGGTCAAGATTGCCCAGTTTACGAACGGGCACTGGCAGCTCCTGGTTGACGGCAAGCCATGGACGGTTCACGGCATCACCTACCAGCCGAGCGCCGTGGGCGAATCGCCCGATGAAGGCTCCATGAAAGACTGGGTTCAGGCTGATCGCAACACCAATGGCAAGCTTGACGTGCTCGAGACTTTCCTGGACTTGAATAGGAATAATCAGCAAGACCCGGATGAGCCTGCGGAAGGCGATTTCGAGCTCCTCAAGCGCATCGGCGTCAACACGGTCCGGCTTTACCACACGAACCATGACGCCAAGTTGGCAAAGCCTGTTTTGCGGCAAATCTTCGAGAAATACGGCATCCGATTCATCATCGGTGACTTCGTGGGCATGTACACCGTCGGCTCCGGAGCACGCTGGGAAGAGGGTACCAATTACCTTGACGCCAAGCAGCGCAAGCGCATGACCGAGGGCATTAAGAAGATGGTGAGCGACTACAAAGATGAGCCTTACGTGCTCATGTGGCTGCTCGGAAACGAGAACAATTTCGGGGGCGTTGAAGGCATTATTGGCGGCTTCGGCAATGCCGGAAAGTACCCGAGAGAATACTACGGTTTCATCAACGAGCTTGCGACGCTGATCAAGAAGACCGATCCGAATCATCCGGTGGCCATCGGCAACGGAGACCAGGGGTTCTTGCCCGTGATCGCGGAAGTAGCCCCTGCCATTGATATTTTCGGCACAAATATGTATCGCGGTTGGGCCGGTTTCGGCCGGAGCATGTTTGAGGACGTGCGGCGCATCCTGGACAGGCCGGTGATGATCACGGAATACGGCTGTCCGGCTTTCCAAAAGGGCGGAACGCCCGAGGAGGGCGAACGTGACCAAGCGGTTTATCATTTCGGCAATTGGGTGGATATGGCGGATAACATGGCGGGACGCGGGGTAGGCAACTCCATCGGCGGTATTCTTTTTGAATGGTCCGACGAATGGTGGAAGGGCGGCCAGCCGCCTAAATTCTCGCCGAAAGTGCAAGAGACCGTTGCGAACTGGGCCGGGCCTTATCCCGGCGGTTGGAATTTTGAGGAATGGTACGGTTTGGTTTCCCAAGGGAACGGCACCCACAGCCCCTTTTTATGGCAGCCGCGCGTCAGTTACCGGCTCTATAAGGCGCTTTGGGTGGATCAGGCTCCATGAGCCTGGCTGAGCTTGACAAGCCCCGGCGTTTACCCAAGAATGATGACGCACGCAAGCTGCGGTTATCCGCAGGAAGGATCTGAGCATGATTCAGCGACGAACGTTGCATGAACAACACAACTTAAGTGAGCGCGAGCAAAAAAGCTTTCAAATCTTGGAGCTTATCCGCCAGCGCGGCCCGCTGACCCGCACCGAGCTTTCGCAGGGAACGGGCTTTAATATTGTCACTGTCTCCAATTACATCAGCCAATTCATCGAACACGGTCTTGTCGTGGAGCGTGGTTTTGACGTGTCCACCGGCGGCCGCAAGCCCATTCTTGTCGAACTCAACGGCAAAGCCGGTTTTGCGGTCGGCATTGATCTCGGCCCGGTGGACATGTACCGCACGCGCCACACGGTTGCCGTTATCACGGATCTCAAGGGCCACCTGGTGCACCAGGTTGTCCGGCCGCGCGTGCTGGACAGCTTAGATCGCGTTCTGCAAAGCACGCGGGAAGTGATCAAAGAGCTCCTTCAAACAAGCCCGATCGACACGAGCAAGATCCGGGGCATCGCCGTCGGTGTTCCCGGCATCTTGGATGAGCGCGCCGGCACGGTGCGCGACACATCCCATCAAGGCATCCGGACCAGCTATGTGGGTATCCGGGACCAGTGGGAGTCGGAATTTGGTTTCCCGGTCCTGATGGGCAACGATGCCACGCTCGCCGGCTACGGCGAACTGCGGCTGGGATTGGACCGGCCGGTCTCGAACATGGTTTACCTCTATTCGGATATCGGCGCGAGCCTTATTGTCGATGGCCAAATCTACTGGGGCGCGTCCGGCAGCGCCGGCGAACTGGACTTGTTCGTTCCGACCGAAGATGACTATGTCAGCTGGGTCAATTCGCCGACAGCCGCGCTTCCGAAGTACTGGGACCTCGGCCTGACGCAGCAAGCGAAGAAATTGGTCTCCGAGGGGCATGCAACCACGATTCAGGCTTTGGCCGAAGGCAACCCGGACAAGATCAATCTGGATATCGTGGTGAAGGCCGCGCAAGACGGCGATGCGTTGGCGCGCCAGATGATCGAACACGCCGCGATGCAGCTCGGCATCCGCATCAGCGTGCTTGTTAATTTGATGAATCCCGAAGTGGTTGTGATCGGCGGCGGCATTGAGCAGGCCGGCGCCATGCTTCTTGAGCCCGTGTGGCGCGCCGTTAAAAAGTACGCGTATGAAGAGCCGGCCAGCCTTGTGGACGTGCTGCCGGCGCAGCTGGGCGAGCAGGCGGTGGCATTGGGCGCCTCTTGCTGGGTGATACGCGAAATTTTCACGCAGGCATAAAGCAGAGGTCTGATGAAGAAGTCCAGCATTTCGGAAGTCGCCCAGACCGCGGGCGTTTCAACGACGACCGTTTCCCGGGTCATGAACAACGTTGCCACGGTTTCAGACGAAAACCGCCGCCGCGTAAACGACGCGATCAAGCGATTGAAGTACCGTCCGAATCCGAGCGCGCAGCGTTTAGCCGGAGGGAAATCCAATACCATCGGGCTGATCATTCCGCGCTTTGAAGGGATTTTTCACTCCTACTACGCCATGCAGGTGCTGCAGGGCATTGGTATGTCGGCCGAACGGATCCGCTGCGATATGCTGCTGCACATTACCGACGGCAAGAGCTTTCCGCGCGGCATCGACGGCGCGGTGTTCATCGACATCTTCGGATGCGAAGAGCTGCTGGACCGCTGCCTGGACATGGAGATGCCGGTTGTCGTGCTCAACCATTACTTGGCCGATCTGCCCGTGAGCTGCGTTGCGGTGGACAACAAAACCGCGGCCGAGCACGTGGTCGATTACCTGTTGAAGCTCGGGCACAAAGAGATCGCTACGATCACGGGCGACCTGAAAACGCAGGCCGGTTTGGACCGCTACGACGGGTTCGTGAAAGCGATGAAAGCGCATCAAGTGACTCTGCGGGACGAATACGTGAAGTTCGCAGATTTCGGTCTTCCGAGCGCGCGTGGGGCGGCCGAGGCGCTTTTTTCCATGCCGGACAGGCCCACGGCGGTGTTCGTGGCCAGCGATGAGATGGCGCTCGAAGCCATCAACGTGGCCCAGTCAAAAGGCATCCGGGTTCCGGAAGACCTTTCGATCGTCGGATTCGACGACAATCCCGCGGCGGTGCACGCGCGCGTGCCGCTCACTACGGTCAGCCAGCCGCTGCGCAAGATGGGCAGCCTTTCGCTCGATATCCTTTCCGATTTGATGAGCGGCAAGAAGCAAAGCCCGAGCAAGCTGCTGCTGCCCACCGAGTTGGTGGAGCGCCAGTCCTGCCGGCAAACCTGGATCGAGCGATAATGCCTCAAACGCGCATCGCGGTTCTTGGAGCGGGCGGGCTTGGGAAAGCCGCGGCAACGATTATTGGAATGAAGTCGGAACTGCAGCTCACCGCGATTTGCGACAGCCGCGGAATCGTGGCATCCGAGGCCGGGCTCGAGCCGTCGGCCGTTGCCGGGATCGCGGGCGATTTGGTGAGCGGCTACCGGGCGGCTTCAGCGTCGCGCGTGGCGGCCGCAGGGGCCTCATCCGTGGCCACGGCTACGGACGTTGAGGCTGAGCACTGCGTTGACCCGATCGGCGAAATCTTGAGCCGGCGGGCGCTGTACGACTCGGTCTTGGTCGCGCTGCCGAACCTGCCGAATGAATTTATTCCCGGCGTTATCCGCCGCTTTGCCGAAGCCGATGCATCGCTCGTGTTCGTCGATGTGCTCAAGCGCACTCGCGCGGTCAGCCAGCTCTTTGAGCTCGACGCGCTGGTGCAACAGGCGCGCAGCGTGGTGCTCACCGGGTGCGGCGCAACGCCGGGCATGCTCGCCGCGGCCGCGGTATTGGCGGCTCAATCTTTTATCGAGGTCGAGAAAGTCGAGATCCGCTGGGGCGTGGGCATCGCGAACTGGGAAGCATATAAAGCCACGATCCGCGAGGACATCGCGCACCTGCCGGGCTATTCGGTCGAGCGAGCCCATGCCATGAGCGACACGGACGTGGATGCGCTGCTCGATAAGACCGACGGCATTCTTGAATTGAACCAAATGGAGCACGCCGACGACATTTTGCTCCAGCGGGCGGGCGTGATCGACCGGCTCGACCAGGTGGAAGTCGGCGGCGTTATGGATACGCGCCGCGCCAAAAAGCCTGTTTCCACGACCATGACGCTGACCGGCAAGACGTTCGAGGGCAAGCGTTCAAGCCACCGGTTTGTCCTCGGCGATGAAACCACCATGGCGGCGAATGTCATCGGCCCGGCGCTGGGTTATTTGAAGCGCGGCCTGTGGCTCAAGGAGCGGGGAATCTTCGGTATCTTCGGCTCCACTGAGTTTTTGCCCATGGTGGTGAAGTAAACGCGGCGTGGCTCGCAGCCGTTCGGCTCTTCGCTCCTTCCTCGTAGATTGTGAAAAGGCCCTTGCCGAGCGCGATGCGCGCGGCTTGCGGCGCGAACTAACCCCCCTGGATTCGGTCGCCGGCCCGCTTGTGCGCGTCGGCGGCGCCACCTGCGTCAATTGGTCATCGAACGATTACCTCGGCTTGTCCCAACACCCGCGTCTGGCCCACGCCGCTTCCGAAGCCGCGCATCGCTGGGGCGTGGGCGCCCGCGCTTCGAGGCTCTTGAGCGGAAGCACGCAGATCCACGCGGACCTGGAGCGGGCATTGGCCGCGTGGTTCCGAGCGCCCGCGGCTCTTGTTTTTTCCAGCGGCTACCTGGCAAACCTCGGCGTTCTCGGGTCGCTTGCCGGGCCGGGCGATATGATTTTTCTCGACCGCCTCTGCCACGCCAGCCTGGTCGAAGCCTCCCGGCTTTCGCGCGCTACCTTGCGCGTATTCAGCCACAATGATGCCCAACAGCTCGCAACGCTGCTGCGCCGCACGCCGGTACGCGGCCGGCGGATCGTCGTGACCGAAGGCGTGTTCAGCATGGACGGCGACTGCGCTCCGGTCCGCGAACTGGTAGCGGTCGCCGAGCGGCATAACGCGCTTGTTTACCTCGACGATGCGCATGGCGCTTTCGTTAGGGGCAAAACAGGCCGCGGCAGTCCGGAAGAAGCCAAGGTTCCGGCGGATCGGCTTGTCTACATGGCAACGCTCGGCAAAGCGCTGGGCTGCCAAGGAGGATTCGTCGTCGGACCCCAGTCGCTCATCGATTGGATCACGAATCAGGCCAAGGCGTTTATTTACGCCACGGCGCTGGCGGTGCCTGTTGCCGCGGCCGCGCGCGAAGCGCTGCTTGTGCTTCAGCAAGAGCCCCGTCATCGTCTGGCATTGCAGCGCAACACCCGCAGGCTCCGCAGCCACCTGTCGCGGCTCAAAATTTCCGCGCTAGGATCTTCGTTGGCACGTTCTTCGTCGCCGATCGCGCCGGTGCGGCTGGGCGGAGCCGCGCGCGCGCTGGCCGCGGCCCGCTACCTTCGCAAGCAAGGGATTTGGTGCCCTGCGGTCCGGCCGCCGACGGTGCCGCAAGGCACGTCGCGGCTGCGCATCAGCGTGACCGCGGCGCACACCCTGGAGCAAGTCGACGATCTAGCGCGGGCGCTCCAAATGGTTTTGAGCATGACGCCGGGCGGCGCTTGATGCGCGGGTTCTTCGTGACCGGGACCGACACCAACGTCGGGAAAACCATTGTCGCGGCGTCGCTGGCTGTATGGGCCAGGGAAGCGTTCGGTAGCGCGGCCGTGATGAAGCCGGTCGCGACCGGCGCGATGTGGGACCGGCGCGAGCGCCGCTGGCTGTCGGAAGACGCCGCGCTGCTGCGCGCCGCGTCGGGCTGCGACGCGCCCTGGGATTGGATCACGCCCGCGCTTTACCGCGAGCCGCTCGCGCCGTTGACCGCAGCTGTCAGAGAACGGCGGCCGGTGCGCCTCAAGCCCATCGAAGCGGCGTTCAAGCGGCTGTCCGGCCGTTACCCGTGCATCATCGTCGAAGGCATCGGCGGATTGCTCGTGCCGCTCACGCCGCGCTCAACCGTGGCCGACCTGGCGCGCTCGCTGGGCCTGCCGCTGATCATCGTCGCCCGCACGAGCCTGGGCACATTGAACCACACTTTGCTGACGATCGCCTGCGCCCGCGCTGCCGGCCTGCGCATCGCGGGGGTCATCTGCACCAACCCTGAGCCGCCTCGGGCGAACCGCATGGCGCGCCTGGCGCGGCAATCGAATCCGAAGTGGATCCGCGAGCTTGGCCGCGTGCCGCTCCTGGGCGTGCTGCCGCATTTACCGGCGTGCGGCTCAAGCCAGCTCGGCAAGCGGGTGCTCGCGTGCCGCAAGTTGATGCGCCACTTGGACACGCAGCAATTGACGAACTCCTGAGCGTGTGCTAGATTCACAACAACTTGGCGCCATTAATCCACAGATGAGGAGACGCATGGGTTTGATGAGCGGACGGCACGGCAGGTTGCTCGTTCCCATCCTCGGCGGGTTAGCGGCCGTGGGACTGGCAGCTGCAGGCTTTGGGCTCGTTACGCGCGCTCAAGAACACAGCATCCGTCTGGCCAAGGAACACGAGTTGGCGTCGATTATTCAAGAGCGCGATGCCTTGCAGGTCCAGATAGCCTCGCTGGAAACCGAAAAATCCAAGATCGAGCAAGAGCTGGGCGAAGCCAAGAGCGAGCTGGACCAGTCCAAGCAGCAATTCACCAAGGTTCAGCAGGAACAGCAAAGCCTTTCCACCAACCTCGAACAGCGCCAAGGCGAGCTCAGCAAGTTGACCCAAGCCATGGACTCCATGATGAAAGAGCTTTCCCAGGCGCGCTCCGACCGCGAAAAACTCAATACTCAATTATCGAAATTGTCCACGGAGCGCGATACGTTGCAGCAGCAGCTCGACGAGACAAAGAAGGCGCAACGCACGCTTGAGGCCAAGCTCTCCGAGTTTTCGCGCGTTCCGACCGTCCAGCTCGAGAAAGTGATGGTTTCCACGTCAGAGCAAGAGCGTCCGCCGATGCCGATCCCGATTCAGCCCATCGGCGCCGTGACGTCCGCGATCCACACCGGCTCGAACGGCCAGGTGCTGGTCATCAACCGGGATTATGATTTCGTGGTCGTGGACATGGGCAAGAACCAAGGGTTGTCCGTGGGCCAGCAATTCAAAGTGGTGCGGGGCGACGAGGTTATCGGCACGGTCAAGGTCGAGAAAGTTTACGATGATTTGTCCGCGGCGGCGATTCTTTCGGATACCAAGGCGGACCTTATCCGCGAGGGCGACCAAGTCCGTTCGCTCTAATTTTTTGACTCATTTTTCTGGAAAGATTGATGCCTGCGCCTCACCCTTGCGGTGGGGCGTTATTGTGACTAAACATCCATGCAGATAACGGTTCAAGGTCCTTCGATGGTCAAAGGGAGCCTGTCCGTACCGCCGGACAAGGCGATCTGTCACCGCGCCGTCCTGGCGGGAGCCCTGGCCGAGGGAACGACCCGCATCCAGCCTTGGCCGGATGCTGAGGATTGCCAGCGAACACTGGACGTCGTCAAAGGGCTCGGCGTTGCATCTTCGTTAAGGGGTGCGTCGCTGATCCTGGAGGGCAAAGGCTGGCAAGCGCTGCAGGCGCCCAAGGCGGACCTATTCTGCGGCGAGTCCGGCACGACATTGCGCTTGGCGGCCGGGATGCTGGCCGGGCAGCCGTTCGCGTCGCGCCTCAGCGCGGCGCCGTCGCTGGCGCGCAGGCCCATGCGCCGCATCGTCACGCCCTTGCAAGCCATGGGCGCGCGCATCACGGGTTCCGGCGCGGCAGGCGATGAAAGCCTGCCTCCGCTCGCCATCGAAGGCCGCCGGCCGCTCAAAGCGCTGCACTACACGCTGCCGGTCGCGAGCGCGCAGGTAAAGTCCGCGATCCTTTTCGCCGCGCTGGCCGCCGATGGCCCCAGTACCGTCGTGGAATTGCACCCCACGCGGGATCACACCGAGCGCATGCTCGCAGCCTTTGGCGCGGATGTGCAGCGCAAGCCCGACGGGATCCGTATCGAGCCGAGCGCGCTGCGCTCGCCCGGCGAGATCCGCATCCCGGGTGACAGCTCAAGCGCCGCGTTTTTCGTCGTGGCAGGACTGCTCATTCCAGGATCGGAGGTTCTCCTGGAAGGCGTTGGGTTGAACCCCACGCGCATCGCTTTCCTTCGCATTTTGGAGCGCATGGGCGGCCGCATCCACCTGGCGGTCGAATCTTCGGGCGTGGAGCCGTACGGCCAGATCCTGGTGCGCAGCCAGCCGCTCCAACCGCTGACATTGAAGCCCACAGAGGTGCCGGGCGTGATTGATGAGCTTCCGATTCTCATGGTGGCTTGCGCGTGCGCCAGCGGAACGTCTGAGCTGTGGGGGTTGTCCGAGCTGCGCTTCAAAGAGACGGACCGCATCGCGTCCATGGTGGCCGGCTTGAGGAAAATGGGCGTGTCGATCACCGAGCCCGAGCATGACGCGGTGCGTATCGAAGGCGGCGGCCTCACCGGAGCCTTGGTGGACTCGGCCGATGACCACCGGACAGCCATGAGCCTTGCGGTTGCCGGCTTGGCCGCAAAGGGAACCACCCGCATCGCGGGCGCGGAATGCGTCCGTAAGTCCTACCCGGGCTTCTTTTTGGACCTGGCGCGCCTGGCGCCTCCCGGCGCTGTCCGCCTGCCCGAATCCGATTGACAAGGCGCAAACACGGTTGTTACGATGGCACTACCCCAAAAGCATGTTCAAATTATTAGGACGCATCTTGGTACCCGTTCAGAATTGGATCAGCGGCATTTTCGGCTCCCTCTCCAGCGATCTCGCCATTGACCTCGGTACTGCAACGACGCTTGTCTTCGTCAAGGGCAAGGGCATTGTGCTGTGCGAGCCGTCGGTCGTGGCCATACAGCGCGGCACGTCCGAGGTGCTGGCCGTGGGCGACGAAGCCAAGCGCATGATCGGCCGCACGCCGAGCAACATCGCCGCCATACGCCCGCTCAAGGACGGGGTCATCGCGGACTTTGAAGTGACCGAAGCCATGC
>JAHFGY010000148.1 GCA_023247195.1 Candidatus Omnitrophota bacterium | reverse complement strand
CACACGTTTTACACAGGCCGGCTTCACAGGTAGATGCGCATTATAACAACCGCTTTCGGATATCTCAAGAGCGATTTTCCTCCTTGTGTTGCGGGCGCGGCCTCGGTATAATGCTCCCACGCCATGAAAAAACATTTGACCAATAAGTCGAACCGCAAGCGAACTCGGGTTCACGGGTTCCTCAAGCGTATGAATTCTCGCGGAGGGCGGCGCACCGTCGCCCGCCGTCGACGCAAGGGACGCTGGCAACTGATCCCGGCCTGACCCGAGGCCGCCTTCCTGCCCCGGTGCCTGCCACCACACGGCTTAAACTCACCAGCGGTTTCCGGGCGGTGTACCGCCGGGGGCGCTGGGTCCGAGGGGGCCTGCTCTCCGTCGGTGTGCTGCCCAACGCGGCGGGCACGACGCGCATCGGGCTGCGAACCCGGCGCGGCATGAAAGGCGCGGTGGTGCGCAATCGGCTCAAGCGGCAGTTGCGGGCGACCATCCGAGCCAACGAACGGGCGTTTCGTTGCGGGCTCGACATCGTCGTGGTGCTGCATCCGGACCGGTTGCCAGCCGTCACAAGCTCATTAGCCAGGGAGTTTCTTCAGCTATGCAAGCGCAGCGGCGTGATTTCCTGACATCGGCGGCCATCGCCGCCGTTGATTTATATCATAACATGATATCCCCCAATATGTTACATTCGTGTAGATATTTGCCATCCTGCTCGGCGTACGCCCGGGAAGCGCTCCACCGCCATGGATTTTTTGTGGGCGCTTGGCGCGCGCTCACCCGGTTGTTGCGCTGTCACCCGCTCTCGTCCGGCGGGATTGATCCGGTTCGGTAATGGAAAAACGGGTCCTGATCGCCGCCGTTCTCTCCGCGCTCTTCATGGCCTGGTATGCCCGCCTCGTCGGGAAATGGTATCCGCAGGCCTCCCCCACCACGCAGACGATTCCCGGCGCAGCCCAGGTCCCGGCGGCCATGAGCGCCAAACCAGCGACGGTATATCCGCTGGAGCAAGAGAACACCGTGTCCCTGGAGTCGCCGGATCTTACCGTGGAGGTCGGCGCATCCAGCGGAATGATCAGGCGCGTCTCGCTGAAGCGGTTTTCCGGGCAGTCCGAGGGCCGTCCCTTAGAGATCTCCACAGGATCCGCGCTTGTGTATTTGAATCTTTCACGAAACCCCGCGAGCTGGCACCTGATCGAGCATAGCGCAGAGCGCCTCACATTCAACGCGTCTGATTCCAATGGAAATAATTACAATATTTTATACGTAATAGATAGCGATAACCCTATGATTAATATCACATTAGAACAAATGTCAGGAGAGCAATCTGAAATTATTCTAAGTTCTTCATGGGCCAGAGGTGATACGCTTGATCAGAGAAAAAATCCTCTCGAAGTCAATGCCCTATCAAAGGATACGCATGGTAAGGACGTTCACAAGCGATATATTGGACACGTGAAACAAGAGCGAAATGTTCCACGTGGAACATTTTTATTGTCATTAACGGAACGGTATTTCTGTCAGGCCGTCCGTTTTAAGACAGGCTTCGCAGACGTTAAGCTGATTCCTTCTTCCGAGGAATCCATTGTGACTGAGGCGGCTCTGAAGGCGAATGGATCCGCACAACCCGCTCGGCAAGAGCTTTCTATCTACTTCGGCCCAAGAGATTATTTTCATCTTAAGCGGGCCGGATTCGAACAGGCCTTTCCTATCGGGACCATTGGGCAGATTGGCCTGATCATGCTTTCGCTGCTGAGCTGGATTGCAAAGCTGACGAAGAGCTATGGGATCGCCATTATCTTGTTTGCCAGCCTTATTACCTGTGCGATGGCGCCGTTTACGCTCATAGGATTTAAGTCCATGAAGAAGATGCAGGAACTCAAGCCGCAGATTGACCGAATTATGGCGCAACACAAGGATAATACTACGGTAGCCAACCGGGAGGTATTTGCGCTATATAAGCAGCATCGGATCAGCCCGATCAGCGGCTGTCTGCCAATGCTCCTCCAGATGCCGATTTTTATTGCGCTGTTTCAGGCGATTTCTCATTTCGTTGAGCTGCGCGGGCAACGATTTCTCTGGATTAAAGACCTATCGCTGCCTGACCGGCTCAGCCAGCTTCCGGCCACGCTGCCGCTTCTTGGCAAGGACCTGAACCTGCTTCCCATCATCATGGCTGCCGCCATGTACATACAAACCAAACTGTCCCAAGGAAGGTCAGGCCAAAGCACCCAAGATCCAACCGCCAAGATGTTTTCAGGGCCCATGATGTCCGTGCTCTTTGGAGTCATGTTTTATCAGTTTCCTTCCGGCCTGGTGCTGTACTGGCTGACCAATAGCCTCATGTCGCTGGTGTGGTACCGTCTGGCAAAATAAACACACAGCTTCTCCACAGCTGTGCGCAACTTCCTTACAGTAACCTAATTTTCCTCTTGAGTTCTTCCTGGCTCCAGGTACAATGACCACAATCACGCTCAAAATGTTCCACGTGGAACATTTCAGCTTTAGGTGAGAATGCCGAGAGTTATTGCGGTCTGTAACCAGAAAGGCGGGGTCGGAAAGTCCACGACCGCCGTCAACGTCGGCTCGTACCTGGCACTCGCCGGACGCAAGACGCTGCTCATCGATCTTGACCCCCAGGGCAACGCGACAACGGCCTGCGGGGTTCAGCGACGAGAGCTGACGAACGACATCTACGAGGTGCTGGTCAACGGCGCGGATCCTGCGCAGGCCATCCGAAAAACTCCAGTAGAGCGGCTGGAACTCATCCCATCCAGCATGAACCTTGCCGGAGCCGAGCCATTTTTAGCTTCTGTGGAATCCAGAGAGCGGGTCTTGCAGAAGATCTGCGAACCTTTAAAGGCGCGTTACGATTTCATCCTGTTTGACTGTCCGCCGTCGCTCGGCCTGCTGACCATCAATGCGCTCGTGGCCGCCGACAGCACGCTGATTCCGGTCCAGTGCGAATACCTGGCTCTGGAGGGGCTGAATTCACTCATGCGGGCTGTCACCCTGATCAAGCAAAACCTGAACCCCTCCTTAAAAGTTGGAGGGATTGTGTTGACGATGGCCGATTTTAGAGCCAACCTGGCCAAGGAAGTTGCCGGAGAGGTGAAGCGATTCTTCAAGGACCTGGTGTTTGAAACCGCCATTCCTCGAAACATTCGTCTGGCCGAGGCTCCAAGTTTTGGAAAACCTATCTGCCTCTACGATCCTCAGTCTACAGGAGCATTGTCGTATCAGCTTCTTACACAAGAGGTTATAGAAAAAGAAACCGTGGAGGCGACATGACGACTAAGCGACTTGGGCGTGGATTAGCGGACATCATTGACGCCTCGCCGCAACAGCCGGCGAACTTCGTCATGCTGCGCACAGACCAGATCCGGCCGGGTCGATTTCAGCCGCGCACCACCATGAACGACGCCTCGTTGGAGGAGCTGAAAGCCTCCATCAAGAAATCCGGCGTCATCGAGCCGGTGATTGTTCGTCCCGTCGCCCACGGCTCGTATGAGCTGGTGGCCGGCGAGCGCAGGCTCCGCGCCTCGCAGGCGTTGGGTCTGGCCGAAGTGCCGGCGATCATTAAAGCGCTCTCGGATAAGGAGGCGCTTGAGCTGTCCTTGGTCGAGAACGTCCAGCGGGAAAACCTGAATCCGATGGAGGAAGCCAAAGGGTATGAGCGGCTGCTCGACGAATTCGGCTACACGCAGGAAGAGATCGCCGCCGCGGTCGGCAAGGACCGGGCCACGATCGCCAATCTGCTGCGGGTGCTCATGCTGCCGGACGAGATTCAGCAAGGCGTGCGCGAGGGAGTGGTGACGTTCGGCCATGCGAAGGCGCTGCTGAGCGTTCCGGAGCGCGCCCGGCAGATGGAGCTGTTTCGCCGCATTACAAAGAGCGGCCTCTCGGTGCGCCAAACAGAAGCGCTGGCCAGCGCCGGCGGATCGTCGCGCCGCCGAGCCCGCCGGCTCGACCCGCAGTTGAAGGGGTTGGAGGACGGGTTGCGGCAGGCCTTGGGCACGAAAGTGAGCCTGACAGCGCGCGCCAAAGGCGGGCGCATCGTGATCGATTACTTTTCATCAGAGGATCTCGCGCGCATTCTCGAGCTGTTGGGGGTCAGGTCGTGATGGTGGATCAGGCCACCCTCGTCGTCATCAAGCCGGACGCGATTCAAAAGCAGCTCATCGGCGCGGTCTTCTCGAAGCTCGAGCCGCTGCAGCTGGAGATCGTCGGGGCCAAGGTGATGCCGGTCAGCCAGGAGCTCGCCGAGGAGCACTACAAGCACATCAAAGACCGGCCGTTTTTCCGGGATACCGTCGAGCATTTGCGCGGCCTTCGCCACAATGTCCCCTGCGTGCTGGCATTCGTCCTGTGGGGGCCGGATGCGATCGAGCGGGTCCGACGGGTCACCGGGGCCACCAATCCGGAGAAGGCGGATCCGCAATCCATCCGCGGCTCGTTCGGCCGCAACACCGCCGACGGGCTCATGGAGAACGTCATCCACTCCTCCTCGGATGTCAAAGATGCGGAACGGGAAATCAAGCTCTGGTTCAGCCCGGAGGAGCTGCTCCGGCCCGTATTCAGCGACGAGCGGTCGCCGGCGAAGGCCAGAGCATCGCGATGAGCCGCGCCATTCAGAGCATGACCGGCTACGGCCGCGCCGTGAAGCCGGTGCCGGCGGGCAGCGTCAGCGTGGAGCTGCGCAGCACCAACCACCGGTACCTGGAAGTGGACCAGCGGCTGCCCAACGGCCTCACCGCGCTGCAGGGCCGCCTGGCTGAGCTGATTCGCGGCCGTCTCCGTCGTGGGCGGATCGAGGCGGTCGTATCGGTGCAGCTGGACCGCGCGGAAGCGCGGCGCGTGGTGTTTGACGAGGAGCTACTGCGGCGCTATCACGCGGCACTCGTCGAAGTCAAGGGGCGCTTCGGCCTCAAGGGGCAGCTGACCCTGGACCATTTGCTCGCACTGCCTCAGGCGGTCACCGTCTCGGAAGACCGCGTGCCGACGGAGCGGCTGCAGGAGCCGATCCTCTCGGCGGCCGCCTCCGCGCTCGCGGAGCTGGTCCGCTCGCGCGGTCGCGAGGGCTCGAAGCTCGTCCGGGATATCCGGAGGCAGCTGCAGACGATCGAGCGGCAGCTGCGTTTCGT
>JAHFGY010000031.1 GCA_023247195.1 Candidatus Omnitrophota bacterium | reverse complement strand
TGGCGCGCAGCCAGGGATGGTGGGGGGTCTATGGGGAGAACGCGCATTTTTTGGGGGATATGGCCGGCCGGCTTGAAACCGCGTGGTTCCTGGTACCCGCGGCAGCCGGATTGATCTTGCTCGGCATCCGCGCCTGGCGCGATCACAAATCCGCGTACATCCTTTTGGTGCCGCAGATTCTGGTGCCCTTGCTCTATGGCATTCTGGTGTATTCAACTTTGAAAGCGGTGCAAGTGGCGCTGCCCGCGCTGGCGCTCGCCGCGGGTTTGGCGGTTAGCGCGGCGGTGGAACGCCTGCGGCGCATAAACGCTTGGCTTGCGCGCGGCCTCTTTGTCGTATGGCTGGGGGGAACGCTTGTCAGCGGCACGTTGCTCGTGCAGCCATGGGTTCGCTACCGCACCGGCTATCCTAAAATGGTGGATCGGCTCCTTGATTACATGGCAAAGGAAGGCGGCACGCTGTGCATCCGTGATCAGGGCAACCTGCACGAGCACTTGGCGTTCTATTTGGGTGAAGCGATCCGCCGTCTGCCGGCTGACTTCCGCGGGCGCATCGACTTCACAGGCACAGGAGGGGATTACCTGATCGCTGATTACCAGGCCTACTTGAAGGTTGATACCGCGCCGTTGCTCTCGGCGATCGAATCGCATGCGACGGTCGCGAGCATCCCCAACACGCCTTACTTGCTGCCGGTGTATCACGTGCATCGCGCCGTGCCCAGTCTGCAACACCCGGATTACCGATCGCTCCTGGATGGCCGGACTCCTGCGCCTTGGTCGGCGATCACCATCGTTGATCTGCGGAAACCGCGGGCAGCAACTCCATGACGGCGCTGGCGTTCATCTACCGAGAACGAGCGCTTGCCCAGGTGCCGCGGATTCTCGGGTTGATCGACCGGCGGGCGGAATCGCCGACCTTCGGCTGCGCGGACCGCGCGTACTGGCATTACCTCGCGGCTGATTTTCCGAACGCCCGCTTTCAGGAAGCGGTTCATCTGCTTGCGCTCGTCCATACGCTGCCCATAGGAACGCATCCCTTTTCCGGCAAGCCGCAACTGATCGAGTGGGCGAACGCCTCCGCGGTGTTCTGGGCCGGCCGCCGGCACCGCGACGGCAGCGCGGATGAAGCGTATCCGTTCGAACGCAGCCTCTGCGCCACCGCGTTCAGCCTGCTTGCCGTCGGGGAAGCATGGGCGAGGCTCTCGCTCTCTCCGCAACCGGCTTGGGAGCGGTCCGCGCGCTGGCTCGCCGCCGCGCGTCCATCCTCGGCCGCGAATCAATCCGCCGCCGCGGCGCTGGCGCTGGCCGTGTGGGCTGAGCTGACGCGTGAGACGCGCTGGCGCAAAGCATCGGATGCGTACGCCGCCGCGGTTATGGCTCAGCAATCGGCGGACGGGTGGTACCCGGAGTACGGCGGACCGGACGCCGGTTATCAATCGCTTACGCTGTCGCTTCTCGCGCGGCTGTGGCGGCGCACGCAAGACGCGGCGCTTAAGCGTTCGCTGGACCGTGCAGCGGCGTGGATCGACGGCGCTATCGGACCAACGGGGCAGGTGGATCCCGCGGCCAACTCGCGCCAGACAAGCTTTCTCTACCCATGCGGGCTGGCGATCTTAGGCAGCCCGGCGCTGGCGCGGCACGCGGCAGGTATTGAGCAAGACAAAGTGCTTCATCCCGGATGGCTCGATGATCGGTATGTCATCCAGCTGGCGACAGACTATTTGCTCGCCGCAGAAGCCAGCGCCTAACCATCCATGCCGCGCCGCCTAGCCCTTCTCGTGACCGCCTGCGCCATCGCGCTTATCCTCGCGGAATGCGTGGCTCGCGGTGTTTTTTTCATCGACGATCCCTTTTTTAACCGCCCGGTGGACCGGCGCAACCGGCTGGCGGTTTATGCAGGCGCCGCTTACGATGTGGACCTGCTTTTCCGGGAGCTGGGTCAGGCTTCTCAGGTAGCCTATGCGCCGTACACGCTTTGGCGCCGTCGACCGTTCCAGGGCACGCTCGTCAACGTAGCCCCAAATGGCGAACGCCGCACGGTACAGGGCGAAGCGCCGGCCGATGCGCCCGAAATTTGGCTCTTCGGCGGATCCACGATGTGGGGAACCGGGGTGCCGGACCAAGAGACCATCCCTAGTCTGCTGGCGGCACAGCTCGATCGCGAGCGGCACGTGCGCGCGCGGGTTCGCAATCTCGGCGAAAAGGGCTATGTATCAACGCAGGAACTGATACGCCTGACACAGGAGCTGGCGCAGGGTAACCGGCCGAACGCTGTGATCTTCTACGATGGCTGGAACGATGTCTTGTGCGCGCTCGCCTGGCCGGAGGAGCGCGGAGCGCATTTTGGTTTGGACCGGATCCGCGACCGGCTGGAAGGCCGCGGAGGGATCCTGCGCTGGATCCAGTCATCCGGGCTGTACCGGGCGACCCACTGGGCGCTTTGGCAGCTCAGCAGCCGGTGGAACGGGGCGACCGAGCCACTGCCGTCCAATGAAGTAAAACGCCTGGGGGAACAAGCCGCGGACGTATGGATCGCCAATTATGATCTTGTCGCGGCTCTCGGTAAGAAATATGGGTTTGTGCCTGTCTTCACGTGGCAGCCGGCCCACTTCGAAGATACTGTTCGGCTTGGCCCGTTCGGCGACCGGGTGGTTACCGGGCAAAGCATGCGCGATGCCTACGCGCAGGCACGAGCGCGCTTCACCGATGCCCCCTCAGCCGGCCGCTCGCTGCACGATTTAAGCAACGTATTCGATGGGTTGGACCGGCCTGTGTTCATCGATGCCATTCATACCGCCGGGCCGGGGAATGAGCGCATCGCGGTCGCGATGCTCCAAGCGCTGCGGCAAGACGCCTGCCGCGAGCAGCCGGCCGAAGGGGCGCTTGCCGCCCTCTGCGACGAAAGATGATGACTTCTCCGTCCCGGTATACTAAAATTCACGTAATACTTAGTGCGACTTTATGACACAACTTTTATCGCCCGTAAGGCTTATTGCATTTCGGCTGTACCTGGTAACCTTCGGCCGCCTGCCTTTTTTGAGCCGCTTGGTCAGGTATGCGCTTCTTCGTATGCTTGTGACCGGCCGGCGGCCGGCTGAGCGTTACGTGGCCGCATCGCGCTACTTCCGACTTGAGGAGCTTGCCGCATGAAGATATTGGTCGTCAATCCGTCCAGCCTTTACACCAAGAACGTGGTTCGCGATGTGCTTTATGGCTGCTGGTGCAAAGGCAAGCGGATCGGCGGCGGCACCGTGCCTCCGTTCTTCCTTCTCTCCACCGCCACGGTATTGCGCCAGGACGGCCAGGACGTTGATTTCCTGGACGCGCAAGCCGATCAGCGCACGCTGGAAGATGTGAAACGCATTATTGACCGCTACGACGTCGTTATCTCCAACACCGCGACCATGACCATGAACGAGGACGCGGCTTTCCTGCAGGGTTTGAAGGACTCCAATCCGCGGCTGCGCACCATCGTGTTCGGCTCGCACACGACCTTCCTTCCGGAAAACGCGCTGACCAAGCAAGGCGTGGACATCATCGTGCGGCGCGAGCCGGAGTTCGTGGTGCGCGATCTGATTCGGGAGTTCGAGAAGGGAGGGGACGGCTGGAAGTCCGTTCTCGGCATCGGTTTTATGGAAGGCGACAAGCCTGTCGTCAACGACCACTACCCGTTCATCGATAACCTCGATGTGCTGCCTTTCATTGACGTCGACTTCTTCCCGCGCCACATCGATTACTTCAATCCGATCATCAAGCGCATGCCATACATCACGACCATCACTTCGCGCGGATGCCCGTCCAAGTGTACGTTCTGCACCGCGCCTTTCCTTTACGGCCCTCGGTTCCGCGTGCGATCAGCCCGGAGCGTGGTGGAAGAGATCAAGACCTACGTCGCGGCCGGGTTTCGCGAAGTGTACTTCCGCGATGAGATCTTCACGGTCAACAAGCGCCGCACGCACGAGATTTGCCAAGCGCTCATCGATGAGAAAGTGGATGTCACGTGGATCTGCAACGCCAAGGTCGGATTTATCGACAAACCCATGATGGAAATCATGAAGCCGGCCGGCTGCCACCTTTTGAAGTTCGGCGTGGAATCCGGCGTGCAGTCCGTGCTGGACCGCGTTATCAAGGGTTTCAAAGTTGAGCAGACCGTTGAAACCTTCCGGTGGGCGCACGAGGTCGGCATCGACACGCACGCGCATACCATGCTCGGCATGCCGGGCGACACGCCGGAAACCGTGCAGCGCACCACCCAGTTCATCCGCGAGATCGACCCCACGACCGCTACGTTCGGCATCTGCACGCCGTATCCCGGCACGCCGCTTTTTGACGAGGTCGCGCACCGCACCGCCGAGCTCGGCGATGGGGCGCAAATCGATCTTTCAAAGCTCCACACCACGGCTGAGTTTAATGAGCTCTACACCACCGGCCTGAGCGCCGACGACATCGAAAAAAGCGTGCGCCGCGCGTATCGGAAATTCTACCTCCGTCCTTCTTACATCGCATCGCGCGCGTCCAAGATCGCCAGCTTCGACGAGTTCAAGCGCGTCGTTATAGCCGGCACCAAGATCTTCGACTTTACCGTGCGCGGAGACGCTTAACCGGCGTGTATGCCCGACTGGTCGCAAGTCAGCGTTATTATTCCTGCTTTTAACGAAGCGGCCTCCATCGGCCGCGTGGTCCAGGATATATCCGCTGCGGCGGCCGGGGCGGAGCTGATCGTCGTCGACGACGGCTCAACCGACAACACCGGCGACGTGGCCCGGGCGGCCGGTATGAACGTTCTCCGGCACCCCTACAACATTGGCAACGGCGCGGCAATCAAAACAGCCGCCCGCGCGTCTACCCGTCCCATCCTGGTGTTTCTCGATGGCGACCGGCAGCATGAGCCCGGCGACTTGCCGAAGCTCGTGGATGCGTTGGACGGGTACGAAATGGCTGTCGGGGCGCGGACAGGCGCCACGGAGGAGCACTGGCTCCGCCGGCTCGGCAACTTTTGGATGAATCGGTTGGCGAGCTTCCTGGCCGAGATGCCGATCGCGGATTTGACCTCCGGCTTTCGAGCGGTGCGGCGGGAGCGGTTCATGGAATTCCTTCACCTGCTGCCGAACCGCTATTCGTACCCGACAACGATCACGCTCTGCATGATCCGGGCGGGGTACCCGGTGAAGTATGTCCCGCTCACCCATGCGCGCCGACGCCGACGCGGCCGCAGCCATATTCGGCCGCTGCGCGATGGGCTGCGATTCGTTATTCTGATGCTGCGCGTCATTATGCTCTTCGATCCGTTGAAGATCTTTTTGCCCATCAGCCTCGCCCTGGTAACCCTCGGAGCGGTGCTGTTTGGCTACGACTTGATAACGTTGGGCCGCGTTGAAGAATCGGTCGTTGTGATCGCTGTCGTCGCTTGCTTGACCTTTTTGTTCGGCTTGCTCGCCGACCAGTTGGCCCTGCTGCGACGGTCCCGCTGAGCGCCGCGCAGCCATGATCAAAGCGCTGATGGAGCCGACCGTGCGACGCTGTTGGGGCAAAGCGGACGCAAGCCTTTTGGCCGCGCATCAAGAGGTCTGGGCGCAAAAGCCGCTGCTGCGTGAAATCTATCACGCGTGGTGGGATGCCATTATCCAATGGATGGTTCCCGGTCGCTCCCTAGAGCTAGGCGCGGGCATCAGCCGGTTCCGCGAGCGGCTGGGGCGCGAGTGCGTGGCAACGGACGTGTTGCGCAGCGATTGGATCGATCTCGTGTGCGACGGACAGCACATGCCTTTTGCGGCAATGAGCTTTTCGAATATCGTGTGTGTGGACGTCGTGCACCACGTGGCCGATCCTTTCCGGCTGCTGAGCGAGGTCGCGCGCGTTCTGACGCCCGGAGGGCGGTTCATTTGCGTTGAGCCCTACATGTCGCCGCTGGGCGCCGCGATCCGCTGGCTGTTCCACCACGAGGCGGCCGAGCACCGGCATACCGGTGACTGCGAAGGTCCGAAGAATGCCTGGTCAAGCGAACTGGAAGTGCCGACGCGGCTTTTTTTTCAGGACGTGGAGCAGCTCGAACGGAGCTGTCCGAGCCTGACCATCCGCACGCGCAGCCGGTGGCCGGCGCTGACTTACGCGCTTAGCGGCGGTTTTACTTACCGGCAGCTGATTCCGGAGTGGTTTGTTCCGAGCGTGCGGGCGGCGGATCGGATGCTGGAATGGGCGGCTCCGGCCGTTGCCATGAAGGCGCTGATTGTATTGGAAAAACGGCAGGAGACGCGCGAGTGGACTTGAGCGGAAAGCGCTTAATGGTGATCGGCGGCGGCGGGTTCATCGGCTCGCACTTAGTCGAGGCGCTTGCCCGGGAAGACGTCGCGGAAATCCTCGTGTTTGATAACTTTTGCCGCGGGTCCATGGCCAACCTGGAAACCGCGCTCAAGGATCCGCGCGTCAAAGTCTACGAACCCACCGGCGATATCCTGCACGGCGACGTGCTTACGTCGGCTATGCGCGGCATGGACGGGGTCTTTCACCTGGCCGCGCTGTGGCTGCTGCATTGCCAGGATTTTCCGCAAGCGGCATTTGATGTGAACATCCGCGGTACTTTCAATGTGCTCGAAGCTTGCCGCGCCGCGGGCGTGAAGCGGCTCGTCTATTCGTCATCCGCGTCGGTTTACGGCGACGCGCAAGAAGTGCCGATGACCGAAGATCATCCTTTCGCGAACAAGACTTTCTACGGTGCGACCAAGATCGCGGGCGAGCAGATGTGCCGCGCTTATCACCACCGCTTTGGCTTGAACTACGTCGGACTTCGGTATATGAACGTTTACGGCGAGCGGCAGGATGACCGCGGCGCGTATACCAGCGTGGTCATGGCCATGCTCGGCCGCATCGCGCGCGACGAGCCGCTTGTGGTCTACGGCGACGGCTCGCAAACCTACGACTTTATCCACGTGACCGACGTGGCGCGGTCCAACGTGCGCGCCATGGCGGCCGACACGAGCGACCAGTTCTTTAACGTCGGGCGCGGGATACCCACGTCCATCAAGGAATTCGCCGAGGCAATCATGCGCGTCAGCGGACGGAATCCCGGCATCGAGCATCGGCCGGCTCCGGCCGCTCGCGGGTTCGTGACGCACCGCGTGGGCAGCACCGAAAAAGCGCGGCGATTGCTGGGCTTTGAGGCAAGCGTTGATCTCGACGAAGGGATCCGACGGCTGCTCCGGGCGCGCGGGATAGAACCCGCCGCCGAAATCCCGCCTACGGGGCGCGAAGCGCTCCGCACGCAATAGGTTCGGCCGACAATGTCGCTCATGACCGGTTCATCCAAGACACTTTCCACTATCCCCATCGCGAAACCTTGGCTCGACGCCGAGGAAGAGCAAGCGGCGCTGGAGCCGCTCCGCGCCGGATGGGTCGTCCAAGGTCCTAAGGTCCGCGCGTTCGAAGAAGCCGTGGGCCGGTACAGCGGCTCGCCGTTTTCAATCGCAACCTCCTCTTGCACCGCGGCTCTTCATTTGGGGCTGCTCGCGCTGGGCATTGGTCCAGGCGATGAGGTCATCGTGCCGTCCTTTACCTTCATTGCCACGGCCAACGTGGTTGAAGCGGTCGGCGCGCGGCCTGTGTTCATCGACAGCGATCTTTCCACATTCAATCTCGATCCCGCGCAGCTCGATCAGGCGCGCAGCCCCAAGACAAAGGCCATCATCCCCGTGCATTTGTTCGGCTTGTGCGCGGACATGGCGCCTGTGCTGGATGCGGCAAAGAGCTGGGGCGTGCCTGTCTTGGAAGACGCCGCGTGCGCGCTGGGCAGCCAATGGCGCGGCCGCCACGCGGGCACGATCGGCGACATCGGAGCGTTAAGCTTCCACGCGCGCAAGATCATCACCACGGGTGAAGGCGGCATGATCCTGACCTCGTCCGACCCGCTGGCTTCTCTCATTCGGTCGCTGCGCGAGCACGGCGCGGACGTGGATGATTTCGCGCGGCACAAGGGCGGCCAAATCCTTTTGCCGGAGTACCCGCGCCCCGGGCTGAACTATCGCATGACCGACGTGCAAGCCGCGATCGGGCTGGCCCAGGTGTCGACCAAACTCGCCCGGATTACCGCCCGGCGCACGCAGCTGGCCGCCCGGTACACGGAGCGCCTCAAAGCCCTGAGCTGGCTGCGGCCGCCGGTTGCCCCAGGCGACTTCGTGCACAGCTATCAGAGCTATGTCTGTCTTTACCAGCCCGTTGAGCCGGCGCCTGAAAATGCCAACGCGCTCGGCAGCCGGCGCCAAACGCTGATGCAGCGCCTGCGCGAGCAGGGAATCGAAACGCGCCAAGGCACGCACGCGGTTCATCTGCTCGACTACTACGCCAAGACTTATGGTCTGAAGCCGTCGTCGCTGCCCAATGCTTGGGTTGCGGACCGGGCAACGATCTCTCTTCCGATCTACGCGCAGATGACCGATGCGGAACAGGACCGCGTCATTGACGCGCTGGCGAGCATCGGACCATGAAACGCCTGTCGCTGGCCGCGCTTTTTTTGCTGGTCCTTGTCGGATCCGCGTTTGCGATGCGCGAGGCGCCTGAACCGGCATCCGATCGCTGGGTGTTGGCGCAGGGCCGGGTGGCGCGCGCGCTTGCGGCTCCCCAGCGGTGGTGGAAGCGGGTGAGCGGCCGCTCGGCCCTCCGCTATGACTTCTCCCGCGCGCGGCCGGCTTCCGAACCGGCCGGTTATCCGTCCGACCGCCCGCGCCAGATCGAGATCTTTTTGCGTTCCGAGGCTCGCACGCAGCTATCGCCTGATCTGCGGCTGCTCGCCGGCTTTCCCGAAGGCGGAGGCATGACCGCCGAAGAACTGGCGGCGCTCTTCCGCCGCGTGGACGGCGCGGATCGCAAAGCTTACCTGCGGGATATTCTCGACAAACTGCAGATCGATTTGCTTCCGGACGCTGCGGCTAAGGTTGCGCGCATCGTAGAATTCGCGCAGGACGCGGTTGCGCATGACCCGATCGTTGCCCCGCCCACGTACGATCCCGTCGCCATTCTTGAGCTGGGCAAGGGACGCTGCGGCCAGGTGAATTACAATGTATTGCCCGCGCTTTTGAACGCAGCCGGGTTCAAGACGCGCCGGGTCCGTTTGCCGGCGCATGCCGCGTTGGAGGTTTGGTACAGCGACGGCTGGCATTATGTGGACGCGGACATGCTCAAGGGCGGAGACCTTCTATTAAAGCCGGACGGGATGGTGCCCGACACCGCCTGGCTGACAACGGGCACGAACGCCTTGTTGATCGATACGTATGAAACGTGGCCGGATGCCTACGCGTACAGCGGCGCGCCGGTTAACGCCGCGGGCAAGCGCGTGACCGGATTCATCGGCACCGGCAATGCGGAAGACGCGGGCTATCCCAGCGCTCGATTCGGCGCGGCGTTAGCCTATCCGCCTAGTCCGCCCGAGCTCGAGGCGCGCGAAATCGTCACAGCCGTGCCGACCGTTCGCCTTCGATGGGGCGGCAGTTATGACCGGGACAACGATCTGGCAGGCTACGAAATTGAGCTGGGTAACGCGCCGGGACGGGCGGATCTTCAGCGGATTCAGACAACGGATCCGGAAGCCACTATCGAGCTCCCATCGCCCGGCAAAACGTTTTACCGCGTGCGCGCGTTTGACCGGCGACGGGAATCAGAGCCGCGCACTTTCTATCGACCCTCGGAAGAAGGTGTCATCCGCTATGAGCCGTCGGAGGGGCAAGCGAGCGCGATCATCACCGATGGTTGGCCGACACTGCCGGCGGCGGCAACACCTCCTGAGCCCCTGGCAACCTTTTCTCCAGGCGAAGTCGACGCTACCGGGGAAGCGCGCTTTTTCATCGTCGATTGGTTCAATGGCCGCGCGCTGAAGCTCGTGGACCTGAGCGACAACCTCTTTCCCGGCGGCTCGATCGACGGCCCGCAAAACCAGCGCGCCGAGTTGGCCCGGCCGCTTCCCACCGGCGATGGGGACAAATCCATTACCGTTGGTTTTGATTTATATCTGGAGCGCCGCGGATACGGCGGCACGGACACATTCTTGATCGCAGCCCTTGATGCCGGGGAGCAGAGGATCGCTCTCACGATCGATCCGGAGCGCGATGAGCTCGCGTGGGTGCGCATGCCCGCCGGCCGCGCTTCAGCGGCGCTCAAATCCGGCTACTGGACGTCTTATCCCGGGGAATGGGCCGATCCCAACGCGCTCCCGGAAGTTGTCGTGGTGCGCCGCGAAGAAGGGGAGCCACAGGCGCCGGCATCGCCCGCGCAGCCTCTGGATCGGCGCAACGCTTTCCGTATCGAGTGGCATTTCAGCCCAATTCCTGCGCAGTCGGGCCCGCCTCACTGGCACGTCACCGCCAATCTGAACGGCAAGCCGTGGGGCGAAGCGGACGTTGATTCCCGGCCCACAACTCTGCGGTTCCTCAGCAATCCCGCCGATGAAGCCGTATACGTGGTCGATAACGTGCGGACCCTGCCGTGAAGCGGTGGGCCGCGCGCTTAGCGCTCGCCGCCGTGTCCGTGCTTGTCGCGGTCGGCTCGCTTGAGTTCGCGCTCCGGCTGCGCTCTGATGAGGCCCAAGGCCAGGTCACGGAACGCGTGGATCCGATCCTCGGGCGCGTCAAAGCCTCGGGCAGGGGCTTGGTCTATCGCAAGCGCGACGCGTACAACATCTACGACACGAACAGCGAAGGCTTTTACGATCGCGAGCGCGCCAAGGAAAAACCGCCGGGCGTTTTCCGCATCGCGGTCATCGGCGATTCTTTCATTGACGCGGTCCAGGTTCCGTTTGAATCCACGCTGTCGCAGCGGCTGGAGAAAGCGCTCAGCCGGCCGGAGCGGCCGGTGGAAGTCCTCAACTTCGGCCGCGGCGGCACAAGCCTCCCGGAGTACCGGCTCCTGCTCGAGCACTGGGCGCTGGCTTACGATCCGGATTTGGTGCTCGTCTTCGTTTACAACGAGAACGATCTCGACGATCTGCGGCCGGACGCCATCCCCCAAGTAAACGGCAAGTACGTGCGGCCTGTTTATGCCTGGGAAAACGGGCGGCTGTTGCTGAAGGATTATTCGCCGCCCGCGCTTGAGGCGTCGCATGCCGCGGGCAAGCCACGATCCGCGCTCTTGCATCTGGTGCGCGAGCGCGTGTGGAATCACCCGCGCGTGGTTTCGTGGATGGTCAACGCCGGCCTCATGGATGGCAGCCAGCTCTACAGCCGCGGCGTGCTGGTCAATGCCGACGGCTACCCGACGCTTTATAACGTCTACCGCGTTTCGCCGCCGGACCAGGCTGAGTGGCAATACGCTTTTGATCTAGCCGGGCATATCTTGCAGGATATGGCTTCTTTGTGCGCCGAACACGGCGCGCGTTTCGCCGTGGCATCCATTCCTTCTCAGTTCGAGGTCCATGGCGCGCTTCGCTCGGAGTTGTTCCATGCATACCCGGCCATGGCCAAGGAAAAGTGGGATTTCGAGCAAGTCAGCAACCGGCTTGAAGAATCGCTCGGCCGGCACGCTATTCCTTTCCTGCGCCTTGACCGGCCGCTGCGCTCGCTTGCCTTAGCCGCCGGCGATAAACCCCTTTACTTCAAATTCAACGCGCACTGGAACAGCGTCGGCAATGCGGCCGCGGCCTCGGCGGTTGAAGATTTTATCGCCCAGAACGGCTTGGCGCAGGGAACGGCGTTCGCCGGTGCGTCCCACCAGCAAGGCGGCCCCGACTAATGTGCGGCATCGCCGGCGTTCTGCACACGAACGGCCGCCCCGCTTCCGCGCCCATTGTCGGGCGGATGACGGAATCGCTCGCTCATCGAGGTCCCGACGGCAGCGGGCTTTTCGTGCAGGGCCCTGTCGGGCTCGGCCACCGCCGGCTGGCGATCATCGACCCCACACCGGCGGGAAGCCAGCCCATGGGCACTGAAGACGGCCGGCTGATTCTCATTTTCAACGGCGAGATTTATAACTTTCTTGAGCTTCGCGTTGAACTCGAAGCCCATGGCGTCCAATTCCGCTCGAAAACCGACACGGAAGTCTTGCTGCGGGCCTACGACGTTTGGGGGCCGGCATGCATTGAGAGGCTCAACGGCATGTTTGCGTTCGCCGTTTGGGACAGCCGCGCGCGAACGCTTTTCCTTGCGCGCGACCGGTATGGCGTCAAGCCGCTCTACTATGCCGCCCACGGGTCGACCGTGCTGTTCGGGTCGGAAATCAAAGCCATCCTGGCGTATCCCCGCTTTCCGCGACGCGTTTGCTCGGCTGCGCTCAGCGAGTACTTCGCGTTCCAAAACATTCTTTCGGATGCCACCTTGTTCGACGGCGTGAAGCTGCTTCGGCCGGGGCATACCCTGACCGTAAAAATGGGCGATCGGCCGCCCCTTCGGCCCGTGCAGTACTGGGACTATCGATTCGACCGCGACGGTTTCCGTTTGAACGAAAGCGACGCGCAAGACGAGCTCTACCGGCTGTTTCAGCAGGCGGTCAACAGGCAGCTGATCAGCGACGTTCCTCTGGGCAGCTACTTGAGCGGGGGCATGGACTCCGGCTCGATCGCGGCGATCGCGTCGCGAAGCGTGCCGCGGATGCCGACTTTCACCTGCGGTTTCGATCTTTCGTCGGCTTCCGGCATGGAGCTCGGCTTTGATGAGCGCGCCACATCCGAGATGCTCTCGCACCGGTTTAAGACCGAGCACTACGAAGTCGTCCTCAAAGCCGGCGACATGGAAGCCGTGATGCCGAAACTGATTCGGCACCTCGAAGACCTCCGCGTCGGCCAATGCTACCCCAATTATTATGTTGCGCGGCTGGCGTCCAAATTCGTGAAGGTGGCGCTCTCGGGGATCGGCGGAGACGAGCTTTTCGGCGGCTACCCGTGGCGGTACTTCCGCGCGGACGGACGGCTGACACTCTCCGCCTATCAGCGCCGGTACTACGGCGCGTGGCAGCGCCTGGTGCCCGACGCCGACCGCGAAGACCTTTTCAACGCTGACACCTGGCGCGAGCTTAAGCGTTATTCTCCCTTTGAAGCGTTTCAAGGCGTCTTCGCCGGGATGACAAAAAAACCCAGGACCGCTGAGGATTACGTCGACTTATCGCTCTATTTTGAAGCCAAGACGTTCCTTCAAGGCTTGTTCATCGTTGAGGATAAGCTCAGCATGGCCCATGGGCTGGAGACGCGCGTTCCGTTCCTCGACAACGATCTCGTGGATTTCGCGATGCGCGTGCCCGCCCGGATGAAAGTGGCCAACCTCAAGCGGATCGTGCGGCTCGATGAGAACGAGCCCGGCCCGAAATCAGCCACGTATTACCGGCGGACGCACGACGGCAAACAAATCCTGCGCAAGACCATGGCCCGCCTGATTCCGGCCTCGGTCACCGGCCTTGCCAAGCAAGGGTTCAGCGCGCCGGATGCCACGTGGTTCCGCGGGGAGAGCATCGAATACGTCCGGTCCATGCTGACCGACAGCAGCGCTCAGATTTACCGGTTTCTCAGCCCGCGTTACGTCGACCGCGTGCTGGAGCAGCACTGCGGCGGGCAAGTGAACCGGCGGCTCCTGATTTGGTCGCTCCTCAGCTTTGAGTGGTGGCTGCGGGAATTCATGGAGTAGCGCGGTGGAGCTATCGGTGATCATTCCGGCGCACAATGAGGAAGAAACCATCACGTCGGTTCTCGACGAGGCGGCGCGCGAGCTGCCCGCCGCCGGCATCGCCGCGTACGAGCTTATCGTAGTCGACGACGGAAGCACGGATAAGACCGCCTCCCGAGCGGGCGAATGGTCCCGACGGAACCCTCAAGCGCGCGTATTGAGACACGCGAGCCGCAAAGGACTTGGGGAATCGCTGCGCACCGGCTACGGCGCGGCAACGCTGTCCCATGCGACATGGCTTCCCGGCGACGGCCAGTTTTCGCCGGCTGACAGCGCGCGGCTTCTGCATTCGCTGGAAGGCGGAGACATCATCCTCGGCGATGTCGCTCCTTCGGTTCGAGCGCGCGCGGACAGCCCGTGGAAGCTTTTTGTTTCCCGCGGCCTTCGCGTTGTCACCCGCGCGCTCGTGCGCGACCTGGTCACCTATACTGGATTGATGGTTTTCCGCCGCGGCATTCTCGAGGGGATGTTATTGAGCAGCCGGACCGGCATCCTGAACTTCGAGCTCATTCAACGAGCGCGAACGCGGGGAGCCACGGTCCGCCGCGCAGACTTTACGGTGTCGGTGCGGCCGCGGCAGGCCGGACGCTCGAAAGTTTCGAACCTGCGCACCGCGCTCGACCATCTGATCGAGGTGGCCAGGCTTCGGTGGTCGGCCGGCTGATGCGGATCATCGTCACCGGTGCCTCAGGGTTTATCGGCCGCGCCGCGTGCGCCTCGCTTGCGGCTCGCGGGCACGCGGTTCAAGGAGTTGTTAGGCCGGGGCGTGAGCGGGCCGGCGATTTGGCCGCGGATCTGGAAAGTCCTGGCGAGTTCCAAAAGATCGTGAAGTTTAGGCCGCAGGCGGTAGCTCACTTGGCCGCAGCGCTTCCGCTCTCGTTCGACGGCCCGTCGGCGGACAAAGCCGCTCAAGCGAACCGCCGCATGGATGCCGAAGTGCTGAACGCTTGCGCGGTTTGGGGCATACCGCTGGTGTATGCGTCGAGCACAAGCGTCTATGGTTTCACGCGCGGCGAGATGATCGATGAGGAGCGAAAATTAGCTCCGATCGGACCGTATGCCGCGGCCAAAGCCGCCGGCGAGCAATTGGGGCGCGAGCTTCTGGATGATCGGGGGATTCCTTTTACTGCGCTGCGCATCAACGCGCCTTACGGCCCGGGACAGCGCTTGAAAACGGTCGTCTGGCATTTTCTCGACGCGGCATTGAGCGGCTTGCCGCTGCAGTATCATGGATCCGGCTCCCGCCAGCAGGATTTTACTTTTGTGGAGGATGCTGGCAACGCGGTCGCGTGCGCTGTCGAGTCAAGAGCCGGCGGCTCGTATACCATCGCGGGCGGCTCGCCGGTTACCATGCGCGAGTTAGCGGAGCGAATTGCCCGATCCGTGCCCGGCTGCCGGAGCATGATCGAGCCTTCGGGCAGCGAGGATCCTCAAGAAGGAGTGACCGCGCGCTTTAGCATCGCCCGCGCGGCCGAAGGCCTCGGATGGAGGCCGCTTGTGTCATTGGACGCGGGGCTGCGGCGATGCCTGGAAAGCAAGAAAGAGGCCGGAGATGAGGCTCGGATTTCTAGCTGACGCGCACGGTAATCCCTCGGGCCTGTCCGCGTGCCTCGCGCGCTTGCGCGAAGAAGGCTCGGACCGTATTTATTTTCTCGGCGACGCCGTCGGCTACTTGCCCGGCGAAGCGGAAACGCTCGAATGGCTCCGCTCGGCATCGGCGCGCTGCATCCGCGGCAACCACGAAGCCATGCTGCTCGGCGAGCTTCCCATCCCGGAACGAAGCGAGGCGCTCTACCGGCTGACGGATGTTCGAGCGCGCCTGAAATCTTCCGACCGGGCATGGATCGCCTCATGGCCGAAAGAAATACGCGAAGAGATCGACGGGCAAACGTTCTGGTTTATGCACGGCTCGCCGGCGGACAGGCTCTGCGGCTACGTGTATCCGGACGGAGACTTTTCGTCGCTTGACGGTCTGGCGCATGATCTACTCGTGCTCGCCAACACGCATTACCCGATGGTGGCGAAGCGCGGCCGAACGCTCATTCTTAACCCGGGCTCTTGCGGGCTTCCGCGCGATTTCGGCGACAGGCCGTCCTGCGCCGTGTACGACACGCAAACACGCGAGGCCCGCATCATCCGCTTGCGCATGAACCCCGAACGGGTGCTGGCTCGATTCGATCGCTCCTTGATCCATCCGGATGTGGCGGCATGCTTATTCCGTTCGCCGCGCTCCCGCAAGGCCGCTGCCATATGAACGCGCGGACGGTGATGCTCACGGGCGTGGGCGGCGGCGGGCACGGGGAGCAGATCCTCAAAGCGCTGCGCCTGGCTCCGGAGCCGTACACGATCGTGGGCGGCGACATGTCGCGCCATGCTAAGGGTCTCGCAGAGGTCGACTATGCTTACGTGCTGCCTCCGGCGAATGACCCCGACTACCTGCCGACGATCTTCGGCCTGTGCCGGCGGCACGACGCGGCAACGCTCATCCACGGATCGGAGCCGGAGCTGCGCGTCATGAGCGCACGGCGGCAGGACATCCAGGGAGCCGGCCTCTTTCTTCCCATCAATCCCGCTGAAGTGATTGATCTTTGCATGGACAAAGTAAAAACGGCCGAGGCGCTGCAGAGCCACGGGTTCAACGCGCCCGCATTCTGCCATGCCCGCTCGCTGGACGAGATCGTCGCCTTCGACCGCTTGCCGGTGGTGATCAAGCCCTCGCGGGGCGGGGGAGGATCCGCAAACGTGTTTTTGGCCCAGACACGCGATCAGCTGCAAACTTTCGGAAGCTACGTCCTGTCCCAGTCAGACGGATGCATCGTGCAGGAATACGTAGGCACGCCGGATCAGGAGTACACGGTCGGCGTGCTGCTGAGCATGGACGGCGAGCTGTTGAACTCCATCGCCGTGAAGCGAGAGATCTTGAGCAGCTTGAGCAATCGCTTGAAGGTGCGGAACCTGACGCGCCGCGCCGATCTGGGCCCCGTGCTCGCGATCAGCAACGGCATCTCCCAGGGAACCATCGGCCGCTTTCCCGAGGTCACGGAACCGTGCGAACGCATCGCCGTCGCGCTCGGCTGCCGGGGACCAGTAAACATCCAATGCCGCCTCGTTGACGGACGCGTAAGCGTGTTCGAGATCAACCCACGGTTTTCCGGAACCACATCGCTGCGCGCGCTGGTCGGGTACAACGAGCCGGATGTCCTTATCCGCCGGCACTTGCTGGGCGAGCGCATCGAGCCGCAGTTTGCCTATGGCTCGGGCGTGATCGCGCGCGGACTCACCGAGATGTTGATGGACGGTGTGAATGCATCTGGTTGACCTCGGACTTTTGCCGTTTCATGTGGGAATGGCCGACCGTCCGACCAACGGCGCCGCGCTGCCGGACCGCATGCCGTTCGCTCTGAGCATCCGCAACGGCCTCTTGGTCGAGCGGCCGAATCCCGAAGTCGACGCTCTCCTCGCGCAGGCCTATGGCCGCGGCTCGGTCGTGGGAACACCCATGTCCGAGGGCGGTCTGGGGCGGCGCTATGCCGACGATTTCTTTGCCTTCATTCTGCGCAAAACCGGCGGCGTGAAAGGGGCGCGGTTGCTGGAGCTGGGATGCGGCAGCGGCTATCTTCTGCGGCGGCTGAACGAGCAAGGCGCCGATGCCGTCGGTCTTGAGCCCGGCTCGCAAGCCGAAGAAGCGGCGCAGGAGCACGGCCTGCGCATTCTTCGGGGCACCTTTCCGCATCCAGGGCTGGCAGAGCAGGGCCGGTTTGATCTCATCCTCCACTACGCGGTGCTGGAGCATGCGCTGGATCCTCTGGCGTTCCTGAAAGCGCAGCGCCCGCTTCTGGCGGAGGGCGGACGCATCGTCTTCGCCGTGCCCGACTGCGGACCTTTTATCGCTCAGGGAGATCCGTCGATGTTTCTCCATGAGCATTGGAGCTATTTTTCGCGCGAGTCGCTTCGGAGCCTCGCGGCGGCGGCGGGATTCGAGCTGCTGGCGCTGGAGCCCTCCGGATTCGGCGGCGCGCTTTACGCCCTGGCAGCTCCGGGTGCAACGGTTTCGGCCGATCAGCCGCCGGACCTGCTCGCGTTTCCGGAGAGGCTTGCCCGATCCGTTTCCGCGGCGCGCGCTTACTTCCGGGACGCAGCCGTGAGCCGCAA
>JAHFGY010000030.1:3417-17795 GCA_023247195.1 Candidatus Omnitrophota bacterium | reverse complement strand
AGGCCCGACCGGAATCGCGGCAAACGCCAGGAGAGCGAAGAAAACGGACAGAAATGGGGCCAGCGTGTGCAAGAAGCGATCGGCTTTGATCGGGATGATGTCTTCTTTGGTGAGCAGCTTGGCCACGTCGGCCAGAGCGTGCAGCAGGCCCAAGCCTCCCAGCTTCCGGAGCACCCAGTTGATCGGAGCCGCCCAGAACCACGGCAGCGCGAAATAAGCTCGGTTCGCGCCGATCCGGTCCTGCATGATCGCGCTTTGCTTGCGTTCGAGCCAGGTTTGCGCGCCGGCGAGGTTCAATACGCCGAGCAGCACGACCAGGCTCACGCCTGTTTTAATGGCGAGGTCAGTGAGAAGTTCCATTGCGGAGCAACGCTCCCGATTGGCCGAGGTTGGCGTACGTCATGCCGGTGAAAGCGGGCACGCCGGCGGCCAGTTGGGCGAATGTCGACGCCGCGTCGGCGAAAGGCAGCTCCACTTGCAGCAATTCGCCGATCAGTTGGCAGATCGCGATATCCGCGCGCGAATCACCGGCGGGCAGCACCGCGGCCTGGATGCGCTGCACGCGGCCTTGGAAATTAGTCAGCGTGCCTTCTTTTTCCGCGCACACGGTAGAAGGCAGCACCACGTGCGCCATGTCGGCCGTTGGGTTCGCGTTGGTGCCTTGGAAGATGAACAGCTCGACGCCGGCCGCGGCCTGGCGCACCAGAGCGGCGTCAAAGACCTGAGTCAGGTCCTGGGTAAAGACCCAGAGGAGCTTCAATTCTTTCTTGGCCGCGCGCGCCAGCAGCGCTTGGGCACCCTCGGCGATGCCGAGCGCTTGGGCGCCGCGGGCGTTGGGCGACTTGTCCGCTTGGAGGAGCAACTGGTCGCTCTTGCCGGGTTTGGGCCGCTGGAACACGACATTCGTCAGACCCAGCTTCTTGAAAAAGGTCTGCGCCGCAAAAAGGTCTTCGTTCGTGAGATGGCTCGACAGGATCACGCCGGCCCGGTCCAGCTGTTTGGCTTGGCGCAAGGCCGCGAGCGCATTTGCCACGCGTCCCAATCCTTCTTCCCAGGTCGCCGCGCGCTGCGCGCCGCTTTCCCGCACCTGCACCGCGGCGAGCCGGTTCTCGTCGATAAACTTGTAGCCATAGCGGCCCTCGTCGCACATCCACCACTTGTTCACGTCCGCGTTGAAGCGCGGCTTGAGCCGCATCACGCGCCCGCCGTCGGCGATATGCGGCCGCCAGTCGCGCTCGCGGTTGTTGTGGATCACGGTGTTGCACCCGCGCGAGCAGCCGGTGCAGACCGAATCGGTCGCGCCGAGGTACCACACGCGGCACTTGAACCGGAAATCGCGGTCGGTCAGCGCGCCCACCGGGCAGATGTCGACCACGTTGCCCGAATAGTTGTTTTCCAATGTCTTGCCCGGGTGCAGGCCGATCACAGAATGGTCGCCGCGGTTGAAAATACCGAACTCGCCGGTCTTGGTGATTTCGTCGGTGAAGCGTACGCAGCGCGAGCACAAGATGCAGCGCTCAGCGTCGAGCATCACCGTAGGCCCGAGCGGCACGGCCTTGGGCTTCTTGGTCTTTGCCTCGTTGAACTTGGGGTCGTACAAGCCGTGGCGCATGTAGTAATCCTGCAGCCAGCACTCGCCCGCTTGGTCGCATACCGGGCAGTCCAGCGGGTGGTTGATCAGCAGGAACTCGAGCACGTCCTTGCGGCCCTTGAGCGTGGGATCGCTCGTGGTGAAAACCACCATGCCGTTGGTGGCAAGCGTGTAGCAGGCGATCTGCAGTTTAGGAGCGCCTTGGATCTCGACCAAGCAGATGCGGCAGTTTCCGGCGATCGAAAGCCCGGGGTGATAGCAATAGAACGGAACCGGGCTGTCCGCTTTTTCGCAAGCCTGGAGCACGGTGGTTCCATCCGAAACCGTGACCGGCTTGCCGTCGATGGTCAGCGAAATCTGTTTCGGTGCGTCAGGCATTGGTCGGCTCGGTTTGCGGCTTAAGGGTGCTCATGCGATTGTTTAGGTTCTTCATCCGCTGCAGCAGATCGCAGCGCTTGGTTCGGATGTGGTATTCGAACTCATCGCGGAATTTGGTGATGTAGCTCTGCACGGGCCAGGCAGCGGCGTCGGCGAAAACGCAGATCGTGCGGCCTTCCATGTTGGTTGCAATGCCCAAAAGCACGTCCAAATCCTGCTGCTTGCCCTGCCCTTTGATGATGCGGTCCACGATCTTGAAGATCCAGCCCGTGCCTTCGCGGCACGGCGAGCATTGGCCGCAGGACTCGTGCGCGAAAAACTTGCTCGCGTACCAGAGCGCTTGCACCATGCAGGTCGTGTCGTCCATCACGATCACGCCCGCGGAGCCGGCCATGGTGCCGGCGTTGCGCAGCGAGTCGAAATCCATGACCACGTCCAGCTCGTCGGCCTTTAAGATTTTCGCGGAAATGCCGCCGGGGACCACGGCTTTGATCTTGCGGCCCTCGCGCGGGCCGCCCGCGGCTTCGATGAGCTCGCGCAGCTTGATGCTTTGGGAGGCTTCGTACAGGCCGGGCTTGACCACATGGCCGCTGATGGAATAAAGCCGCGTGCCGCCCGCTTTGTCCGAACCCAGCTTGGCGAACCACTCGCCGCCTCTGGCGATGATCGTGGGCACGCAAGCGAGCGTCTCAACGTTGTTGATCAAGGTCGGCGACGCGAATAATCCGGAGATAGCCGGAAACGGCGGCCGCAGACGCGGAAAACCTTTCTTGCCTTCAAGCGATTCCAAGAGCGCGCTCTCTTCCCCGCAGATATACGCGCCCGCGCCGCGGTGCACCACGATGTCAAGCGCGAAGCCGCTGTTGAACGCGGACTTGCCGAGAAAACCGTACTTGTACGCGTCCTGGACCGCCTGCTGCAGGATCTGCGCCGGCCGCGCGTACTCGCCGCGGATGTAGATGTAAGCCTTATGCGCGCCGATCGCGTACGCGGCGATCATCATGCCTTCGATCAGGCGGTGCGGGTCCTTGGAGATAACGTACCTGTCTTTGAGCGTGCCTGGCTCGCCTTCGTCAGCGTTGACGACCACGTATTTCGGCTTGGCGCTGTCCTTGGGAATAAAACTCCACTTCTTGCCTGTCGGGAAACCGGCGCCGCCGAGGCCGCGCAAGTTCGACTTCGTGACCTCATCGATGACCTGCTGCGGCGTCATTTCGGTCGTGGCCTTGCGCGCGGCTTGGTAGCCGTCGTCCCGCACATAAGTTTCGATGATCTCCGAGTCGCGCATCGTGAATCGCCGGGAAAGAACAGGCTCGACCAAGTGCACCGCCTCGCGAAAAGGCGTGTCCATCTCGGGCAGCAATTCCGGGGCCTTAGCGAGTTGCTCCACGGTCTCAAGCGTGATCGGCCCCACGTACTTGTCATTGACCTGCATCACGGGGCCGACCTCGCACGCGCACAGGCATTCCACCGTGGACAGGGTGAAACGGCCGTCGGGCGTGGTTTCGCCCGGCTTGATGCCGAGCTTTTTGGAAATCGCGGCGATCATGGATTCGCACCCCGTGAGCGCGCACGCGATGTTCTGGCAAACCTGGATGTGGTGCTTGCCCACGGGCTGCTGGTTATACAGGGTGTAAAAAGTCACGACCTCGTGGACGTGCGACGGAGCGATGCCGAGCAGCGAGCCCACCCATTCTTCCGCTTCGGGGCTCACGAAACCAAGCTTTTCCTGCACCAGCCGGAGCACCGGCAGCATCGCGGCTCGCTTTTCCTCGTACTTGGCCACAATGGCGTCGGCCTCAGCGCGGAAAACGTCCAGCTGTGCTTTGTTCTGGGCCGGAACCGGCTTGGTGACCGCGGGAACGGGGCCGCTCATCTGTCCGCTGTCCGCGTCATCTGTCCAGCTCTCCGCCGATCATATTCACCGAACCGAACGTGGGCACGATGTCCGCGATGGTGTCGCCGGTCAGGATCTCGCCGATCGCGCTCATAATCGTGAAGCACGGCGGCCGCACGCGCACGCGGTAGGGCCGGTCTGATCCGTCGCTGACCACGTAAAAACCCAGCTCGCCATTCGCTCCTTCAACAGCGCTGTAGTATTCGCCGATCGGCGGCTTGATGCCATGGCCGATCATGATGAGCTTGAAGTGGTTCATCAGGCCTTCGATGTTGCCGTAGGTGTCTTCCTTAGCCGGCAGCACAGCCCGCTTCTCCGGCGCGTTCACGCGCTCGTGGAAGCCGCGCGTAGAGCCCCAGAGCGTCGGGTCAGGCTTCACGTGCACCTGCGGGCTCTTCATGCCCGCTGTGCGGCCCATCTTGGCTTCATCCACCATGACGTCCGCCGGTATCACGTTGCCTTCGTAGTCGATGTTGAGCGGCCCGCCCGGAATCTGCACGAGCGCCTGCTCCACGATGCGCATGCTCTGCTCCATCTCTTCCATGCGCACGAGGTAGCGGTCGTAGTTATCGCCGTGCCGGCCCGTCGGAACGTCGAACTTGATCTTGTCATAAGCGAAGTAAGGCTGCGCTTTGCGCACGTCCAGCGCCACACCGCTGCCGCGAAGGAACGGACCCGTGATGCCGTAGCTGAGCGCCCGTTCTTTGGTGACCACGCCGGTGCCCTGCATGCGGTCCATGAAGATGCGGTTCCGGGTCAGGAGCGAATCGCATTCCAGCAGCACTTTGCGTGTTTCCTCAAGCGCATGGCGCGTGCACTCCGCGAAATCCTTGGGCAAATCCGCTTTCACGCCGCCGACGCGGCCGTAAGAAATCGTCAACCGGGCACCGGACACGGCCTCGACCAGCTCGTACAACCATTCGCGCGCCTTGAGCATGTAAAGGAACACGGTGAACGCGCCCAGCTCCATCGCGGACGCGCCGACGCACGTGAGGTGGTCCGTGATGCGCGAGATCTCGCACATGATCGTGCGGATGTACTGGCAGCGCTCCGTCACTTCGATATCCAGAAGCCGCTCGACCGCAAGGCAGTAGCCGAAATTGTTGATAAGCGGCGAAACATAATTCAGCCGGTCCGTGTACGGGATCACGGTGTTGTATTGGCCGCGCTCGGACTCTTTCTCGAAACAGCGATGCAGGTAGCCGATTTCCACGTCCACGCCCACGACGATCTCGCCGTCGAGCTGCGTGACCATCTGCACGATGCCGTGCATGGCCGGGTGCGACGGGCCCATGTTGATGAACATGTGCCGCGTTTCAAGCCCGACCTGCGAACCGGCGGCCGGAACATTGCTTTCTTCCGTTGAGACAATGGGCATGCCTTGCTGAGCCATGGTTAGTTGAGCGGTCCGATGAGCGGCTGGCGCTTGGTGATCGGGTAGTCCTTGCGCAGCGGGTGTCCTTTGAATTCCTCGTAAAGCAGCAGGCGGCGAAGGTTCGGGTGCCCGACAAAGACAACGCCGAACAAATCCCATGCCTCGCGCTCGAACCAGTTCGCGCCGGCCCATAAATCGCTGAGCGTCGGTATCTTCACATCCGTGGTTTTCAGCGGCACGCGCACCCGCAGCCGGTGGTTATGCACGCTGGAATAAAAGTGATAAACAACGTCAAATCGGTAGTCGTCCATGGACACGCCGCGCGCCCATTTCTCCGTGTTTTCCTTGGGCTTCATGTAGTACGGCAGCGGCGAGGGAGTCGCGAGCGTCGGCGCGCTCGTGCGGGACCGGCCGAACCGGAGATAGTCGACGCAGCTCAAGTCCATGAGCACGTCGAAAGTGAGCGCCGGATCGGACTTCAAGAACGCGGCTGTTTCGGCCCAAGCATCGCGCTGAATGACCAGCGTTTCCTGGCCGCGGTATGTCAGAGATGCCAGAACAGCTTCGGGAAAGCGCTGGGCAACACGCGCGCCTGGAGTCAGCGCGGCTGAAGTCGCGCCCGCTGCGGCCTGCGTCATCCCAGGTGCGCCTCAGGACGGTGCGGAATCGCAAGCTCGGCCGGCCGGGCGAGCGGGTCCGGCAGCGTGCCAGCGGCCTTGCCCTGGCCGATCTTTTCCTGCAGCTTCATGAGGCCATCCAGAACGTTCTCCGGACGCGGCGGGCAGCCCGGGATATACACGTCAACCGGAACAATGGTGTCGATGCCGCGCACGGTCCCATAGTTGTCATAAAAGCCGCCGGTGCAGGTGCACACCCCGAAGGCCACGACCCACTTGGGTTCAGCCATCTGGTCAAATACGCGGCGAAGCACGGGCGCCATTTTATGGCTGATGGTGCCGACGACGAACAGCACGTCCGCCTGGCGGGGCGAAAAGCGCGGGAACCCGGCGCCGAAACGGTCCATGTCGTAGTGGGAAGTCGCGGTGGCCATGAATTCCATGCCGCAGCAGGCGGTGACGAACGGGTATTGGAAAATCGAAAACTTGCGCGCCCAGCCAAGGGCCGCGTCCACGCGGGTGGTCATCCAGTTGAGTTTGCTTAGGTCGACGCTGCTCATTTCGCCTTGATCCGGCTCATTTGACCTTCATCCGTTCTCTTCTGCCCTGCTGGGTCGAGCCCCAGTCGAGCGCGCCCGCTTGCCAGGCATAGCCGAACGCCGCGACCACGATCAGCACGAACACCGCCATCCACGCCAGCCCAGGCCGGCCCAGTTCCCGGGCCAGCACAGCCCATGGGAACAGGAAGACAAGCTCCACGTCGAGCACAACAAAGAGCATGGCCGCCACGTAAAAATGCACGGGAAGCCGGCCCGCCGGCAGAGCGATGGGGTCCTTGCCGCATTCAAACGGCTCTGACTTGATCGCGCTCGGCATCTTCGGCCCCCACCAGCTGTTGGCGAAGAGCATAAAGCCGCCGATACCGGCAGCCAGCAGAGCGAGGATCAAGATAGACGCGTATTCCAGTCCGGGCATTGGGTTGTGATTTTTTTCACAAAGGAACGGTTAGTATAGCACCCTGGCGGAAGACGTGTCTACAGCTTGGGGACGACCGCTGTCGTCTTAAGGCTTGTTGTAATCGAGGCCGCGCTCGAGGAACTGCTCGTCCATCTTCTTCGGCGAGAAGTAAGAGCGGACGAACTTCTTGAGCGGGTCTATTTCGAACTTGCGGCAGCTGTAAATATCGATCGAGATGAAATCTTTCGGCGTCAGGGTATGGATCTGGATGCCGCTTTCCACCAACGGGATCCAACCGCTCAAGCCGGCCTTGTCCGGGTAACGGCTGCCGTCGGTGCGGAAGATGAACGGCGGCGACTGCGGCTCGACTTTAAGGACCTTCACGATCTGCTCAAGGAATTCATAGCAGAGACCCAAGTCATCAGCCGTGCCCTTCTTGCAGTCATAGAGGTCAAGCAAAAGCTGGTAACCGAACGGCGTTACCTGTTTCGCCTTCCCTGCCACAACGGCAGCGGGCGTGTCGCACACTTGTTGCATCCGTTTCTCCTCTGTGGGGTTCATTTGTGGCGTAGTATACCAAGCGTACCCGTCGTCAACAATTAAATTCGAGGTCTTTCAGCCCTTGGCGCAGTAATTTAACCGGCAAGCCGATAACCGTGTTTTTATCGCCGCGGATTTCCTTGATCAATCCCCACCGGTCCTCCTGCACCGCATAGCCGCCGGCCTTGTCCAAGGGGTCAACCGCGTCGAACATTTCGGCAATCGCCTCGTCGCCCACCTTGCGAAACACGACTTCCGAGCGGTCGTAGCTCACGCGCTCGGTTCCGGTGCGCGTGTCCAACAGGCATAGGCCGGTGTAGACCCAGTGGGATTTGCCCCGCAGCGAGCGCAGCATGCGCCAGGCTTCGGCCAGGGACCGGGGCTTGCCGATCATCCTGCCTTGGAACCAGAGGAACGTGTCCGCGCCGATCACGATCCCGGGACGGCTCGCGGGCACGCGCGCATGCCGGGCTTTGCCCGCGGCGTTGCGCATGGCATTTACATGGGGCGGATCAGCCTTGCGGATGTGCTCGCGGTAAACCGAGGGAACCACGACAAAAGGCCGGCGCAGCTGCTTGATGAGTTCTTTGCGGCGGGGCGAACGCGAAGCCAGGTACAGGAGCGGTTTCAGCAGAGCGCGGCTTTCTCGAACGGCTGATACGCTTCAACCATTCCTCGCATATCCGCCACGTTGTCAGCCCGGCAGATGCGGTTGCGCAGATCGGCCACGCCCGGCATGTCCCGGAAGTACCAGCACAGGATGCGGCGCAACGGCCCAACAGGGTTGGGATCGTATTGCGCTTGCAGGTCCAGGTGCTCCAAGGCGGTGCGCTTGCGGTCCTCGAACGTCGGCCGCGGCGGCAAGGTCTCGCCGGCGAGCGCGGCTTCGATCTGCCGGTAGATCCAGGGGTTTCCCAAAGCGCCTCGGCCCAGCATCACGCCGTCGCAGCCGGAAACGCTGCGGATGCGCAGCGCGCTTTCCCCGTCGATCACGTCGCCGTTGCCGATCACGGGAATCGACACCGCTTGCTTGATGCGGCCGATGGCTTCGTAGTCCGCCTTGCCGGAATAGCCTTGCGAGCGCGTGCGGCCGTGGACGGAGATGGCTTGAATGCCGCAGTCTTGCGCGATGCGAGCGATCGTAGCCGCTTCTCCGCCGCTGGCGTCGCAGTACCCGAGCCGCATCTTGATCGTGACCGGAACCCGCTTCACCGCCTTCACGACGGAAGTAAAAATCTTTTGCGCGGTCTGCGGCTCACGCAGGAGCTGCGAGCCCGCGCCTTTGCAGACCACTTTCGGAACTGGGCATCCCAGGTTCATGTCAACCAAGCCATAGCCCATGGATTCGACCTTGGCCGCGGCCTCGCCCATTACGATTGGGTCTGAGCCGACCAGCTGCGCGCCCAGCGGCTTGTCTTCCGGAAGCGTTTTCATCAAGTCGAAAGTGGCGCGCGTGTTCCGCACCAGCGCCTCGGAAGAGATCATCTCCAGAAAGGCAAAGCGCATGCCGTGCCGGCGGGCGATGAGCCGGAAAGCCAGGTCCGTGCAGTCCGCCATGGGCGACTGCACGACCGTGGGAAGCTCGAAGTTCCGAAGCTGAATCATGAGGTCAATGGTACACGAGCGCGGCCGCGGCAGCAAGGACTCGCGCTCGACGGGCCGTGCATGTATAATTAGTGCAATGTCTTCTGGAAATCGCCTTCCGCGTAAACCGGTACTCCGCCTGATCGGTGTGGGACATCTTTTGGATGCCGCGCTGCGGTTCCCCGTTATTGAGTCGAATATTATTCTCTTCGGGATTTTTCTCGTCGCCCGCCGGGCGTACACCTGCCAATTGCTGCTGATTGTGGTCGGATTGTACGCGGGCGTGGCGCTGCTTCGCCAAAAACCGTTGGGCCGAAACCTGGCGATGGGCTTGGATATCTTGGCGATTTTCAACGCGGTGATGGTGTTGCTGATTCCCGGGAGCCGCGATCGGCTTCAAGGCTTGGGCACCCGAATCGGGCTGTCCGAGGAGACCGCCCTCTTCCAAATGGCCTTCCCTTACCTCGTGCACGGATTTTTGCACGCGATCAGCTTAGGCTGGCTTCTCACGAACAAGGACTTCTTCCAAGACGCGCCGGTCAGGCCCTCGGGTGGGCGGCGTCGTAGACCTTCTTCAAGCGCTGCGGCGTGACGTGCGTATAGATTTGCGTCGTCGACAAACTCGCGTGGCCCAGTAGCTCCTGAACGCTCCGCAAGTCCGCCCCCCTGTCGAGCAAGTGCGTGGCGAAGGTGTGCCGCAAGCTGTGGGGATGGATCGACGGCGGCAGCCCTGCCTGGCGCACGTATCGCACCAATAACCGGTCCACCTGCCGCGTAGTCAGCCGCGTTTTCTTTTGGCTGACAAAAACCGCTCGCGGGTCTTTCAGCTCGCTGTTCTTCGGCCTTGCTTCCAGGTAGCGCTGGATGGATTTCATGGCCGGCGCGCCGATCGGGCACAGCCGCTCTTTCTTTCCTTTTCCGCGCACCACGGTCACGTCCGAGAACTCGTCGATGTCCTCGCGGTTCAAGCCGACCAGCTCGCTCACGCGCATGCCGGTTGAGTAAAACGTCTCCAGGATCGCGCGGTCGCGCAGCCCTTGCCATGTTTTTGCGTCCGGAGCCTCGAGCAGCCGCAGCATCTGGCCCTCGTCGAGAAACGAGGGCAGTTTTTTGTCCAGGCGCGGCGTCGGGATCGCGGCCGCCGGGCTGGTATCAAGCGCGCCTTCGCGGCACAGGTAGCGGAAAAAGCTGCGCACGCACGAAAGTCTCCGCGCGATCGTGCGCTTGGACAAGCCTGCGGTCGAGAGGTGCGAGACAAACCGGCGAATGTCGAGGCTGGTGACGTCTTCGAGGCGGTAGTGGTTCAATTGGCCGAAAAACTGAAAGAGGTCGTTGCGGTAGTTCAGAATCGTGTGCGCGGAAGCGTTGCGCTCGACGCTGAGGTATCGGAGGAATCGTTCAGCTGCGCCGGCTGAAGACGGCCGGGCGGGAGCTTGCTCAGGTTGGTTGGCCGTTGCCGTTTTCTTCGTCGGGATCCGCGGTTTCCACCGCTCCTGGGACCGTCGGCTTCAGCGTTTCTCCCGCAGCCGGGAGCTTGCGCGCCGTGTAGCGGCAGTTCGGGTAGTGCGAGCAGCCATAGAACACGCGGCCGCGCGCGCGGCGCTCGACCATGTCTCCGCCGCAACCTTCTTGCGGGCATTTTACACCCGTGGGCACGGCTTTGGCGTTCTTGCAGTCCGGATACGCGGAGCAGCTCAGGAACTGGCCGAACCGGCCCCACTTGATCACCATCTGCTTGCCGCACTTCTCGCACACATGCTCGGTCGGGATGACCTCGCGCTTCACCTCGCGCATCTTTTCGTTCGCAACGGTCACGCGGGAAGAAAACGGCGTGTAGAAATTGCGCACGACCGAAACCCACGGCACGCTGCCGTCTTCGACGTGGTCCAGCTCGTCTTCCATGTCGGCCGTGAATTGAAGGTCCATGATTTCGGGAAAATGCTCGACGAGCATCTCGGTCACGGTGCGGCCGAGCTGCGTGGGCACAAGGCTGCCGCCCTGGCGGCGCACGTAGTCGCGGCCAACGATGGTCTGGATGGTCGGCGCGTACGTGCTGGGGCGGCCGACACCCGCCTCTTCCAGCGCCTTCACGAGCGACGCGTCCGTGAAGCGCCGCGGCGGCTTGGTGAAATGCTGCGCCGGAACCGAGTCGACCAGCGTCAGGTCGTCGCCCTTTTTCAGCGGCGGCAAAAGGCCTTCGGGCAGGCGCTGCTCCTCATCCTGCTCCTTCTCTTCGACTTCTTCATACGCCTTGGTCCAACCGGCAAAAAGATTCGTGCGGCCGTTGGCCTTTAATTGAAACGGGCCGGCTGCGATGCGCGCGGCCGTGAGCTGGTCCACGGCGTCGCTCATCTGGCTCGCGACAAAACGCTGCCAGATCAATTGGTAAAGCGAGAATTGCTCGTCGGTAAGGTGGCTGCGGACCGACTCGGGCGAGCGGCGCACGTCCGTGGGCCGGACCGCTTCGTGCGCTTCCTGAGCGGCCTTGCGCGACTTGTACGGGCGCGGCGCGTCCGGCAGGTACGGCTTGCCGAATTGATCCGGGATCAGCGCGCGGACCGCGTCCATGGCTTCGTTCGCCACGCGCACGGAATCGGTGCGCATGTACGTGATCAAGCCGGCCGCGGTGCCGTCGCCCAACTCAAGACCTTCGTAGAGCTGCTGCGCGATGCGCATGGTGCGCGCCGAAGAATACCCGAGCTTATGAAAAGCTTCCTGCTGCAGCGTGCTGGTGGTGAAGGGCGCCTTCGGGTAGCGCTTCTGCTCTTTTTGCTCGATATCCTCGATGCTGAATGTTTGTTGCCTCAGCTTCGCCAGTAGCTCTTCGGCCTGAGCCTGAGTCTTGATCTCTAATTTTTTGCCGTCGAGCTTATCGAGCTGCGCTTTGAAAACCGGGCCGTTTCCCTGCTTCAATTCCGCGATGATCGACCAGTACTCTTCAGACTTGAACGCCTCGATCTCTTTTTCGCGGTCCACGATCAGGCGAAGCGTCACGGACTGCACGCGGCCGGCGGAAAGGCCGCGTCCGATTTTCTTCCACAGGAGCGGAGAGAGCGAGTAGCCGACGAGCCGGTCGAGCACGCGGCGCGCCTGCTGCGAGTTTACTTTGTTCAAGTCGATTTCGGTCGGCTTGAGGATCGCGGCTTTGATCGCCTGCGCCGTGATTTCGTGGAAGCTGATGCGGTAAATCTTCCGGGGCACAACATGGCCATTGGCTTCGGCTTTGCCTTTTCCGGCTTTTTTGGATTTCTTCGCTTTCTTCTTAGCTGCCTCAGCCGCGGCTTCCGGGTTGAGCGCGTCTTTCGCGGCCTGCTTGGCGGCTTTGTCGGACGCCTTCTTAGCCTGCGCATCATCATCCTGCTGCAGCAAGCGGGCAATGTGCCAGCTGATCGCTTCGCCTTCGCGGTCCGGATCGGGCGCCAGGTAGATTGCTACCTTTCCCCGCGCTTCTTCCTGGACCTGCTTGGCGAGCTTGCGGCGCTTCTGGATAACGATATATTGCGGCTCAAAGTCGTGCTCAACGTCCACGCCGAGGCGGCTCTTGGGAAGGTCGCACAAATGGCCCATGGACGAAGTCACCTCAAAATCCTTACCCAGGATTTTGTTGATGGTCTTCGCCTTAGCCGGCGATTCTACGATCAGCAGATTCTTTGCCATGTGCCGCGGCCTTAGCCGCCTCCCACGAAGTGCACGATTTCCACTCGGTCGCCTTCCTTTAATACCGTGCCTGAATGCTGCGCTCGTTTCAAGATGGTGAGGTTCACCTCAACCACAACCCGCTCCGGCACAACCTGGAGCGAATCCAGCAGCCCCGACACCGTGATCCCTTCCGCCAATTCGCGGTCTTCGCCGTTCACTTGCACGTTCATTGGGTAAGCATACCTGATCGGTGGAAAACTTTGTCAAGATGTGAGCAAGAGATATACCACAGCTCGCGGAAAATTGCACAACTCGAGTTTAGTCTGCGAGCAGAAACCGCTTGCCCGGCAGCTGGCGGACGCGCCGCGCCAGTTCCAATCGAAGCAGCTCGGCTGAAAGCTCCGCCATGGTCAATCCGGTGCGTTCGGCGAGCTGATCCATGGCCAGCGGCCGCCGGCGGTCCAGGTGCGCCACGATCAAACGCGCGGCGGCTGTTTCCGGCGGCTCCGCCGCATTTTCCGCGGGCAGCAGGCCCATGGCTTCCAGCACATCGTCGGCGCTCGTGACCAAGCCCGCTCCTTGGCGTATCAATTGAAGCGTTCCCTGCGAGCCGATGGCGTCTATCGGCCCGGGCACGGCCAGCACGTCGCGGCCTTGCTCGAGCGCAAGGTCGGTCGTGATCATGGCGCCGCTGCGGCGCGCGGCTTCCACGATAACGATCGCGCGGCAAAGGCCGCTCACGATGCGGTTACGCCGCGGAAAATTGCCCGGCAGGGGCCCGAACGTGAGCGGAAACTCGGAGATCACCGCACCCGCTTGGGCGATGCGCTCAGCCAGGTCCGCGTGCTCCGGCGGATAAACGCGCAGCAGCCCGCTTCCCAGGACTGCGACTGTCGGCGCCTCGGCTTTGAGCGCTCCGGCATGCGCCGCGGCATCAATGCCCCGCGCCATGCCGGAAACAACTGCGACCCCGCGCTGCGCCAAGTCATACGCCAGCCTCTCCGCCACGCGGAGCCCGTAAGTGGAAGCTGCGCGCGTGCCCACGATGGCCACATGAGGTGAATCCGGCGCCGGGAGGTTACCTTTAGCGTAGATGACGATCGGGGGGTCGTAAATCGACCGCAGCGACGGCGGGTACGCCTCTTCTTCATAGGTGAGAAGCACGAGCCGGTGCTTCTCCAGGAGTTTCACCTCCACCTCGAGCTTGCCAAGATCCTTGCAGCCCGTCACCAGCGCGGCGGCCGTGGCCGGGCCGATTCCACCCACATCGCGCAGGCGTTCCGAGGTCGCGCTGAAAATATCTTCCAAGCTTCCAAAATAAGCCAGGAGCTTTCGCAAGCGGTTGCTGCCGATTTGCGGCACCAAGTTGAGAAGAATAAGCCTTTCCCGGTTCGTCAGGGATGACAAAGCGGACATAGCGGGTCCTTTCGGATAACCGCCGTGGGATCAACGCGGTATGAACGAGCGGGAGAGGAGCGGAAGCATTTTACTTCAGCCTCTCAATTATTAACATATTTTCTTGAATGTTCCCATTGATCAATATATACTTTTTTAATTACTATATATAAGTAATCCCGCTTCATTAATACTATGTACACACCTCCTTCGTTTCAACGATTAAGCATCGCTTCATTTGGGCGATTTCGACGCGCTGTATGCGGGTCGCTCGCCCTGATTTTTGCCCTGACGAGTACCGCTCCCCTTGGCCCTTCTGTGCACGCGGCCACACCCCCACCTGTACCAACGGATTCCCTGCTATCAACGCTATCAACCCTGTCCGTACCCGAGCGCCTCGGCCAC
>JAHFGY010000030.1:0-3407 GCA_023247195.1 Candidatus Omnitrophota bacterium | reverse complement strand
TTGTGGAAACCTGGCAACCTTCGGACCGATCTTCCGGTCCCCTGGTCATTCACATTCCGGATGTTCATACCCACCCAGAAGCCCAAGCCCGTATCGGTGAAATTCTAGAATGGCTGCACGAAACGCTTCACGCTCAGTCCGTGGGGCTGGAGGGGGCGGATGGGTGGTGCGATCCGACGCCCTATACACGACTGCCGCATCCAACCCAAACGGCAAAAGTCGCGCGAGCTTTTTTGGAAGAAGGACTTTTTTCGGGAGCGGAATATTTTGCCGTAACCCAACCGGATAAGATGCGCTTCTTTGGTTTGGAAGAACCCGACACCTACCAGGAGCACGTCCGCGTCTACCTGGATAACATCGAGGCTCAGCCAGCCGCCGAGCGGACTATCCAAGCGATGCGCGCTCAACTCTTGCCGTTGAGAACATCTCTCTACCCCGCCGCGGTCCAGGAACTGGTTGAACTGCGGCGCGCCTATGAGAACCGCGATGGGAACAACACCTTAAAGAATTATCTCCAGCGGCTGGCTGAAATGGCTCGCCAGGCTCAAGTCTCCCTCGATAACTACCCGCACGTGCTGGCAATCCTGCAGACCTTCACGTACGCCTCTGCCTGGGATTCCAAGGGGGTTGAAGCGGATCTCAAACGATTCTTGTCGGAGCTCTGGCCGCGGATGAATGCCGAAGAGCGCGAGCAGATCAAGGTGCTGCGGCAACGAATTGCCGACGGGAAACTTCCAAAGGCTGACTATTATGAAATGGCGCGCCGCTTGGGAAATGTGTATAGCATGCCTCTGCGTGAGGCGACGCCTGAGCCGAAACCGGCCCGCGACGGAGACTTTTGGGCCCTTCGACAATACCTGACGTACCTTGAGTTGTCGCGACAATCGCGGTCGATCCAAGCACCGAATGAGCTCGTTCGTTTGTACGAAGCTGTTGAGGACGCGTATCTTCTAACGCCGGATCAACAGCGGTTGGCACACCTGCTGAGACAGCTCGACCTCATCGATGAGCTCATCCACATGAAGATGACCCGCGATCGGTGGGAGAGCTATCAGCTCACAAAATCAGATTTGACCAAGGAATCGCTTCTTGCACCCGGCGAGATCGAAGCATTGATCAATCAATTGCCGAATGCCGAGCGCTTTTACACATTGGCGTTGCGCCGAGATGAGATCTTGTTCTCACATGCCGTTGAGAACATCGAGCGCGAATCGGCTCCGGTCAGTGTCGTCATCACAGGGGGCTTCCATTCCGACGGCATTCTCCAGCGATTGAGAGAACACGGCATCGCGTACGCCGTGATCGTACCCTCGTTCACAGGACCTTTGGATGAAGCGCGTTACCGTCGCCTGCTCGATCAGGACTTTCCCTCAGCCAAACAGATCGCCGCGCGGTTTAGTCAGGATGCCTTGGATGTGGTACGCGTTTTCTTCAGCAATTTAGACCCGACTGTCGCGATCCCATCGACCGACGGCACACCGGTACGTGTAACGCATTCGACACGAGCGCTTATCACCTTCCTCCAAACCCTGCACATCCTTGAAAAGCACACCTTGCCTGAGGACATGCGCGGGTGGGTCGAGGCAATGAACCGACCGGATTCGGCGCTATCGAAGCTCGGGATCCAGCTGATGCTGGACGGCGATTTACTGACGCTGCGATGGCCGATCGAAAACCGACAGCTAGCGGTCAACTTGAACGAAGAATCGATTCCAACGGTGACAGCGGCTACTCGTGATAATACCGCGCATCTCTTAGCCGCAGTGCATCCTCTCCTCAATCCGCCGGATCAGCGGACCGCAGATCTCGTTGATGAGTTGGCGGGGGCTTCGGTAACGATGCGGGTTGTCAGGGAAAACTTCGAGTTCGCGAAATCCCCCCAGACGCAAGCCTTGCTTGAGTTTTTGGGCATTGAGAGCGACCAGGCGCTCGGGCAATTTCTGCAACGGTTGTCCTTGATGATTCGCGCGCGCGCCGAGAATCTGCGGTTGGATCAAACCCAGCTTCAGGACGGCACCTATACATTCTATTTTGGACGTCTCGGCCAGACGATTCCCATCCCCGGGACCAACCAGAGCTATACCTTTGAAAGCCCCTATGGCAACCATGCCGGAGAAGGACGTTTCTTCATGGAGTTGACCCATTTCGCTGCATTCGACATTCCTGAAGAGCGCCAGTCAGCCTTTGCCTTTGGCAATTCCCATGAGGCTGTCCATGAAATCACCCGCCGCGGCGAAGACCTGGATCATGACGGCTTGATGCAACAGGATGCCGTTTTCCTGCACACGGGCATGCTGCGTCCAACGCCCGGATCTTCACCCGTTCCCCTGGCGGAAGGCCCAGCTTTTAGTCATACATTCTTGGACAAACTGAGCGATGGCTCGCCGTTGGCGCGAGAGGTTTTTCTGCTAGGGGTCACCGATCCAACCAATTCACCAATTTTCCCACTGCCTCTGGCCGTCTTTCCCTTGCCCGCCTATCTTTGGAAGTCTTTTTTGACGATACTGCGGCAAGCTTACCGGAACGGCACAGTCTCCCTGCCGGCCATCGAGCAGCTTGCGGAAGGAGCAGCGTATCTGGATCGCCGCAAAACCATACCGGAGCAGAGTTCTGACATTCCGATTCATCCGGAATTGAGACCTGTCTTGCTCGACGTATACAGGGAATTCTTTGCCGCGCAACCGAAGCTGCTGGAAATACTTGAAGGACATGCGGGCTACTTTGAATACATTTTGCACGCAAGAGCACAAGCCTATCATCTGGAAAAGAAAGAGCCTAATCCGGATTGGTGCAGGCGCGTGCAGTATGACCCAGCCCTTTACTACTACCTCACGGCCATTGGAGACCAAGGGGTTACTTCCTACGCGCAGCTCAAGCAAAGACTGGTCCAAAAGCTTGACTTCCCGAACGATGATCGGCGGTTTTTGGAAGAACTCTGGGCTCTCCACCTATCCGAAATCGACGATAAGTTTGATGAAGGGGATATTCCTCCATTCCTCGCTATCTTCCTCATGTGGGGGCAGCAGGGTTTTGAAGGAACCGAAGAACTCCTGTCTTTATTTGAGCAGGGGGAAATCCTTGAGATGCTCAAGCGCTATGAATCCTGGGACTGGAGCAAGCGAGACCGTGTAGGCACGCTCATTCGAGAAAACTACGTGAAGCCCTCATTTATGCAAGACAAGGAGTACTTCAAGCCCTTTTTCCTCGAAAAGCTTTTTCGCGAATTCAACACCCCCGAAGGCTTAGAAGCCATGGACGGAATAGCTCACATAATCGACCCCTCCTATTTAGGGTCGCTTCGCGAGCGGATTCAAGAAAATGCCGGACTGCCAACCGATTGGGACGAAGCCTTGAAAGCACTGCAATCATCCCCCGAGTTGAGACGATCTCTGGTTGGCAATGAATGG
>JAHFGY010000147.1 GCA_023247195.1 Candidatus Omnitrophota bacterium | reverse complement strand
CTTTAAGGGGCCGAATTCCTGCACGGCCACGGCATGCGCTTCCGGCTCGCACGGGGTCGGGGAAGCTTTCCGGATTATCCAGATGGGCCACGCGGATGTCATGATCGGCGGCGGTACCGAGGGCTGCGTTACGCCGCTGACCGTTGCCGGATTCTGCGCGCTCAAGGCGCTGTCCAAGCGCAACGACAACCCGACAGCCGCCAGCCGGCCGTTTGACCGCGACCGCGACGGTTTTGTGATCGGCGAAGGTGCCGGCGTCTTGATGCTGGAAGAGTTGGAGCATGCCAAGAAGCGGGGAGCCAAGATCCATGCTGAGATCGTCGGCTACGGTATGACGGCCGACGCGTACCACATGACCGCTCCTGCGCCGGACGGGGCGGGTGCCGCGAAATCCATGGAATTCGCGATGAAAGACGGTAAGCTGCGGCCCGAGCAGGTGACCTACATCAACGCGCACGGCACGTCGACCGACCTGAACGACAAGATTGAAACGCTGGCGATTAAAACCGCGTTCGGCGCGGCAGCCAAGAAAGTGGCGGTCTCTTCTACTAAGTCCATGACCGGCCACTTGATCGGCGCCGCGGGCGGGGTAGAAGCGGTGGTTTCGGTGCTTACGATCACCAAGAGCGCTATTCCCCCGACGATCAACTACACCACGCCCGATCCGGACTGCGACCTCGATTACGTGCCCAACCAGGCGCGGAAACAGCCTGTAGAGGCTGCTTTGTCCAATTCTCTGGGCTTTGGCGGCCACAACGCCACGCTGCTCTTCAAGAAGTTTACCGGTAGTACCCCGTAACGAGCCCTACTTCGGCGGCGGCGGCCAGATTCAGCGCAACCGCCGGCGGCAATAAGGTGCTGCAGTCGCCTGTTTTCAGTTTCTTGATCGGCCTGAGGCTCAAGACTGCCGATTGATGTGGTAAGGTAGTGGATTATGGCAGAACCGCGGCGAAGACAAGTGCTGGGCGAGATGCTTGCCCAGCAAGGACTGATTTCCGAGGAGAATCTCACCCGCGCTCTTGAAGAGCAGCGGCGCACCGGAGAGTTTCTGGGCACGGCTCTGGTGCGGATGGGGATTCTTCGGAACGACCAGCTCTTGCCGATTCTGGCCGAGCACCTCGGCATTCCCTCCATTCGGCTGAACGACGTTAAAATCAGCCCGGAAGTCCTGGCCAAGATTCCGCCGAAATTCGCCAGCCGCTACCTCTGCATGCCGCTTTCCTTTGATAAGAACACCCTGCGCGTCGCGATAGCGGATCCGTTCGACATTCAGGCCATTGATGAGCTCAAACTTCTGCTTGGCTGCGACGTGACGCCGACGCTGGCCGCGCAGGACGAGATCAAAGCCGCGATCCAGCGCCATTACGGCATCGGCGCGTCCGCGGTGGAGCGGATCTTGGACACCGGTCCGCGGGAGTCCGCTCGCGTCAGCATCGCGGAAGACCTGACGGCGGACGCCGACGCCGCGTCGGTGATTGCGTTCGTGAACCAGCTTATGATGTCGGCGGTGCGCGAGCGCGCGACCGACATCCACATCGAGCCTTTTGACGACTCGCTGCGCATCCGGCAGCGCGTGGACGGCGTGATGTACGAGGTGCCGGTGCCGCAAGACCTCGTGAAGCTGCACCAAGCCATTGTCTCGCGCATCAAGGTCATGGCAAAACTGGACATCGCGGAGCGGCGCTTGCCGCAGGACGGCCGCATCAAGGTGCGCATCGAGGACCAGGAGCTGGACCTGCGCGTGTCCGTGCTGCCGACGAACTACGGCGAAACCGTGAACATCCGCTTGCTGTCGTCGTCAATGCTGTTCGATCTCAAGGAGCTGGGAATTTCAAAAGACCATCTGGATGCCTTGCTCAAGCTGATCGAGAAGCCGCACGGCATCATCTTTGTGACGGGTCCCACGGGATCCGGCAAAACCACGACGCTCTATTCTTGCCTCACGCGGCTGAACGCGCCGGACGTGAAGATCCTGACCATCGAAGACCCGATCGAGTACCAGCTTTTCGGCATCACGCAGCTGCAGATTCACCCGAAGATCGGCTTCACCTTTGCCCACGGATTGCGGTCCATGCTGCGCCACGACCCGGACATCATGATGGTCGGCGAGGTGCGCGATCCGGAAACCGCCGAGATCACGATCCGCAGCGCGCTCACCGGCCACCTTGTTTTCTCGACGCTGCACACGAACGATGCGGCTGGCGGCGTGACGCGCTTGCTGGACATGGGGATCGAGCCGTTTCTCGTCGCGTCCTCGGTGCTGTGCTTCATCGCTCAGCGGTTAGTGCGCGTGGTCTGCGAGAATTGCAAGGAAGCACGAGCACCCTTGCCTGGTTTGCCTGAGGAGTTCGGCGTTTCAGCCGCTGAGGTGCCGAAGACGCTGTTCTACGGCAAGGGATGCCCGAAGTGCAAACAGACCGGGTACAAGGGCCGCACCGCGATTTACGAATTCCTGCCGATCACGGATCCGGTGAAGGAACTGATCCTTGCGCGCGCGTCGTCACAAGACATCGCGCTCGAAGCCAAGAAACCCTCTCAAGGAATGCCCGCCATGCGTACGCTGCGGCAAGACGGTTGGCGCAAGATCCTGATCGGCCAGACCACCCCTGAAGAAGTCTTGAAAGTCGCCTAGCTCGTTTGATCGTGCTATCATCCCCCCATGCGTTTGGGCGTCCATGTCCCCATAGCCGGCGGTATTCTGGAGTCCGTTGCTCGCGCCGAGCGGCTCGGCCTGTCGGCCATGCAAATCTTCAGCCGCAGCCCGCGCGGCGGCCCGGCACCCAAGCTTGCCGAAGCCGACCTCGAGGCTTTTCAAACGCGGCTGGCCGCGTTGGGCGTTACGCCGATAGCGGTGCACGCGCCGTACATCATCAACCTCGCCTCGCCTGAGGACCGCATGTGGGAGCAGTCCACTCGGCTTTTCGACGAAGAGTACAGCCGCGTCACGCAGCTGAAGGCGAATTACCTGGTCACGCACGTGGGAAGCCCGCGCGGCGCGGAAGACAGCGTGGGCATCGCGAACGTGGCCAGGGCCATCAACCAAGTGCTGGCCAACACCGCTTCCTCGACGCTGATCCTTTTGGAAAACACCGCGGGCTCGGGGCAGGGGCTTGGGTCAAAATTCGAGCAGCTTGCCGGCATCCGGGATCAGGTGAAAGAGAAGGCGCGCGTCGCGGTTTGTTTGGACACGGCCCACCTGTTTGCGTCCGGCTACGCGATCCACACCGCCGAAGGCTTGCAGGAAACGGTCGACCGTTTCGATAGCGTCGTGGGGCTGAACCTCTTGAAACTCATCCACCTCAATGACTCCAAGGTAGCGTTCGACTCCAAGGTTGATCGGCACTGGCACATCGGCTACGGCCATATCGGCCGCGAGGGGTTCAAGCGCATCGTGAATCACCCGAAACTGGCGGATGTGCCCATGATTCTCGAGACGCCGAAAGAGTCGGAAGAAGAAGACCTGCATAACCTCGCAACGGTGCGCGCGCTGTCTCTAAAGCCGGATCGTCCGGCTAGCCTGCCTAAACCGGACGCCGCGTTCGCAATGGTCCCGGCGTTCGCCGCTCCGTCCGAGCCGGAAGCCGCCGGCCCGCAAAAAACGGCCAAGAAGCCGCGCGTTGCGCGCAAGCGCACCGGCGCGCCTTGAGTTTGTTTTTGTCCTAACTTGAGTGGTTTGAAGCTATTACAGCTGCTTAACGGAATAGCCTAGCCAGCCGAGTTTGCTCGATTACTTCGACCCGTGGCCTATCTATCTAGTTGTCATGGAAGGCGTTGCGATGGTATGCTTGTGGCCATGTTAGCGACCCTTAATGTCAATGCTCAAGCAACGCCCAATCCGAACGCTGTCAAATTTACGTTGAACCGGCAGGTGGCTTCGCAGGGCAAGACCTATCGGGAGGCCGCAACGGCCGATACCGACTGGGCTAAACAGTTGCTCGCCATCCCGGGTATTGTTCAGCTTTTTGCGGTGAATGATTTTATTTCCGTCTCCAAGGCGCCGGAGGCGGACTGGGCCGGGTTAGTGCCGCAGATCGAAGCGGTGCTGCGCCAGACCTTCGCTTAGGCGTCATCGGAGGAGAAGCAATGGAACTTTCCATCGGACAAGCACTGGCACGCGGCTTTCGCCTGGCGGTAAAAGGCTGGCCGGGAATCGCTGTTTATGCCGCGGGCTCTCTGCTTATCGGGCTTATTGTGATCGGTTCCGTCATGCTCACCGGTATCCCGTCGGAGCTGAGCCAGGGACCGACGCTTGGCGCCGGCGTGGAAGAGTCGCCGGTAGAGCGTCCCGCCCGTGCGCTGCGCTCGAAGGCTGAAGAAGCCGTAACCGCACCGGCCGATGCAACCGCGGAAGGAACGGTCGACGCAGCCGGGGAAACCGCCACCGAAGCGGCTGTGGCCGCGGAAGAAGCGGGCGAGCCGGTCGACGAAGCGGTGAGCACGGGAACGGACGTGGCCGCTGATTTGTCCGATACCGGCATGCAAGGAATGGATGATCTGGGTAACGATGTTTTTGACGATACAGGCGCTGCGCCGACGAGCGACTGGGAAGATGCGGCTTTTGCATGGCTGGCTCGCGCTTGGCCCGTGATGCTCTTTTCCTTTTTATTCGCCATGCTGGCGGGCTTGTTCCTTAACGGTGGCCAGATCGGCTATGTCGGGCAGTTGGAAGCCACGGAGCAATCGTCGCTGCCGGCTTTCCTAGCTTCAGCCAAGCGCTCTTTTGTGTCGCTTCTCGGCGCGTGGGCGATTTCGACCGGCGCGGTCATTGGCGCGGCGCTTGCGATCGGACTTCTTGCCTTTATTCTCGGCTTGATGACTTTCTTGCCAGGCGCTTTGCTCACGATCCTCGGCGTGATCCTGGGTATCGCCGCCACGGCGGGTCTTGTTTGGCTGGCGGTTCGGCTGGTTTTCTGGTTCCCGGCGATCGTCCTGGACGGCCTGGGCCCGATTGAGGGGCTGCGCGCCAGCTTTGCCGTGACCAAAGGCCGATGGCTCAAGGTATTTTTGCTCGGCGTTGTCGTGGCCCTGGTTTCAATGGGCGTGGGGTTGATTTTCCAGGTCCTGGGCGCTGCGGGCGGCATTGTGAACGTCCTTGTGACAATCATCAGCCTGTTCGTCAATCTTTACATGGGATTTGCGCTATTGGCGGTCTACATCAGCTTCTAC
>JAHFGY010000146.1 GCA_023247195.1 Candidatus Omnitrophota bacterium | reverse complement strand
TGCTTCTGCAGATTCTTCCAACTGATTGAGTCCTGCGGGTAGAGTTTTTGCGCGTCGCGCAGGTTCTTGATCTCGGCGTTGCGGTCGGCCGCGGGCTGAAAGTGGGCAGGGCCCGGCGGAGCCGCCATCGCCGCGTTCTCAGGCTTGAGCACGCCGATGTCGATTAAGTATCGCTCGACGTAGGCGCGCCGCGTGTCGCTGTAGGGATGCGAACGCAAGAGGCCCGAGGGGCTGTCGAATCGCTTGAAGTCTTCGAACAGGCTCAGGACTGCGACAGGGTCAAAGCCCGCGCGCATGACATAGCGCACGCCGAGCTGGTCGGCTTCAAGCTCCTGCTGCTGGCTATGGCCGCTGAGCGAAACCTGCTGCAGCACCGACGCGATGGTCACCACCGTGCGCTGCGCCCCCGTACCGCCTTTAGTCACCGCTTGTGCGCCGGCGGCCAGCGCGTTGATGAGCATCTGCTGCTGCGCGAGCGTCTGGTAGCGTTGGACCACGTGCTGCGCCACGGTATGCCCGAGCTCGTGGCCGAGAATGAACGCCAGCTCGTTTGGGTTGCTGCCGCGGCCCTGCAGGTAATCCAGCATCCCGGTTGAAACATAGATGCGGCCGTCGGCCAGCGCAGCGGCATTGGGGTCTTTTGAGTCGTAAAGGATGACTTGGTAGGAAAGGTACGGCCGCTCCGTTACCCGCGCGAGCCGGAGCGCGATGTTCACGACGTCGAAGCCTTTGACGTTGTCGCCCGCGCGCAGCGGGTAAGTGCCTTCTTTTTCGAATTCCTGCGCTTGCACGCGGCTGATCTCCTGCTCGATCTGCCGCGCCTCGGATGTTTCAACCGGCGTGGGGGTGGGGCGGATGCCGTACTGGGGCGTGGTGGCGCAGCCGGTGCCCGCTGCGATTCCCAGCGCGAATAAAACAGGGCGGACCCAAAAGGATTTCATCATTACCCCATGCGCAATTGCGCTTCCGCATCCACCACGTCGCGGTTGATGCGCCGCAGCGCATTGATGGATGCCGCCGCCAGCTCAGCGGTGCCCGCGGGCGTTTCATTCAGCTGCCGCAAGAGCTGCACCGTCATCCGGAAGTACCGAACAATCTCCCCTTCATCCACTTCGCTGTACTTAACCAGCTTAGCAAAGGGAACTTTCTGCATCCAGGCTTCCATGGCATGCGAAAGATGAAAAGCGGGTTCCTTGGTAATCGGGTGGATTTTAAACTGATGTTCCGCTTTGTGGATGCGCGCGAGCGGCTCGCGGCACAAGCCGGCCAGCTCCTGGCTGAGCCGGTGCTTGGTCGGCGGCTTCATGTTCGGCTTGGGTTCGTACACGAGCGCGATCATCAAGATCGCGAGCTGCGTGGGATTCAAGTGCGCCAGCCGATCCTCGGAGAATAGCTCGGTCAGCAGCAGCTCATACCCGTACAGCCAGGAACCGAATTCGCCGCGTGCTGAAAGCTTGTCGCGCTCGATGTAGTGCATGCCCTTGAGCAGATCGAGCTTTCGCTGCATCAACGCCAGGCCTTCCTGGCGTTTGGCCCCGCCGGTCTGAAAATAGTAAAACGTTTTGGGATAAAGATCGAAAAGCTTATCGCCGTGGCGGCGGTAAAGGTTGAGCAGGGTGGCGTACCCGAGATTGAAGCGGCTCCGCACCGGTTCGGGCTGGCCGGTGAGCAGGTGATTGATCTCGGGAAAGTTGACGTGCTCGGGGTTGATGCGGAGGTACGCGGTGCCCTCGGTGTCGAGGCCTCGGCGCCCGGCGCGGCCGACCATCTGCATGAAATTCCGGCGCTGCAGCAATTCAAATCCGCCGCCGCTGCGTTTTTTCATGGAATCGATCACCACGCTGCGCGCGGGCATGTTGATGCCCAGCGCGAACGTTTCGGTTGTCACGATGACTTTGACGAGCCGGCTGGTGAAGCAGCGTTCGACCACTTCTTTGACCGTGGGAAGCATGCCCGCGTGGTGGTACGCGACGCCCCGGTCGATCAATTTGCCCAGCATCTCGGCGGTCCGGTCTTGCTCGAGCTGGAATTTGGCGCAGAGATCATCAAAGAGCGCGCGCGCTTTGCGGCTTTCCGCTTCGCTTATCAAAGGCAGGCCGGAAATCTCAACCGCCAGGTCTTCGGTGCGCCGGCGGCCGAAGGTGAAAAAGATGCAGGGAAGCTCGTTTGCCTGCGACATGTGCTCGACTAAGCTCGTCACGCGGTTGCTCGCGGTCATGGTTTGGCTGCGGCTGCGCCACCCGTAACGGGAGCGGCGAGGATCGTCCTTGCCGCTGTACCCCACCTTCTCGAGCTCCTGAACCTTATCGAGGATTTTGTTGCGGCACTGGAAGCGGATCGCAAGCGGCACAGGCCGTTTGTCTTCGAGGATTACTTCAATCGGCCGCTTATGCACTTCGCGGAGCCACTCGGCCATCTGGTCCACGTTGGGAATCGTCGCGCTCAAGCAGAGCAGGTTGATCGAATCCGGCGTGAACAAGAGCGACTCTTCCCAAACCGTGCCGCGCTCCGGATCATCCAGGTAATGCACCTCGTCGAAGATCACCCACGAATACTTGGCCAGCCGGCCTGTGTCTTCCAGCAGGGTGTTGCGGTAGATTTCCGTGGTCATGATGATGAGCGGCGCGTCGGCGTTGATGGTGACGTCGCCGGTCATGATGCCGACCTTGTCGTTGTAGCGGTGCGTGAAGTCGCGGAACTTTTGGTTGCTCAGCGCTTTGATCGGCGAGGTATAGATCACGCGGCGGCCGCTTTCCAGGCTGCGCTCGATCACGTAATCCGCTAGCACGGTCTTGCCCGAGCCGGTGGGCGCCGCGACAAAAATCGAATTGCCGTCCTCAATGGCGTCGATAGCGCGCTGCTGGAACGGGTCATACGGAAACGAATGCAGTGAAGGCATGCCGTATAATAGCATCCTTATGCTCATCGATACGCACTGCCACTTGGACTGGAAGCCGCTCGACGCGGATCTAGGCGGGGTACTTGACCGGGCGCGGCAAGCCGGCGTGAAAGCATGCGTCACCGTGGGATGCACGGTTGAGTCTAGCCGGGCCAGCGTGGCGCTCGCGAAGAATCACTCCATGCTGCGCGCTTCCGTGGGCATCCATCCTGAGGACGCTTACGCGGCCACCGAACCTGCATTCCGGGCTATTGAAGCGCTGGCCGCGGACCCGGTCGTGGCCGCGATCGGCGAGGTCGGGCTCGATTACTACCACATGGCAGCCCCGCGCGACGTGCAGCAGCAAGCGTTCGAGCGATTTATCCGCATGGCCAAGCGCGCGGCGCTGCCGATCATCATCCACTGCCGCGACGCGGGCGAGCGCTCCGACGCGTATGATGATTTGCTGCGCTGCTTGTACCGCGCCGGCAGCCGGCCGATGCGAGGCGTGATCCACTGCGCATCCGGCCCCAAGTCTTACATCCAAGGCGCGCTCGAACTCGGCTTCTATATTTCCTTCGCGGGCAATGTGACCTATCCCAAGGCGCAGCCGCTGCGCGACCTGGTTGCGCTTGTGCCCGATGACCGGCTGCTCGTTGAGACCGATTCGCCCTTTTTGGCTCCGCAGCCTGTGCGCGGCCAGACAAACGAGCCGGCTCATGTGGCGCACACGGCTGAGTTCCTCGCGTCTTTGCGCGGCACGACAAAGGAAGCGCTTGCGCAGGCCACGACGACCAACGCAACTACCTTGTTCAGGTTCCATTGACTTTCGTCGATACGACGTCTAAGCTTGAAATAAGATGAAATTCGCATCCGGCGTCAGCGACGCTGTTACCTTCAATTCCGCATTCGAGGAGGCCTCTTCCCAAGTCAGCGGCGAGCTGGCCGGGGAAAGCTGCGACGTGGCCTTCCTTTTTGTATCAACGATCTACCAAGTGGATTGGGATACGATCCTGCCGCGGCTCCGGGAAAAGCTGAGCCCGAAAGTCCTGATCGGCTGCAGCGCAGGCGGCATTATCGGCGCTGACCGCGAGCTCGAATGGGTGCCCGCGGTTTCCATCCTGGCCGCGCATTTGCCGGACGTGCACATTTCTCCTTTTTCCTTTAATCGCGAGGAGCTCACGCTCGCCGAGCCGGGCGGTTTTTGGATCGACAAGGTCGGCGCGGCACCAGCGTCAGCGCCTGCTTTCATCCTCTTTGCCGACCCGTTCAGCTGCGACCCGGCGCCGATCCTCGCGCAACTGAACGCGACTTACCGCGGCCGGCCGGTGATCGGCGGCCTCGTGAGCGGCGGACAAGCCGCGGGCGATCACTTCCTGCTTTTGCAAGACCAAGTGCTGCGCGAAGGCGCCGTGGGTCTGGCTCTTACGGGCAATATCGTGATGGATACCATTGTTTCGCAAGGCTGCCGCCCGATCGGCAAGCCGTTCATCGTGACTGAATCGGATGAGAACCTTCTGGTAAAGCTCGGCGGCAAGCAAGCCATCACGGTGCTTCATGACGTGCTTTCAGCTCTCTCCACCGAAGACCGCGAGCTCGCCCAGCAAGGCTCCATTTTCGGCGGCGTCGTGATCGATGAGATGCGCTCGGCCTTTAATCCCGGCGATTTTCTGATCCGCAATATCGTGGGAATCGACCCATCGAGCGGAGCCGTGGCCATTTCCGAGGGCATTCTGCCGGGGCAAACCTTTCAGTTCCACTTGCGCGACGCCAATGCTTCGCGCGAAGATCTGCGACGGCTTTTGCAGCGGCACCAGGAAGGGATCGATGGCACGCCTTCGGGCGGGCTGCTCTTCAGCTGCTTGGGGCGGGGAAAATCGCTCTACGGCGTTTCCAACCACGACGTGAAAGTGATCCGCACGCTGCGCGGCCGCTTTCCTTTGGGCGGTTTTTTCTGCAACGGAGAGATCGGACCGGTCGGTTTACGGAATTTCGTGCATGGCTACACGGCAAGCATGGGTCTTTTTCGCCCTCAGCGCGAACCCGCTCGCCTCGCGCCCAGCGATTCGACATCCGCCTGGCCCACCGCATGACCCGGCGTAAATCCCCACGGCGGCAGGGTTGCCTGCTGCTCGCGGCAATACTGCTTCTGACTGCCGGCGCCCAAGCGGCATTCGGCGCGCCCGCTAAACGCGGCCTCGGAAGAGGCGAGCTTCCCCCGCCGGTCCATGTATCCGACCTCGACGGCAAGCCGCATTCGCTCGACCAATACGCGGGCAAAGTGGTGGTACTGCATTTTTGGGCGACGTGGTGCCCGTACTGTCGGATGGAAATTCCCAAACTCAAGCGCGTCCA
>JAHFGY010000029.1 GCA_023247195.1 Candidatus Omnitrophota bacterium | reverse complement strand
ATAACGTCGCTCATGATGGGGTCCAGCCCGGTAGTCGGCTCGTCATAGAGCAAAATCTTGGGATTCATCACCAAAGCGCGGGCCAGGCCCACGCGCTTGCGCATGCCGCCGGAAAGCTCCGAAGGCATCAGATCCGCCACTTTGGACAGACCGACCAGCTGCAAACACTCATCCACGCGCTGCTCGATCTCTTGAGGCGAGAGCTTGCTGTGCTCGGACAGGGGAAAGGCCACGTTCTCGCCCACGGTCATGGAATCGAAAAGAGCCGCGCCTTGGAAAAGCATGCCGCATTTCATGCGCAGCCGGTCCAAACCCCGGCCGGTCAGCGTGGCGATGTTGACCCCGTCGATGAGCACATCTCCGCTGGCCGGCTTCATGATGCCGATAATGTGCTTGAGGAGCACCGACTTGCCGCTTCCGGACCGGCCGATCACCACCACTGTCTGGCCCGTGGGAATCGTTACGTTCGCATGATCCAGCACGACGTTCTCTTCGAAAGACTTGCACAGCTCGCGGACTTCGATCATTGCGTGTTCATGAAGTAAAACACGGCGGTGATCAGGCAGTCCGCGCCGATGATCAGCATGAAAGAGCTCACCACCGCGCGCGTGGTCGAACGGCCCACGCCTTCGGCTCCGCCCTCGGTGCGCAGCCCCTCGAAGCAGCTGGCGATGCCGATTACCATGGCAAAGACGAGCGACTTCAGGAGACCTGAGTTAAGGTCCTTAAAAATGATGGGCGTGATCGTCATCTTCCAGTAAACAGTTGGCAATATGCCCAGCTTGACCGTGCCGATAATGAACCCGCCCAAGATCCCGACCGCATCCGCCCAGACCGTGAGAACCGGCAGGCCGATGATCAGGGCCAGCAGCCGCGGCACAACCAAGTAATGGACCGGGTCCACGGCTATCGTGACCAGGGCGTCGACCTGTTCGGTCACGCGCATCGTGCCCAGCTCAGCGGCGATCGACGAGCCTACCCGCCCAGCCACGATGAGCGCGGTAATGACCGGGCCGATCTCGCGTACAACCGAGAGCGCAACAAGGCTCGCGATGTAGATCTCGGCGGCCAATTTCTGCATCTGGTACGCGCTTTGAAACGCGAGCACCATACCGATGAAGAGCGAGGAGATGAAAACGATGAACCATGAGCTCACGCCGACTTTCCAGAGCTCATAGGAGATGGCTTGCAGCCGCATTCGGCGCATGAAGCAGCCGCCGATAGCTTGAACGAGAAGAAGCGCGAGGCTGCCCCAGTACCAGAAGAGGTCAACCGCCGTCGCACCGGCGGCTGCGGTAGCCTGTACTCCCCAGCCTTTAAGACGGGCGAGCATGCGCCGCGTCGGGTCCTTTGACGGGTTCTCTCAACTGGCCTGGGCCGGCCGCTCAACCGCGGACAGGTCCTCGAACTCGAGAATTTCCCCCTTGCGGGTCACGCGCATGGACATGCCGGGCTTGCCCCGGCGCTGGATCACTTCCTCGGCCAGCGGGTCTTCCAGGAAGCGTTGGATCACCCGCCGCAGCGGACGCGCGCCGTAAGTAGGATCAAAACCCTTTTCCACCAGAAATTCCTTGGCGGTGATGTCCAGATCGATCAGGATGCCTTGCTCGCGCAGCCGCGCCATCACCTGGCTGATTTCCAGGTCCACGATCGTGAACAGCTCGTCCTTGGTCAGCGAATGGAACACGATCACTTCGTCGATGCGGTTCAGGAATTCCGGCTTAAAAGCGCGCCTGACCTCTTCCAGCAGCTGGCTCTTCATGGTCTCATAGTTCACTTCGTCCTTCGACGCCGTGAACCCGAGGCTGCCGTGCTTCTTCACGAGCTCGGCGCCAAGATTGGACGTCATGATCAGCACCGTGTTCCGGAAATCCACCTTGCGTCCGAAGCTGTCGGTCAGCCGCCCGTCTTCCAGCACCTGCAGAAGCAGGTTAAAAACGTCGGGGTGCGCTTTTTCGATCTCGTCCAGGAGCACCACGGAGTACGGCCGGCGGCGCACGCGCTCGGTCAGCTGCCCGCCCTCTTCGTAGCCCACGTAGCCGGGAGGCGCACCCACGAGCCTCGACACGTTGAACTTTTCCATGTATTCGGACATATCGACTTGGATCAGCGCTTCTTCGTCGCCGAAGAGGAACTCGGCCAAGCCGCGCGCGAGCAGCGTCTTGCCGACGCCGGTCGGGCCCAAGAACACGAACGAGCCGATGGGCCGGCGCGGATCCTTGATGCCGGCGCGGGAACGCCGGATGGCGCGGGCGATGGCCTGTATGGCCTGCTGCTGGCCCACGACGCGCTTGTGCAGCACGTCTTCCATCTTGAGCAGCCGCTCGGTTTCTTTCTCTTCCAGCCGCACCAGCGGAATGCCGGTCCACTTGGACACCACATGCGCGATATCCTCCGCTGTGATGACCGGCATGGCCTCGCCCTTTACCTTCTTCCAATCGTTCTTCACTTTATCGAGCTGCTCTTTGGCTTCGCGCTCTTGGTCGCGCAATGAGGCGGCCAGCTCAAAGTCCTGGCCTTTGATCGCGGCTTCTTTTTCTTTGCGGATCTTTTCGATCTTTTCTTCCAGGTCCTTGATCTCCGGCGGAACGGTGAGCACGGAGAGGCGCGCGCGCGAACCGACCTCATCGATCAGGTCGATCGCCTTGTCCGGGAGGAAACGGCCGGCGATGTAACGGTCCGCCATCTTTGCCGCGGCTTCCAGCGCCTCGTCGAGGTACTTCACGCGGTGGTGCGCCTCGTATTTGTCGCGCAGCCCCTTTAAGATCTCAACCGTCTCGATCACCGATGGCGGCTCCACCAAGATGGTCTGGAACCGGCGCTCAAGCGCCGCGTCCTTTTCGATGTATTTGCGGTACTCGTCGAGCGTTGTCGCGCCGATGCACTGGATCTCGCCCCGCGATAACGCGGGCTTGAGGATGTTGGACGCATCAATCGCGCCCTCGGCCGAGCCCGCGCCGACCAGCGTGTGCAGCTCGTCGATGAACAGGATGATGTTCTCCGAGCGCCGGATCTCGTCCATAACGGCCTTGATGCGTTCTTCGAACTGGCCGCGGTACTTGGTGCCCGCGACCATCAACGCCAAGTCCAAAATAACAACGCGCTTATCGCGCAGGATTTCCGGCACGTCGCCTTTGATGACATTCTGCGCCAAGCCTTCGACAATGGCGGTCTTGCCTACGCCGGCCTCGCCCAGCAGCACCGGGTTGTTCTTGGTGCGGCGCGCCAAAATCTGGATCACGCGCTCGATCTCTTCGGAGCGGCCGATCACCGGGTCCAGCTTGCCTTCGCGGGCGTGCTGCGTGAGGTCCCGGCCGAACGCGTCCAGCGCCGGGGTCTTGGTGCGGCTGCCCGTGGTGCCGGCTGGCGCGGGGCTCGACGAGCCCAGCAATGTGATCACTTCGTTGCGCACGCGGTTCAGGTCAAGGCCGAGGTTCATCAGCACCTGCGACGCCACGCCCTCGCCCTCGCGGATCAGGCCGAGAAGCAAGTGCTCGGTGCCGATGTAGTTGTGGCCCAGGCTGCGCGCCTCTTCCATGGCGAGCTCGATGACTTTCTTGGCCTTGGGCGTAAACGGAATGTCGCCGGAAACGAGCGTGCTCGGCCCGCTTTGGACCAGCTTCTCGACTTCCAGGCGGATCTTCTCGGGAGAAAGCCCGAGCTTTTGCAGCACCGCAGCGGCGACGCCTTCGCCTTCCCGGATCAAGCCAAGAAGAATGTGCTCCGTGCCGATGTAGTCGTGGTTGAAGCGCTTGGCCTCTTCTTTGGCCAAGAGGATCACCTTCCTGGCACGCTCCGTAAATTTATTAAACATGGATAATGCCTCCCTCTGAAAAACGCATCATAAAATAAATCATTTTCCTTTGCCGTCTTTACCCTGTATGCCGAGCTTCTGGCGGATGAGCTCCGCCCGCACCACGTCCCGGTCTTTGGCGGACAGGTTCTTCCCTTCCAGCTTCTGCAAATGTGAGGGCTGGGAAAACAAGAATAACTCGTTTACCGCACTTCGGTCGAGCCCGTTCATCAAACCCAAATCCACGCCAAGCCGCACCGCCGAGAGCAGGTCCAGCGTTTCCTGAGACGAGATCGTGCGCGCGTGGCGCAGAATGCCCAGGGCGCGCCACACGCGGTCCTCGAGCTGCGTTCGGTTGTTCGCCATGAGCGAGGCGCGCGCGCCCTGCTCATACTCGATGACCTGCTTCAGGATGCGCTCGATATTCTCGATCAACTCCTCTTCGTTTCGCCCGAGCGTCACCTGATTCGAAATCTGGAAGAAATTGCCCGACGCTTCGGTTCCCTCGCCGTAAAACCCGCGCGCCGCCAAACCCAGCTTGGTGATCGTGTGCAGCACCTTGTTGATCTGCTTGGTCATGACCAGCGACGGCAGGTGCAGCATGACCGAAGCGCGCATGCCCGTGCCTGTGTTGGTCGGGCAACAGGTGAGGTAACCCAGATCCGTGGAATAAGCAAAAGGCAGCAATTCCGATAATTCGTCGTCCAAGGTGTCGCCGAGCGTCCACGCATCCCGCAAGTTCAACCCGGACTGCAGCACTTGGATGCGCAGGTGATCTTCCTCATTCACCATCACGCTGATGGCTTCGCTCTGGCTCAGGACCACGGCTCGGTGCTCGGGGCTGCCGGCTTGCTCGCGGCTGATCAAGTGCCGCTCCACGAGAAACTGCCGATCGACCTCCGTGAGCGCCGACATGTCGAACCAAAACGCGCGCTTCAATGTCACGACTTTTGAAACCGCGCTCTTGACCGTGTCGAGCACCTCTTGCATCGAGGCGCGCGTGGACCGCACGATGAACGGCAGCCGCTCGAGGTTGCGCGCCAGCCGGATCCGGCTGGAAAGCACGATCTCGGACAGCGGGCCTGTTCCCCGCAGCCATTCGCTGCTTTGCTTGAGCAATTCGTCGAGTTCTCGGGCCATGGGTTTGCTACTTCTTCGGCCGCGGCCGGTCGGGATATTCGATCTTCCGGATTTGGTCGCGGATGTCCGCCGCCTCTTCAAAGGCTTCTCTTTCAATCGCGTTGTCGAGCTTGCGCTTGAGCTCCATCAGCTCAGCCTTGGCCTTCACCGGCTTCAGCAATCGCACCGGGGCTTTGCCCAGGTGCAGCGGCGAGCCGTGAATACGCTTGAGCAGGCTTCCCAGGCTGCGCTTGAACGTGGTGTAGCATTCCGCGCACCCCAGCCGGCCGACCTTGCGGAAATCCTCGTAGGTCATGCCGCAATTCGGGCAAGCCTTGGCCGTATGGCCTTCCGGCTCCTGGGCCTTGCCGTACTCGGCCAGGCCGGAAAGCATGTCGGCCAGCCCGAAGTGGGTCTCGACCTGCGAGCCCTTCTGGTTGGCGCAGCTTTCGCACAAATGCATCTCCGTCATCTGATCATTGACGATCTCGGTCAGATGGACCGTGGCTTGAGCATGCTTACAGAGTTCGCACACCATCACGCTTCTAGTGTACCGCGTTTGTCAAGGAACGCACAGTCTATCGACGAGGTTTGACGCTGCAACTCACTCCCTCGCGCTGAGTTAGCGCATGAAATGCCTCGCTCAGCTGGCGGGTGAGCTCGCCCGGCTTCCCCGTACCGATGGTGCGGCCGTCGATCGTGACCACGGGGATGATCTCCGCCGCGGTGCCGGTCAAAAACACCTCGTCCGCGTTGAACACGTCGTGGCGCGTGAGCAGCTCCTCGCGCACGGCCAGGTTCAACTCCGCACCCAGGTCCATGACCGTTTGGCGGGTGATGCCCCGCAGGACCCCGATGTAAGGCGGCGGCGTCAGCAGCTGCCGGTCCTTGACCACGAACACGTTTTCGCCGGTGCACTCGGTCACATAGCCCGAAGGAGACAGCATGAGCGCTTCTTCAAAGCCGGCGTTCACCGCCTCGATCTTGGCCAAGATATTGTTCAGGTAGTTTAGCGACTTGATCTGCGGGTTGAGCGCCTCGGGCACGTTGCGCTGCGTGGCCACCGTGATCAGCGCCAAACCTTTTTGATAGATCTCTTCCGGGTAGAGTTTGATCCGATCCGCGATCGCGAACACCGTGGGCACTTTGCATTTGCGCGGATCCAACCCCAGGTCGCCCACGCCGCGGGTGATCACCAAGCGGATGTACGCGTCGCGCAATTTATTGACGCGGATGCTCTCGCACACGATCTCCACGAGCTCTTCTTGCTCGTGCGGGATCTTAAGCATGATGGTGTGCGCCGACTCGTACAACCGGCGGATGTGCTCGCGCAGCTTGAACACGCGGCCGTTATACGCGCGGATGCCCTCGAAGACGCCGTCGCCGTACAAGAGGCCGTGGTCAAACACCGACACCGTCGCTTTTGCGCTGTCCACAAATTGTCCGTTCAGATACACCTTCATGATGGCTTCCTTTCTGCTGCCTCTTCTACGATCTGGCCGTCGCGGAGCGTGATGCGCCGCTCGGCCTGCTCCGCCAGCGACGGCTGATGCGTCACAAGCACCAGCCCCATTTGCCGCTGCTTGCGCAAACCCAGCAGCAACTCCACGACTTCGGCGCCTGTCTTTGAATCCAGATTGCCCGTGGGCTCATCGCACAACAGCAATTTCGGCTCATTCATGAGCGCGCGCGCGATCGCGGCCCGCTGCAGCTCGCCGCCGGAAAGCGCGTTGGGCTTGTGCGTCATCCGCGCTCCCAAACCCACTTGCTCCAGCATCGCGGCCGCGCGCTTTCGCAGCGCTTCATCCGCTCGGCCGCCGCGCACCAGCGCCGGCAGCATAACGTTCTCCAGCGCGTCCAATTCCGGCAGCAGGTGGTAAAACTGGAACACCACGCCGATCGCTTCGCTTCTAAAGCGAGAGAGTTCTGTATCCGAAAATTGAGCCAGCGACTTGCCTTGCCACGTCACCTCGCCCTGGGTCGGCTTGTCCAAGCCTGCCAGCAAATGCAGCAGCGTGGACTTGCCCGCGCCCGACGGTCCGACGATGGCTAAAAAAGCGCCGGGCTCGATCGAAAGCGAAACGCCTTTCAATACTTCCAGATCAGCCGTGCCGGTCCGATAGCTTTTCCGTACGCCCCGCGCTTCAAGCATTATTCGTAGCGCAGCGCGTCAACGGGCTGCAACTTGCCCGCGCGCCGAGCCGGATAAATCGTTGAGAGCAGCGCGATGACCAGAGCCGCCCCAATGGTGCGCGCCCAATCGCCGGCTTCCACGCGCACCGGCAAGTAATCCAAATAATAAACGTTTCCCGGCAAGCGGATGAACTTATACGTGTCGAGCGCCCACACCAGCCCCCATGCCAGCAACGCGCCGGAAACCGTACCGATCACGCCAATGAGCAGCCCTTCCCACGTAAAGAGCGCCCAGATCGAGCGGTCGGTCGCGCCAATGGCTTTCAAGATGCCGATATCGCGGATTTTCTCCATAACCATCATGACCAGCGTCGAGATAATATTCGCCGAAGCGACCAAAACAATCAGCGTCAATAAAATGAACGTGCCCAGCTTTTCGAGCTTCAGCGCCTCAAACAGCGCGGGATTCAATTCCATCCACATCCGCACCGCGTAGTCCGGACCCAGCGCTTCTTCGGCCGCGGCCTTGACCGCGGGAGCGTTCTCCAATTTATCGAGCTTCACCGCCAGGCCGCTCACGGTGCCGTCCAGCGCGAAAAGCTGCTGCGCACGGGTAAGCGTCAGCGCCACCATCGCGGCGTCGAACTCGTACATGCCCGACCGGAAAACGCCCACGACTTTTAAATCATGCGCCATGCCGTCGGCCGGGCTAATGAGCCGGATCTGCGCGCCGGGCCAAGTGCTCGCGGTCGCGGCCAACTCCGCACCGATGGCCACTTCGTCGTCGTGCTCCGGCAGCTGGCCGAGAATCACATAGCTGCTCAATTGGGAAACTTTGCGGTCGCGCTCAATGTCCAACCCGCGCACGAGCACGCCGAACGCCCGGTGCGGCAGCCGCAAGATCGCCTGCCCGGCCACGAACGGGCTCACGCCTTGGACGTGCGGCATGGCCTCAAGCGTCTGCATCGGGGGTACGGGGTCGGGGATCCCATTCATTCCTTCGACGATGATGTGCGCGTTGATGCCGACGAATTTTTCCTTCAGCCCCTCGTGCAGCCCGCTCATGACCGACAGCGCCACGAGCAGCACAGCCACGCCGATGCCCACGCCGCCGATCGCGAGCAGCGCGATCACCGAGATGAAGCGCTCGCGCCGCTTCGCGAATAAGTACCGCACTCCCAGCCAGTATTCGTAGCGCATCAGGCCGGGCTTTCCTTCTCTTCATTCCCCTGCTCTGCCTGCTTTTGCAGCGGAAACAGGATCACGTCCTTGATCGTGGGTTGGTTCATCAAGATCATGGCCAGGCGATCGATGCCCACGCCCAGGCCGCCGGCGGGCGGCATGCCGTACTCAAGCGCTTCCACGAAATCCTCGTCGATGCGGCGGTCGCTCGCTTTGCCGCCGGCAGCCTCGAGCTGCTCGACAAATCGCTTGCGCTGCTCGACCGGGTCGTTCAGCTCGGAATACGCGTTCGCGATCTCCATGCCGCCCAAGAAAAGCTCGAACCGGTCCGCGATCAGCGGATTGTCCGGGTTGCTCTTGGCCAGCGGCGAGAGCTCAGTCCAGTAGTCCACCACGAACAGCGGCTTGGTGCGGGTCTTGGGCTCAAAGAGCTGCTCCACCACGCGCACGAGCTGCGAGCGGCTCTGGCCTTTGACGTTAATGCCCCGCTTGGCCAGCACCGACTGAAACTCTTCGAGCGGCGAGTCCGCGGCAAGGCCCATTTCTTTCATCGTGCCGGCGAACGAGACTTCGTCCCATGGCGGCGTGAGGTCGAACGTTTGTCCGCGGAAGCTCAAGCTCAGCTGGCCAACCAAAAGCTGCGCCGCCTCCAAAATCAGGTCCTGCACGAGCTGTTTCATGGTCGCGCAGTCTTCGTAAGCCGCGTATACCTCAAGCATGGTGAACTCGGGATTGTGCTGCGTGGACAACCCCTCGTTGCGGAAACACCGGTTCATCTCGTAGACCTTGTCCAAACCGCCGACGAGCAGCCGCTTCAGGTAAAGCTCGGGCGCCAAGCGCAGGTACAGGGGGATGTCGAGCGCGTTGTGGTGCGTCACGAACGGCTCGCCCGCCGCGCCGCCGGCCATGGGCTGCAGCATCGGCGTCTCGACCTCGATATAGCTGCGCTTCTCTAAGCTCTGGCGCAGGCTGGACAAAAGCCGCCCGCGCTTCTGGAACGCCGCACGCACCTCTTCGTTCGCGATCAGATCCAGGTACCGCTTGCGGTAGCGAATCTCAACGTCTTTAAGGCCGTGCCATTTTTCCGGAGGCGGCCGCAGCGCTTTGGACAGCAGCCGGAGCTGCTTTGCTTGCACCGTGACCTGGCCGGTCTTGGTCTTAAAGAGCGCGCCGGACGCTCCGACAATGTCGCCTAAATCCAAATCGGAAAATAAGTTATAAAGCGCTTCGCCCACGATTTCCTGCTTCACGCACAGCTGGATCTTGCCCGAGGCGTCGCGCAAGTCGGCAAAGGTCAGCCCGCCGTGCCCGCGCTTGGCGGACAGCCGGCCGGCCACCGAAACTTCCTTGCCTTCCAGAAATCCGGCCACGACTTCCTCGGCAAGCCCGGTTCTTTCAAAGCGGCTCCCATACGGATCGCTGCCAGACTGGCGGAGGGACTCGCGTTTCTGAAGGCGGTTCTCTTCCTGGTCGGATCGATGCATAAGAGGAAAATTATACGGCAGTTAGGGAAGGACTGTCAAAATTCGAGCTTATTAGCGCCTGGAACTGGGTTTGATGACGGTGATCGTGATCGTCTTTGAAACCGTAAGGGTTCCATCACTTACCGTGAAGGTAACCACATACTGGCCAAGCTGCTTGGTGGTCGGCGTCCAGCTGAACGTGCCGGTTGCCGCGGTAAACAGGGCGCCCTTCGGCAGGCCCGTTGCGCCGTATGTGAGCTTGTCGCCATCCGGGTCTGAAGCGTCGAGGGTCAACTTTAGGGTAGTTCCAGCAGTAACCGTCTGATTGCCGAGGAGCCCGAAACCGGGAGTGCGGTTGACGTTCGTCACGGTAAAGAGCACCGGCTCCGCCTGGCTGGCGCCGTTGGGATCGGACACCGTAAACACTACCTCGTGGTTGCCCTGCTGGTCGTATCCCGGCGTCCAGCTAAAAGTCCGGGTCCAAGCATCAAACGCCGCGCCTGGCAGGTTGTGGCCGACTGTATAAGTCATGGGCTCGCCATCCTTGTCCGTCGCGCTCACGATAACCGTCATGCGCTCGCCCTCTTTGCAGGTCTTATCGGGAATCGGCTCGAATTCCGGCGGACGATTTGCGTTCTCAATGGTGAGCGTAACTTCCTCAAGATCGCCGAGACCTTCGGCATCGGTGACGATGAAGGCCGCTGTGTAGCTTCCAGCTTGCTCATAGCTCGGCGTCCAGGTGAAAGCGCCCGTTGCTGAATCCAGGCTCGCGCCGGCCGGCAACGAGTGAACGGTAAAGGTCAACGGATCGCCGTCCGGGTCTGTAGCCTGCGCCGTAAAGGCAAGATTCTCCCCTTCTTTCCCTGTCTTTGGTCCGATTGGCAGGAGGTCGGGGCTGCGGTTGACAGGCATAACGGTTATCGCAATCGGAGTCGATGCGCTCAAACCGCCCGCATCGGTGACAGTGGCTGTGAGCGAATAGTTGCCGGCCTGGTCAAAGGTGGGCGACCAGTTCAGCGTTTGCGAAGCCGCGTCGAAAATTTCCCCGGCCGGCAGCGAGCTCATGGCATAAGCGAGAGGATCGCCATCTGGATCTGCTCCACTGAGGGTAATGCTCAATAATTCGTCCTCATCCACCATTTGTTCACGGACAGGTTGAATCGTCGGCGCTTGGTTCGCATGGGTGACGACGATAGCAACGCCGGCAACGGCTTCCAACAAGCCATCGGTCACCGCGAAAGAAATGGAATAGGCTCCCGCTTGACCGAAAGCCGGTGTCCATGAGAATTCGCTCCGGCTCGGGTCGAAAGACGCGCCTGCCGGCAAGGGCCCGGGCGCTGAGAAGACAAGATCATCGCGGTCCGGATCGGTCGCGCTCAGGCTGAAGGACAGCGCCTGGCCTTCTGGAATGGTCTTCTCGCCAGTCGAACCGAAAATGGGTGCCTGGTTCGTATTCGTTACCGTAATCGCGATCGTCTTAGAATCGGTCAGAGATCCGTCGCTGACGGTTGCCGTCACCGTGTAACTGCCGGCTGCGCTGAAGCCTGGAGTCCAGTTCAGCGTCCGCGTCGCCCCATCGAAGACAGCTCCTTCGGGAAGCGAGCTCATGGTAAAAGTGAGTTCATCGGTGTCCGGGTCCGTCGCGCTCAGGCTGAAGGACAGCGCCTGGCCTTCGGCCACGGTCTTCTCGCCGACCGCATGCAAGACAGGCGCTTGGTTCGTATTTGTTACGGTGATCGCGACACCCTCCATATCTTGGAGCGATCCGTCGCTGACTGTCAGAGGAATAAAATAAGTCCCCGCTTGGTCCAGGCTCGGCGTCCACGAAAACACGCCTTGGGTGCCGAGTGAGGCTCCCGCCGGCAAGTCGCCTGCCGCCGATGCCGAATACGTAACGGGATCGCCGTCCGGATCGCTCGCGGCGAGGGTGAAGGTCAAGAGCTGGCCCTCGGCAATCGTCTTGTCGCTGATCCCAGTGAGGAGCGGGGCTCGATTGGTGTTACTCACCATCACCGTGAACGGCTTCGAGTCGCTCAATCCCCCATCGCTCACGCTCGCCGTGAGCGCGTAAGTGCCTGCCTGGTCGTAATTCGGCGTCCAATGAAAGACCTTTGCGGCGGCGTCGAGCCCTGAGCCGAGCGGCATCGGAGAAACCGAATAGGTGAGCGCATCGCCGTCCTCATCCGTGGCGGCAAGCTGGACCGAGAGCGTCTCGGATTCGGCGACCGTACGATCGGCTAAGGGGCTTAAGACGGGCCCATGCGGCGGGCACAGCGTTTCGTCCAAATACACCTGACTCGAGCCGGTGGCATAGCCGATATACGCCACGCACCCTTTGGAAACCGCGGGCATGGTTTCATTCCCAGAGCTTACCGTGAGGCGCGTCTGTTGGCTGTCGCTCAGATGGTACGATCGAATGTCACCATCGCTCCATACGGCAAATTCGTCTCCGACGTCAATATCGCTAGCGTAGCCGGTGAGGAGTTTAGGTTGGCTGCCCGGCTGTGTCAAATCAAACAAGTACATGCCGATCGGCAGCGCATTCGGATCGCCGCCCGTGGTCGCGTATAAGTAGGCCAAGATCCGGTCTTGAGAAACTCGCGGCTTGTTCCAATTGCCCAAATTTGTCGTAAGTTGGACTTCCGGGCAGCTTCCGCTTTGCGGGTCATCCAGGCAGGTGTAGACATATTGATAGGCATGCCGCGTATCCCACCAAACCGTTCGCCGGCCAGATACTCTAGGCAGCATCTGATTGGAAAGGTTAGAAGTAATTTGATGCTCTGGGCAGGCTCCGGTCGCAGGATTGTAGTCGCAGCCGTAAATATCCCGGTTGCCGTAGGTCGGATTCAGCTGATTGTTGCGCCAGTCGTCCCAGACGATAAAGCCTTCTTCGCTCACGTCCGGCAAGTACTGGGTGTCGGAATTATTCGTAATCTGGTGCACCGGACATTGGCCGGTTGCGCGGTCCAACCGGCAGGCAAAAATGTCCCAGTTGTCGACTCGATAGTCGTCCCAGATGATGAATTCCCCGGCGACTCGGGGATGCGAAACCTCTACGGTAGGAGTGGCGAGTATTGGAATAGCAACTTTGTGTGTTTTCTTTGACTTCTTATCGTAGACGTAGATGCCTTGATTCGAGAAGATAATTCCCCGCTGATTATAACCGGCGATGTTGTAAGCGAAATAGGCGACAAGGTCGTTGGAAATGTCCGGAGGCTCGGCCCTGTGCAGGGAAGAGATCTTTGTGCCTTCAGCTGCGGCAACTGAACCGAATAGCCCCATACTCAACACGAGTGAAAGAGAAGCGGCTAGACGGCGAGAACCGGCAGCATCCGACATGGGCGACGTCCTCCTTCGGCAGCCCGGCTACCCCCTTCACTAACGCAGGGCCCGTGGCTTTGCGTCCCATCCTTACGGATGGTTTGCCTCCCCTACACGTGAAGAACGCGATCAGGGATCCAGAAGCTGCTGAGGACAGCCTGGATTTTTCGGTACTATCCAACCCTACCTGACGGCGATGCAGTATTCAAGAGCACCGACGGAAAAAAAACACCCAACCGACGCCGGCGGCGGCGAGGAGCGCGCACAGCCCGACGAACCACTCGCCGTGCCGCGCGTAGAAGGTGCTCAGGCCGGTCGGCTCGATCGCGCACGCGGCAAAACCCGGCACAAAAAGCGCCTTGCCGTTGGCATCGTGCACGAACTCTTTCCAGCGGCCGGCCGCGTCGATGCAGCCGGACCATCCGGTATTCGCAGCGCGGGCCACGGGCATGCGGAACTCGACCGCTCGCAAGGTGGATGCTTGCGCATGTTGGTACGCCGCGGACGGGCCGAACCATGCATCGTTTGTAATAACCAGCAGCCAGCTGGCGCCGGCCCTTGCGAACGCCCGCGCGATCCCGGGAAAGAGGTCTTCAAAACAAATCAGTACGCTGAACGGCGGCTGGTCCGGCAAGCGGAAAACCGTGGGCCGATTTCCCGGCTCGAACGAGCCTGTCGGCGGCAGCACTTGGCGAAGCCACGGCATGTTGCGCTCAAAAGGAATGAACTCGCCGAACGGCACCAGGTGCATCTTGTCGTACGTTTCGCTAATTTCGTTGGTCTGCAAAACCAGCGCCGCGCGGTTCACGAGCCCCATGGACGGCAGAGAAATCATCGGCGATCCCACCAGCAGCGGCGCATGGCTCTCACGGCTCATCCCAAACGCCCACTGCGTCAGTTCCTCGTTCATGCCGAGGTACCCCGGAATGGACGTTTCAGGCCAAACAATCAGCTCGGGTTTTACCGCGGCCGCGGCGCGCGTCACTTCCGCGTAACGCGAGGTGATAAACCCCTGGTAGGATTCGTCCCATTTTTGTTCCTGGGGGATATTGCCTTGAACCACGGCGATCCGGATCGAATCCGTCGCAGCCGGCAGCGTGCGCATCCGCTGATAGCCCCAGCCAGCGGTGCCACCCACCAGCAAAAGCGCCAGACCGGCCAGGGCCAAGCTCTGGAGCCTCTCCGCCTTTAGCCGCTGCCAGGCAAAATACAGGAGCGCGTTGACCCACACGATCAGAAAAGAAACGCCCCAGGCGCCGGTCAGCTCCGCGACCTGGATAACCGCGGGCCAAGGCGTTTGAGAATACGCGAGCATGTTCCAGCCCATGCCGGAGAAAAGCACGCTGCGGCCCGCTTCCAGCACAACCCAGGCGCCGGCCAGGATCGCGGAGAGCGCCACGTCATTCGCTGCTCCGCGGCTCGGGCCTTTCAGCACCAGCCAGGCGAGAAAGCCGAACGCGCCGAAATAAAGACCCAGGTAAGCGCTTAGGGCAAACCAGCCCAGAAACGCGGCCGGGCCCACGATCCGCGCAAGCCACCCTAACCACTCCATGGAGAAAAGAAAGAAAACCGAGCCGATCGCCCAGGAAACGAAAAAGGCTTGGCGGCGTGAAAGCGCTGGGATGAGCGCCAGCCATGGCACCAAGGCAACCCAGGCCAGGCAAGCCAGGCCAACGCTCGGGAAAGCGAGCGCGAGGAGCGCAGCGCTCAAAAAAGCGGATAACCACCGTTTGCGGTCGACTAATCCAGGCATGAATATCGTGCTATCATAGCGGAAAATACGATGATTGACTCCCCCCGTGAGGAAGAACCGCTCGCCAAAGCCGATCTCATCTTAGCCGGCTTTCTGAGTTTTGCGGTCGTGGCCGCGTGTTTCTGGGCCTCATCCCGTATCGACAACCGCATCATTGAAGGAAGCCGTCTGACTCACAACCTATTCGACGTTTGGTTCGAAGGCGACTGCCCGCGCGTATTCAACCACATGACCATGCGGGTTGGCGGCGAGGATCGCACGCTCATTCACCCGTTGTTCTCGCTCGCGGTTTTTCCTCTGGTAAAATTGTGGCGCCTGGCCGGGCTCGAACCGCTCCTGGCTGTCCGCTCGCTGATGAGCGCGTTCGCCGGTGTTTGGGCGGCCGGGCTCTTCGCCCTTTTTCGGCTGATCCGTCGCCGACGGTTTGAATCGTTGTTATTCGCGTTGATAGGAGTTTCGAGCGCCGCCAGCCTATTCTGGTTTACCGTGCCGGAAACATGGGCATTCGGATCTCTCAGCATTTTGTTCGCGCTCATTGTGACCGCGGCTGCCCGCTACCGGCGGATTTCCGGCTGGTGGTTTGTGGCGGCGCAAATCGCGAGCGGGGGCATGGCTGTCACCAACGCCATGGTGAGTCTTGCCGGTACTTTTTTCGCCTTGGGGATGCGGCGAGCGCTGCGGGTCACCCTGGCGGCTGCGCTTATCGGGGGCGGGCTATTCGCCATGGAGTGCGTCCTCTTCCGAAGCACGCAGGCGGGTCTTCCAAGCTACATGCCGCAATATATCTTATCTCCCGAATCGCATGGTCCTATTGCCATCCTGGATTCTTTCCTGGTGGATAGCGTTGTCATGCCGGAAGTAAAGCTGATTCCGCGCAGCGAGGACCCGGGCGTCAAATTCAGCACGCAAGGCGCGATACCTGGAACCGGAAGCCCGTTCGCCGGGCTGGCGCTCGCGTTATGGACGGTCTTTCTGGTGGCCGGGTGCATCGGCCTGCTCAGAAGCAGCGAGCCGGCCGAGCAGCCGTTTCGCTTAACGCTGATCGCCAGCCTGGTCGGCCAGATGGCCATTCACTTGGCTTATGGGGATGAGACGTTTCTTTACGCGCTCCATTTCATCCCGTTGCTTATCTGCTTGGCTACCTTTGCCAATCGCACGCGGCTGAAGCCGGCCATCCCCGCGTTAGCTCTCGGGCTGTTGGTGTCGCTGCTGGCGAGCAACCTGTCGATTTTTCTCGATACTACCAGGGAGCTTCCCCATGTCATCACTTACAACGTGGATGCGGAGCATCAGCGGTGGGCGGCGCACGGCGCGATCTTGCAGAATGGAAAGCTAATCTATCCCTAAAACCGGCGAGCTATTTGCCGTGGCACTTCTTGAATTTTTGGCCGCTGCCGCAGGGACAAGGATCGTTGCGCCCGACTTTGGGACCGCCGCCGACAGGAACAGCCGGCCCGGCGGGACGCGAACCGGGTGGAGCCTGAAACGGCCGAGCGGCCTGAGCCGGACGAACCGGTTGAGCGCGCGGCGCATCCGGAATCAATTCCCCCCCGGCCATCGGGTCGGACCCGCCAGAAGGCATCGCCGGAAGCGAAGGCGCGTCGGGGTGAACTTCTTGCTTGGGCATGGTCTCGAACACGCTCCGAGGCTGCGCATCTTCCACCGGACGCACGCGCAGCAGAAGCATCAGAGCTTCTTGCTTAACGGATGTGATCATATCCTGGAACATGCGGTACGCTTCCCGCTGGTATTCCACCACCGGGTCGCGCTGGCCGTAGGCGCGTAAGCCGATGCCCTCTTTCAGGGCATCCATCATGTACAAGTGATCTTTCCATTTCAAATCCAATGTCGAAAGCAGCACGCGGCTTTCCACCATGGCCATGGTCCGCTCGCCGAACTGCTCGCGCTTGGCTGAATACGCCTTTTCGACAGCCTCTTGAAGCGCATCCGCCAGCGCTTCCCTGTTCTCGGCCGACGCATCCGCGGGCCATGCAATGCCGAAAGTAGTGTCTAAAGCCTTCTTCAATCCTTCGATATCCCACGCATCCGGACGCGATTCTTTGGCGCAGAATGTTTCGACCAGCTCGTCGACCACCTCGGCGATGATTTCCTTGATCAGGCCGGCAAGGTCCACGCCTTCCACGATGCGGCGGCGCTGCTCGTAGATGACCTCGCGCTGGCGGTTCATGGTGTTGTCGTATTCAAGCAGGTGCTTGCGGCTTTCAAAGTTGTGGCCTTCCACCTGGCGCTGGGCTTGCTCGATGGCGCGCGTCACGAGGCCGGACTCGATGGGCAATCCTTCTTCCCACGCGAAAAACTTCATGTCCATCATCTTGGCCAAGCGGTCGCCGCCGAAGATGCGCATGAGGTCATCGGCAAGCGACAAGTAAAACCGCGACGAACCCGGGTCGCCCTGGCGGCCGGAGCGGCCGCGGAGCTGGTTGTCGATGCGGCGGGCTTCGTGGCGCTCGGTTCCGAGCACGTGCAAGCCGCCCACGGCGACCACTTCCTCGTGCTCTTTCGCGCACTGCGCGTTGAATTTCTCTTCGATAGCGCGCTTCTCGTCGTCGCTCAGCGGCGCTTCGCGCTTGGTCTCTTCTTCGCGTATCGTGTCAGCGGCCAGCGCTTGCGCGCTGCCGCCCAGCAAAATGTCGGTTCCGCGGCCGGCCATGTTGGTCGCGATCGTGATCGCGGCTTTGCGGCCGGCTTGGGCGATGATGCGCGCCTCGTGCTCGTGGTACTTCGCGTTCAGCACACTGTGCTTCATGCCTTCGCGCACCGCGGCAATCGTGCTGTTCAGCCTCAGCGCGTCTTCGACGCGGAACACGAGCATGGACTTGGGGAATTTTGTTTTTAGATCGACTAAGAGATTTTTGGCCTCTGCATCGTCCATCATCGCGGGCCGGCTGAACAGCTTTTCGACGCGCGGCTTGAGATCGCCCGGCAGCGGCTCTTTCTTCAGGTCTTCCATGGCTTGCTGCGCCACCAGCCCAAGCCGCTGAATGAACGGCCCCGGCTCGCGCAGCAAACGGGAAAGAAACTCGGATTTCTCGATGGAGATGGTTCCGATCAGGACCGGGCGGCCGGCGCGGTGCAGCTCGACGATCTCCTCCACCGCGGCGATGAACTTTTCCGGCTCGGTGCGGAACACGACGTCCGCGTGGTTCTGCCGGATGAGATTCCGGTTGGTCGGGATGCCGACCACGTCGAGCTTGTAAATTTCGGTGAATTCCTGCGCTTCGGTGGAAGCGGTGCCGGTCATGCCGGCCAGTTTCTCGTACATTCGGAAGTAGTTCTGGAACGTGACCGTGGCGAGCGTTTGGTTTTCCTGCCGGATGCGCACGCCCTCTTTGGCTTCGATGGCCTGGTGCAGCCCGTCGCTCCAGCGCCGGCCCGGCATGAG
>JAHFGY010000145.1:3368-5299 GCA_023247195.1 Candidatus Omnitrophota bacterium | reverse complement strand
TACCTCACGCGAGACGGCGAGGTGTACGAGCTCACCGGCGCTGCGCCCAAGCTTGATGGCCTTAAAACGGATCTGGCTGAAGGCGATGCGCTGCGCATCATCCCATCCATCGTTGGCGGAAGCGATGCTGTCCGTCCCGCGAACGTAAGCCTGAGCAGCTGGGATGAAGCGGCCATGCGGAATCCCGCCGAGAAGAAGCAACTCATCACCAGCCTAAGAGCGTTTTCCGAGAGACTGATGGAGGATGACTTTGAAGGTCTGCTGGCAACCGCGCAAGGGGCAGTCGCGAGAAAAGAAGTCAGCGACCGCTCCAGCGAGGCCAAACGGTTTGCAGACGAGGCGATTGCCGCTCTGGAGTCGCCCGAAGCCGATAATTGCCGTGTTTACGTTGCTTCCATCGGCGGTGAAATAGCCGGCTTCCATATGGTCAGCCAGGACGGACTGCACCTGAGCAGTATCTACACGGTTGTCGCGCCCAAGCACCAGGGCAATGGAATCTGGCTGGCTACCCTTAGGGAAGCGGTGCGCGATTCCAATTTGAGAGGCACGCCTGTTTCCCGGATCGGCATGTACGTGCATTCGCGCAATCCCTATATGCTTCAGCAGGTCGATCGCGATGGCCGGTACACCCGCGAGATCGAAGAAACATTCGGTCTCCAGGCTTACCATGCCGTCGAGTCGAGCATGCGGGATGTCGCCGGAGTTCCTCGCGGCTACACCGTGATGTATGACATCGGAAAGATGCCGGTCGAAAAAGAAGTGCGGGCGCGTCTGGAGGATGCGGTTGCCCGCTACCGCGTCCTTGCCGATACGCTGCAGCGAACGGCTCAGCAGCACCGCGGATCTTTAGCGAATGGCCTATCTGCGCAGCAACAGGGAATTCACCAAACGATCGACACCTTCAAGCGGCTGCAGACGGCTGGTGGAGCGGATGTGACGTTGAAGCGGGTGATGGGCGAGCAGTCTGTAGGGCAGCTCCAGGTGATGGTTCCCATGCTGCTGCGTGAAACCGTCGATGTATTGCGCAGCGGACCGTTCCAAGTGGATTTGAACCCGGCCGGGTTCCTTCATGCAGGCGAGGAACTTGCCGTGCGCGCCGAGATGGCCGTGCAGACGCTCGATAACATGATCCGTTTCGGCGTATTGGAGCAAGCCCCCAACGGCCAGAACCTTGATCAATCGATTCAGGGAATCGTCTATTTGCTGGAGATGCTCGAATGGAATCTGGACCAGCCGCAAGATGCGGTACGCGACCGGTGGTGGGATGACGCGGTTGTCGGCCGCGCTGCGGTTGAGTCGGCTGCGGATCTGGCTCGGGAAGCATTGGCCCGAACCAAGCGGCCGGCCGCGTTCCGCTTGCGTGTTTTGCGCGGACAGGGAAACAGGGCGGTTGAAGTTACCCAGGACGGTAAATACCAGCAATTATCCGTGAACCGTGATCTGATGGCGCAACGGCTCAGCAGCCGTTTCCCCGCGGTTGAGGCCTTGAAAGGCCAAGACCAATGGCCTGAAGCGACCGCGCGGGTGAATGAACAGCTTGCCGCGTACCATATGTTGCTCGGCCTGCGAGAAGACGAGGCCGCGCACTGGGTGCTCGACCAGATCAATGACTACCTGCGTGAACTTCGAACAACGCAGCCAGAACTGGCAAATGCTATGCGATCAGCGGTCCAAGCCTCTATTCAGAACCTTGAGCAAGGAGCTCTGCGGCCCGCCTATATCTTCGCGCTAGTTATTGGCCTGATTGCCGGCTTCATCGTGGCGCTGCCGCTGCATGGGGGATTGCTGCTAGGCGGCATAGTCGGAGTAGTGGTCTTCGCAGTCGGTTTGGGCGTGGCTGCACTTTGGCCGCAGAAGCGGCCCGAGCAGGTTGAGGTTGCAGAGGTTATCCCCGCAGCTGCGCCTACAGCCACCCCCATTCCAACGGATAC
>JAHFGY010000145.1:0-3268 GCA_023247195.1 Candidatus Omnitrophota bacterium | reverse complement strand
CTGGGCTTAGACGAGCGGAAGAACATTAACGGCAAAGAGATTATGGTCAAGATCTACAAACATGATCTCGGGGGAAGCATTGATCTAGCCCAAGCCATGCAGCAGGCAAGGAGTGAGACCGGCGCGGTGGGCGGGGCTGATTTCGTGCGGGCCGCAAATATCCTCAACTACGTCGGCGATATGGACCGCGCAAAGCAGCGCATGCTGGACGTGCTTGGACCGGATGGCCGCTTCCTGCTGGTCTACGGCCCCAGTGTTTGGGGCGAAGGAATGCCGAGTCTCTTGCAAGTTTTTGATCCGGCGGGCAAGGAACAGGCCGGCTACCGGGTCCTTAAACAAGGAATTGAATCTCCCAGGGTTGCGGCGGAAGCCCAGCCGGAGCCGGCCGGCCTGAAGACGATTCATTCGCGGGAGGTTGCCCAATTACCCCTGTCGAATGTCGAGCGCAGGGCATTTCACGACACATGGGTAGCTTTGGATGAGCTGCGCATCGCCGTGGCTGCGCTGAAAGACGATGAACAATTACCTGTTTCTGAAAACGGAGACAGTCTGGTCGTTGTGACCGACAAGAAGATACGCGCGGCGCTTGAACCGCTGAAGGGTTACCCCAGGCTCTGGTACCTCATGTACAATTCACTGCTGGGCGATTACGTGAAGAACACTGTGGTGCATGCCACCGTGTTTTATCCTGGAAAAAATATGACGATCGCGGAAACGCGCGCCCGCGTTCTTGGCCAGATCAAGCACGTTTGCGATCTGCTGAAGGCCATGGAACAGGCTGAAACGGTCGGCCAGCTCTACCGGTTGGCGGCACAGCCTTACGCCTATGATAAATCCGCTGAAGATTTCGGGCTGCCGCACAAGCCCAGTATTGCGCTCGTGCTTGTTTTAATGGCCGAGGATCCGCTGTCGGCGAAGGCGCTTTACCAAGCCGCTCTCGCGGGGCTCGAAGGCTCGGATGGCGTATACATTCCGCTCGAGCGCTTTGCCGATTTCCTGGAATACGCTAAAGGCAAGGGCTATGACGTGGTTTATGAGGATAAAGCATGGACTGGCGAATATAAATCCGTGCATACCGCGCAGACGGCTATTGCGGATCCCATGCAATGGGTAAATGAGTTACTGGGCTCCTCGGCCTCGAGCGTGGAGTTGGGCATTCAGGCGAAGATTTTCAAGAGGAACAATGAGGACAAGCCCCAACTTGTCCTGATGGCCGGAAGGATCTGGAGCGCTGATGCGCAGCAGGTTAAAGCCAAGCCGGCCGCTGCCAAGATCGCAAACGCGATAGACCAGGCGGTCGCTATGTACACGACCATGCCGGCCGAGATGCGGAATGCGGAAACTTTCGACGTGCTCGTGTCGGGAACGCTCAAAGTTGCCGTGAAAGATAAAGAAGCGGTGCGGCCTGAGGCGACTGTTCATTCCATGCCGCCTACCGGCGAAACGCTTATCGTTGTCGTGCATTACCTCGGCAACGGAAATGGAGCCCGGCTTATCTACTCGCTTAGCGCAAAGGATGGGAAGATCATTCAATCTTCGGAAATGCGCCTTGCGGAGGAAACCGATAGCGCCTACCCGTTGGCTACGATTGGCGTTGATGGGATGATCGAAATCAATCCGACGGCATTGGGCGACAATGTATTATCCGCTGTGGCTATTCGAAAAGCATTGGAGCTCAACTTCATTGTTTCGCGCCGAGGACCCCCGAAGTCCGCTTACGAGCGCTTGGTTTACGAGACACTCGCAACCCACTTCGAACTCTCCTACCTGAATTACCTCAATTCTGTCATCCCGGGAACGCGCGAAGCCTATTTACATGCCCTTGGTGCCAAGGGTTTCACCCATATCCGAGCCTATCGCAACGCGCTTGCCAATGTAGGTAAGCTGGGTGATGAGCAGGCTCGCTTTAAGAAGATCGCCGAATTCACGCGTCAGTACGGTGATGCCGGTAAGAATCTAAAGGGAGCCCGGCTCACCCGCAATCGAATCAAGCAGCTCACGCCTCAGGATGCGGAAAATGTACCGGATGGGCCGATGCAATATGCCGTTCCGTCGGAACTGGTGCGCGGCAATTCGCAAGCCGATTTGGTTCGAGTGGAGCAAGAACGGCACGCGATGATGAGCGTTGCGTTGAACAAGACGCTTATCGAGAAGAAGCGTGTCGGCGGAATCCGCACGTCGGCTGCAGTCATCCTTACGGCGGCCGTCAGCTTCATAGCCATGTTTCTCGCGGTGCTTTCCATCCCGCCGGTGGCGTTTGCGGGAGTGCTGCATGCCGCCACGGCAGCCGCGCCCCATTGGGCGCCGGGCATGCCGGTGGTGGCCTCGATTCATCTGCCGATCAGCGGCGAGCTGCTTCAAACGCTTGGGCCTGTTGCGATCGGATTGGTTGGCTTACTGGGCCTGGGCTTATTCTTTATGACAACGGTGGCGCCTTCATCGCCTGAGCCCAAGCAAACAGGGAAGCGATTGAGGTTTAATCGCAAGGCGGCGGACGCCACCACGGAAGAAGCCCGAGTGGCCGCGCCGGTACAGCAAGCTCCGGAAGTGCTGGCGGAACTGCAGACCATCGATGGCAACCGGATGCTGACGTTGCCTGGCCCCCAAGGAATAGCTTACATCCACCTGCAAAAGGGCGAGCTCGCCATTGTTCGGGGCGGTAAGGTCTATGGACCGTACCCGCTGGCGGGGTATGACTCTCTTGAAGTCGCAACTATTTTGAATACGGATGTCGAGGTCAAGACAGAGGCTGGTTACACAGATATGCGTGAGTACGTGGCCGCGCAGCTCGGGCTGAACAAGTCTCAGCGGGTGCTTATTTGGCATCAGGCAAGACAGGCTCTGGGCCCGATGGAGATGCACGCGGTGCCCGCGGAAAGCGCGTCCAAGCCCATGTCACCGGCCCCTGGCACTCAGCGCAGCGCACGCCAACCCTTCCGCGAATCCTGGAAGCCGAGCGGCCTTAGGCCCGTTGCCCAGCTCATGGTGATGGCCGGCGCAATGGCTGGTCTTCAAGCGGCGATCATCGGCGGTATGACGAAGTCGGCGCCCTTTGCTCTCTTAGCCGGCCTGGGATCGATCATTATTATTTTGAGCCTCTCGATTGCCGCTTACAACTGGAGCCAGGAGCCTCGCCACAAAGAGGGCTATGAGGCCTCACGGGAAACCGGCGTAAGCTGGGCATCCACGGCCGCAGGCCTGCTGGTCGGCTGGGTGCTGTCTAATATGGTCGGCATAACCCCGGCAACGGCATTCTTCGCTTCTTTCG
>JAHFGY010000144.1 GCA_023247195.1 Candidatus Omnitrophota bacterium | reverse complement strand
TGTAGTTATTGATGATCCGCTCCCAGCCCTTCTGGCGGTCAGCCTTGTGCTTGGAGAGGATCACCATGCCTTGCTCGTCTTCGATATTCTCGACGAGCACGTCGACTTCGTCGCCGACCTTTAGCGTATCAGCGTCGCTGAACTCATAGCGGTCGACTGAGCCTTCGGACTTGAAACCAATGTCGATGATGACTTCTTTGGGGGTCAGAGCGATAACGCGGCCTTTGACGATCTGGCCTTCGGTGATGCCTTTGAGGCTCTGGCCGTAGAGATCGGCCATGGCCGACGATGGATTGGCGCTTACGTCAAGGACGGCCCGGGTTGGTGCCATGGGAGGAATCCTTCAGATTTGCGAGCAACATTTGCCAGGAGCTAGTAACCGCTTCGGCAAGTTGATCTTGCGTGTTTGCTGCGTTACGTTCACCTTTTCCCGCTTCCAAAGCGGGATCAGTAGTATATGGAATGAGCTTACCGAAGGCAACCCGAATCTTCGACTTACCCAGCCCTTTGGCACCCTTGGGCAGCGCTTCGTACGTGCCGGTGACCACGACGGGCACAATCGGCACTTTCGCCAGCGTAGCGAGCAGGCCGATTCCCCGCTTGGCCTTGCCCAAACGGCCGTCTTCGGAGCGCGTGCCTTCCGGGTAGAGCCCGAGCACCGCGCCTTGCCTCAGCCGGCGCACGGCTTCGCGGATGGCCCAGACATCGCTTTCGCCGCGGCGCAGCGGGATGCACTCCATGGAGTCCATGAAGAGTTTCATCCAAAAACCGCTCCAGAGCGTGTGCCGCGCCATAAACGTGACGCGACGCGGAGACGAGCAGCCCAGGACAACGGGATCCAGGTGGCTGGCGTGATTGCTCGCGAGAATGACCGGGCCGTGCCGGGGTACGTTTTCCTGGCCCGAGACCTCAAGGCCGAAGCGCGCGCGCAGGAACGTCCATGTCGCGGCTTTTACGATCGAATAGGCAAAAGGGGGATGGATGCGCATCAGTGCGCGGAGCTTCGCCGGACAACCTCGACCATCTGCCGAACCACTTCTTCCGTGGTCAGGTGCGAGGTGTCGATCAGCGACGCTCCGTCGGGCTTGACGAGCGGGCCGACGCGGCGGTGGCGATCCAACCGGTCGCGGAAGTTGAGCTGCTCGCGCACCTGGACCAGCGGCGGCTGCGTGCCGTACATGCGCGCCATTTCGCGCTGGCGGCGCTCGGCGCGGATCGCGGGATCGGCGTCGAGAAAAAACTTGAACGCCGCGTGCGGAAAAACAACGGAACCGGTGTCTCTTCCTTCCACCACAACGCCCGGGCCCTGCTCTTCAGCGAGTCGGCGCTGGCAAGCGACCATGGCTTTGCGCACGTCAGGATGCTGCGCGATCTGCGCGGCTGCTTCGGTGATCTCTTCGGTGCGGATGGCGGTGGTGATGTCGCGGCCGGTCAGGAGAACCTGGAGTGAGCCGTCTTGTTTGTAGTGAAACTTCAGCTTAAAGCGCTTGGCGAGCGAGGCGATGGCCTTGGCGTCGACGATGGGATGCATGCCCCGCCTGAGCGCGGCGTAAGCCAGCGCGCGGTAGGTCGCGCCGGTGTCGAGGTAAAGCAGGCCAAGCTCCTTGGCGAGAAGCCGCGCGGCCGTGCTCTTGCCCACCCCCGCCGGACCGTCGATGGTGACGACAAACGATTCAGCGTTCCGAGACTCACTGCTCTTTGCAGTCATCCCGGCGGGCTTTGGCTTTGGCAAGCAAACGCGTGAGCGCTTTCCGGTCTTTGCGGGTGATGGCCTTTCGCAGCGCGGCGCTGCTTCGATCGAACTCGCGCCACGCGGCGGCCACGGCGGAGCGATTGCTGAGAAGAATGGCCGCCCAAAGATCCGGATCGCTTTTAGCGACGCGCGTCATTTCCAGGAAGCTGCGCGGCATGGAGGGCAAACCGCCATCAGGCGCGCTGGCTGACAGAGCGAACGCGAGCGCGTGCGGCAAATGGCTTGTCGCGGCCAGCAGCGCGTCGTGGCGCTTTGCCGGAAGCTGGGTGATCTTAGGCACAACGCCGCCCCAGAGGCTCGATACGGTGCGCAAGGCGCGGCGATTAGTCCGCGCGCTCGGCGTGATGATGCAATAGGACGAAGCGTCAAAAATGGCTGAGGTGGCGGCGCCGATCCCCCGTTTCTCCGAGCCGGCCACCGGGTGAGCGCCCACGAAAGCGACTGCTTTCGGAAGCAAACGGTCGAGCGCGGCCACAATTTCACCTTTGCTGCTGCCGACATCGGTGAGGATCGCGCCCGGTTTCATGAAGCGCGCGCATCGCAGCGCCAGCGGAACAATTTCCGAAACCGGTGTGGCGAGCACGACGATGTCCGCCTCGCGAACCGCGGTTTTCAGGTCGCCGGTTCCCTCGTCGATCGCGCCGAGCGACTTCGCGGCGCGGAGTGTCGCAGGATTGCGGCTGAAGCCCACTACCGTATGCGCGAGCTTGCGCCGGCGCAGAACCATGCCGAGCGAGCCACCGATCAGACCGAGGCCGACAATAGCGATTCTCTGCGATTGTTCCATGGTTAGTTGATTGCAGCGCTCAACGGTTCGTACTCCTCGTCGCAAAAAGTACGGCAGTACACGGGCTCTCCCCAACGAGATTCTCGGATACCCGAATGTTCATCGTCTGAGGCTGTCGCGTAAATAAGGCTCCAGTGTCTTCCCAAATCTTTCTTCAACCAAAATCCACGCGTCCCGACCACGCAAGATTCAAACGTCCTGTCAAGGTAACGATAGAAATCGACCATTCCCGCAATCGAAGAGGAAACGCCCATATTCTTGAGCGCTGCTGGTATGTGGCCGCCATAACTGATCTCGCCCATCTCAATCTGTTGCATGCCTTTTGCGTCTGTGTACTTCTTGGTGGCCAGCGCGACCCCGAAAGCGAGGCCACCTTCTGTTTTCTCGCCTACCGTTAGCATGCAAACGGGATCCAGCATTTTACCATCACGCTTTACTTCCAGATCCTGTGGTAGGGCATCGAGAGCCTCGCGGGTCAAGTACCGCGGAACCAGGGCCTGTAAATTTCTAGGATAGAGCTCATTGTCCCGCCTGTATTGTTCCAAAGCATCGGTGAGAGAAACCGTGGAAGCCTTAATGTTTCTTGCCTGCCAGGGGAACGGCGGAAGATCGCAACCCGCCACAGCTATGCCGGTCAACACAAGCGCACAAACCGCACCCCTTCCCATGCTCGCGCTTAAAGCGTGCGGTCCACGGCCAGCGCAACGCGACGGACCTCTTTCATCATGGAGACGAACGTCTTGGGCAAGAGCGACTGCGGGCCGTCGGACAGAGCAACTTCGGGCTTGGGATGAACCTCGATCATGAGCCCGTCCGCGCCGGCCGCGATGCCAGCTTTAGCCATGGGCGTGACGTAGTCCCACGAGCCCGTGCCATGACTCGGGTCCACGATAACCGGCAGGTGCGTCAGCTTCTTGATGACCGGGATGGCGTTGAGATCGAGCGTGAAGCGGGTTTGATCCTCGAAGGTGCGGATGCCGCGCTCGCACAGGATCACGTTGAAGTTGCCCTGCGCCAAGATGTACTCAGCGGCGAGGAAAAACTCGGTAATCGTTGCGGAAAGCCCCCGCTTGAGCAGGATCGCTTTCGGCGATTGGCCGACTTCCTTGAGCAGCTCGAAGTTCTGCATGTTGCGCGCGCCGATTTGGAGCACATCCGAGTATTTCTCGACGAGTTTAAGGTCGCGCACATCGAGCAGCTCGGTCACGACCGGCAAACCGACCGCGTCCGATGCGTCGCGCAGGTACTTCAATCCTTCTTCCTTAAGACCTTGGAATGAGTACGGCGAAGAGCGAGGCTTGAAAGCGCCACCGCGCAGAAAGGACGCGCCGGCCTTCTTCACGGCCTTGGCGGTTTCCATCAGCATGTCCTTGCCTTCCACGGAACAGGGGCCGGCCATGACGACCAGTTTCTTGCCGCCGACTTTAACGCCCTTCACATCGACGATGGTAGCCTCGGGCTTGAACTCCCGGGACACGAGCCGGTACGGCTTGAGCACCGGCATAACTTTTTCAACGCCGGGAATGACTTCAAGAGGCTGCGAGCGAAGCGCGTCCTCGGGTCCGATCACGCCGATGATGGTGCGCTCGGTTCCCTTGGAAACCATAGGCTTGAGCCCGAGCTCTTTAATGCGCTCGAGCACATGGTCGATCTGCTTCTTCGTAGCATCCGGCTTTAAGACAATAATCATCGTGTCCTCCTACTGAGTTCGTCCTTTCAAGATGTGAGTAAGGGCGCGGACGAAACGCCTGTTCTCTTCCATCGTGCCGATCGTGACGCGAATGTACCCGGAAAGCTTCCAGGCGGTCATTTCCCGTACGATGATTCCCTGTTCCAACAGCGCTTGCGCAACGCCGGCGGCGCGCGGCCCCATGTCGATCAGAACAAAATTGGCTACGCTCGGCACATACGGCAACTGAAGTTTGTCGAGCGACTGCGTGACGAACCGCATGCCCTGCTGCACCGTTCGAACAACCTTGGCCAAGAAAGCCTTGTCATCCAACGCGGCCAACGCCGCGGCCTGGGCCAAGCTGTTCACGTTGAACGGCTCGCGCACCGCCTCGAGCGCGGCGATCACCGATGGCTGGCCGACCGCGTAGCCCACGCGCAGGCCCGCCAAGCCATAGGCCTTTGAAAAAGTCCGCGTCACCAGCAGCGGAAACCGCTCGAGCATGGAAATGGATTTCGGATAGTCCTTCGCGGAGACGAACTCGAAGTAGGCTTCGTCCAGGACGACCAGCGTTGAAGCAGGCAAGCCCTCTAAAAACCGTTCGAGCTCTTTCTGCGTGACGTAACTGCCGGTCGGGTTATCCGGATTCGCGATAAACACAAGCTTGGTCTGCGATGTGACGGCGGCTTTCATCGCCGGCAAATCGTAGCGGAGATTACGAAGCGGCACAACGCGCACCGACGCGCCACAAGCCTTGGCTTGCAGCTCGTAAATCAGAAAAGTCGGCTGCGCGACCACGACCTCGTCGCCCGGGTCCACGAACGCCCGCAGCGACAGAACGAGCAGCTCGTCCGAGCCGTTGCCGACCGATATCCGAGAAGGATCCACTTTGAGGCGAGCCGCGAGCTTTGCCTTGAGCAACCGGCACGAAGCATCCGGGTAACGGTGGAGATGACCGGCCGCGCTCTTCAGCGCCGCGAGCGCCTTGGGCGATGGGCCCAGCGGATTTTCGTTCGAGGCCAGCTTGATCACGGACTTGAGCTTGTACTTGCGCTTCACTTCCTCGATAGGCGTGCCGGGCCGGTAGCCCTCAAGCGACGCCAGCGCCGCGCGGGCGCGGCTGTCTAATTGGCTCATTCCGGA
>JAHFGY010000143.1 GCA_023247195.1 Candidatus Omnitrophota bacterium | reverse complement strand
GGGCCCCAGTTAAAAACGACGGCAAACAGGCGATAAATTGGCGCCACGAGGACCATTCCGCACGAAATTCGGAACAGGAGCTTCTTGGGCACGAACATGACGACGATGGCCCAAACGAGGTAAAACTGCTCCTGCACCGACAGCGACCAAAGATGGGCATAGGGGCCCAGGGAATCCCAATTGCCGCTCAGGGACAGATAGATGTTGAGGGTGTAAGTCGAGAGCCATCCGAGAAATTCGCGGGCCGGCTGCAAGCCGACCAGAAGGCCGATGCCAATAACCAGGTAGTAAATGGGGAAAATGCGCAGCGACCGGCGGGTATAGAACTGGCCGATCGTGCTCCATAAATTGCCTCCGGCCGCTATGGTTTGCTTGCGATCGCGGAGCAGGATGCGGGTGGTCAGGAACCCGCTCAGCGCCATGAAGAGCTGCAGGCCTCCCCATCCGAACGCGCTACAGACATGCCCGCCGCGCATGACCGCAAAGTGGTGGAAGAAAACGGCCAGCATGGCAAAGAACCGCAGCCCATCCAGCTGGATGCTGCGGTTCGGATTCTTTGTTTGAGTTTGAGCGATTGCGGGCATGGAAAGGTAGCCGGGTGTTCATTGCCACGGGGCATACACGAAAGTCAAAAATTTTAGCATTTTATGCGTTACCCCAGCAATGACACACGTTTAAGTGATTTTATATCTGCTGAAATCGAATAATAATGCTGCAAAATCCTTACGGCCGCGTCAGCGGACCGGGGTAGACGCGCCAGCTCGAAACAATCGAATGGGCGCTGTACCGCCGCAGGGCAATGCTATAATCCGCGTGTGAAAACCACGGCCCTTCTCTTAGCGGCGCTGGTGTGCGGCTTCTGCATGATGGCGCTGGAGCTCTTGGGCGGCCGCATGCTGCAGCCGGCGTTCGGATCCGGCATCGACACCTGGGCCGCGATCATCAGCGTGTTTATTCTTTCGCTCTCGGTCGGCTACGTGGTGGGCGGCTGGCTCGCGGACCGGTCAAAGACCAGCGTTCCGCTCGGGTGGACGATCGTTCTCGCGGGCTGCTTTTATGTTCTGCTTCCGGTGTATGCGCGCGATTTCGTGGAAGCGCTCGGCCCCGGGATTCACACGGCGCGGTGGGGATCGCTGCTCGCGGGGCTTGCGCTGTTCCTTCCGCCATCGCTGCTGCTCGGGTGCGTGTCGCCGCTGCTGGTGACGCTGTCGCTCAGCGATGTGCGGCACGTCGGCCGGACAACCGGGCTGCTGTATGCGGTGAGCTGCGTGGGGAACGTGCTCGGCATTTTGGTGACCGACTATGTTCTTCTTTGGAATTTCTCGCTGAACGCGAGTCTTATCGGCCTCGGGATCGTCTTAGGCGTGACCGGGCTTCTTCTCTTGATCCGTCCGCTTGCCGCGGCCCGCAGCGGCGCCGAGAAATCCGCTTGATGCGCAGCGCGTGGCTCGCTGCCGCGCTCTTCGCCGCAAGCAGCGCCGCCGGTATTCGTTTTCAGGATCCTCCCTATCGGTCGGTGCGGCCCGGCATGCCCGCGGACAGCTATGTGCTCCTGCACCGCGACAGCCCTTACACGCACGTGGCCTGGGTCGTGAGCCCGTCGGCAAACCACATGAGCCTTGTGTTTTTCGACGCGTCCCAGGGCGGGGTGTGCCTGAACCCGCGGTGGGAAGGCGACCCGGCGCTCGCGAACAGACCGATCAACCCCGGAACGCTCACGAGCTCCATGTACGCGCTGACGTTTCCCGCGGCGGCGCTCTTGAACCGCTCCCTGATGAGCAAAGCCGGAGGCGATCCGGCAAAAGCCGCGCCGCGCGTGCTGATCGTGGGCCTGGGCGCAGGGGCCGGCATCGCGGTGCTCGCGCATCATTTTCCCGAAGCAAGCATCACCGTCGTGGATATCGATCCGGTTGTAATTCAAATAGCCGAGGAAGGGTATCCGTACCTGGGTTGGCTGCGCACGCAAAAAACAGCCGACGGTCGGCCGCGGCTGCGCGAGGTCGTGATGGACGCGCGGCAGTTCATCCGGCAAGCCGGCCGCGAGGGCGAGCGCTTCGACTTGGTGGTGATGGACGCGTTTACGCTCGGCCTGACCGTGCCGCCGCACCTGATGACGCGGGAGTTTTTCCGCGAAACAGCGGCGTGCATGGACCCCGACGGCGTCATGATCACGAACATCCACGCCAGCTATTCCGGGAAAAAGGCGGCGTTGCTCGGCGGCGCGATCCGCACCATGCAAGCGGCCGGTTTCAAAGGCATCCACACGCTGCCGGTGCACTGGTTCGGCGAGCCGAAGGACCACCTTCAGCCTGAGTCGCTTCGCAACTGCATGGTGCTGGCCGCTCGCGAGGGGATATCGCCTGACGAGCGCCCGGACCGGTGGGCGCGCGTGCTGAGTTGGAAGCCGTACCCGGACCTGCCGACCGGCAAGTGGGTCAACCGCAGCTTGTCATTGGCGAACTCGGAGCGGTTTGTCAGCGCGAAAATTCCGTTGGACGATCCGCAGCATCCGCTGGATCCGTCTTTTCTTGATCTGCTGGACCGCGTCATGCGGCAAACGACCCAGCGCTTTCAAGCGCCGGGAGGGCACGTGGCGGTGAGCAATGATCGCGTGCTGATCGGCATGGCCGGCGACGTGGTGAGGCGGGCTTACGGCGGCCGCGCGCCGCTCGGCTGGGATAAAATCCCCGCGGAAGTGGCGCTCGTCCAGGAAGAAACGGACTGGGTTCAGCTGGCTCGCGATTCTTTTCGCTACACCGCGCAATTGGCGGGCGCGCATTCCGTGGTGCCGCCCGAAGCCGTCGCTGCGCTGGATGAAGACGACGTGAAAGCGGGCGTTTGGTTTCCCGATGGGCTCGACGGAGAGCCGGTGTCGTGGATTATCCGCGACGCTCCCTTGTTCACCGATGCGCGGCCTAACGCCGACATTGCCAACGCAATACGATGAATGGTGTGGGTATTTGCTATAATCGGTTAATTCACAAGAAGTTTAACAAGGAGAACCGGACATGAAACTCCTTCGCTCGCTACTGCTCGGGATTGTGGTCCTACTGGCGGCTGTGCTTGCCGGGAAAAACTTGATCGCCAAAACCGCGCTCACCGGCGGCGTAAAGATGATAACCGGATTGGATACCAAGTTGGAGGGTGTGCAAGTCGGTTTGTTCAGCACCGCGGTCGGCGTGAAAGGGCTCCAAGTCATGAACCCGCCGCAGTTTTCGGAACGCGTGATGCTCGACATGCCGGAATTATTCATCGATTACAACCTTTCGGATATCCTCAAAGGCAAGATCCACCTCGAGGTCGTGCGTCTGAACTTGAAGGAATTCAACGTCTCAAAGTCCGCCGACAACCAGCTTAACTTGAACAGCATTGAAGCGCTCAGCGCCGCGAAAAAGCCCGCCGAGGGCAAGCCCGCCAAGCCGGAGGGCAAACCGGCGGCGCCTATCAATCTGCAGATCGATTTGCTGGAGCTTTCCATCGGCACCGTGACCTACACCGACTACACCAAGAACCCGCCGGCCAAACAGACGTTTGCCGTGAATATCAACGAGCGCCACGAGCACATCACCAATCCTTATACATTTGCCGGTTTGCTTGTCAGCCGCGCGCTCATGCGCACCTCCATCGCTCAATTGGCCAACTTTGATCTGCGCGGTTTGCAGTCCGGCGTTGAAACTGCCTTGAAAGACTCGGCGTCCCAGTTCCTGAAGCAGGGCGGCGTGCTCGGCGACGCGCTTCAGAAGGATGGTCTTGGCGTGATGCAGCGCACGGGCAAGGGCACGGTCGACGCCGCGGGTAACGCCAGCCAAGACGCGGTGGACGCAGCCGGCGATGCGGTCAAAGGCGCGACCGGCGCGGTCAAGAAATTGTTCGGCAACTGAGCACAGCCCGGCAAATCGACATTCGCGTCACGCCGCGAGCCAAGCGCCCGGGGATTGAAACAGGCGCGGACGGCTTGCTTCACGTGAAGGTCGCGAAGGCTCCGTCGGACGGCCAAGCGAACGCAGCGGTCATCGAAGCGCTGGCCAAGCACTTCGGCGTTGCCAAGCGATGCGTGCGCATTGTTCGGGGCGAGACGTCCCGGCGCAAGCGCGTTGAAATTCTGTCATGACGTTCGCCGAGAGCCCGTCGGCCGAACGAACGTTTGCCGACAGGACGCTGCAAGCGTACGGCACGTATGCCGGTCTTGCGATTGAGAATTGGGAAAAGAACGCGAAGCCGTCCGCTTTTCTCAGGCGTTTCGTGCGCGCGCTGCCGCCCAGAGCGCATGTCTTGGACTACGGCTGCGGCATCGGCACCGAGCTAGCCTGGATGAAAGGCTGCGGCCTTGCAGTGGAAGGCATCGACGGCACGGCGGTCTTTATTAAGGAAGCGCGCAGGCGTCTCAAAGGCGTTCCGCTTCGGTGCGTTAAGTTCGAAGACGCAGCGCTGTCGCAGCAAGCCTACGACGGTGTTTGGTGCAACGCTTCACTGATCCACGTGCCGCCGCGCGAATTTGCCGATCAGCTGCCAAAGCTGCAAGCGGCCTTGAAGCCTTCGGGTCTTTTAGGCATGACGCTCGCCTGGGGCAACAAAAAAGGTTTTGCTGAGAACGACTGGATACCCGGCCGCTACATCGCCGGATACACAAGAACCGAAGCCGCCCATTTTTTTCGTCAATGGGCGGTGCGCGATTTGCGCGTGACAACGCATGACGGCCGGTCAGGCCGTTGGATACAGATCTTAGCTGAAAGGAGTTCAGGGCATGCCCAAGCGGCGCATTCTCATCGTGGACGATGAACCGGACTTTACCCGGCCGATCCGGGAGTACCTCGAGCGCACGGGCGCCTATGACGTGAAGGAAGAGAACCGGGGAGCGCAGGCTTTTTACACGGCGCAGGCTTTCAAGCCCGACCTGATCCTGCTCGACATCATGATGATAGACATGGACGGCAGCGAAGTGGCCGACCAATTGAGAGCCGACGAAGAGCTGTCAAAAATTCCGGTCGTGTTCATGACCGGCGTGATCACCAAGGATGAGGCGGAGGAGCGCGGCGGCCGCATCGGCGGGCACCCGTTCATCGCCAAACCCGTTGGGCCCCGGGACGTTCTGGCGACAGTCGAGCAATACCTGCATCAAACCTGATTTGTCCGCGGTTTCATTGACGAGGTATCCTGCGTTCGCTACAATGAGCGTCTTCCAAATGAAGCAAAACTATCGTGTTTTAGGGGTTTGTTTTGTTGCGATCACCGCGCTCTTGGCGGGTGGTTCGCCGGCCATGGCGCAAAAGCCCGAGCCTGACCTAGAATTGGGCAAGAAGGCGTTCCTCGACAGCTGCGCGCGCTGCCACGGCGCCGACGGCAAAGCCGAAGTGCCTTTTGCCAAG
>JAHFGY010000028.1 GCA_023247195.1 Candidatus Omnitrophota bacterium | reverse complement strand
CCATGGCTGCCGGCCGGCCGGTGGCGGTGACCGCGGCCGGCGGCATCCGCGAGCTGGTGGTGAACGGCTAGAACGGGCTCATGGTTCCGGTCGGCGACGACGCGGCTCTGGCGCAAGCGGTCTGGAAATTGCTGAGCGACAGGCAGCTGGCTGCAGAATTGGGACAGCAGGCCGCGCAATCGGTGCAACGTTTCCAAGTGCCGGCCATGGTCGAGCAATTGCAAGCGGTGTACGCGGCGGTCCTGCACCTGGAGAACAGGACGGAGAGGGAAGTGAACCGGGTGGCTGTCGGATGACGAGGCGGCGGGTTGCAACAGTCGCATTCTGTGCGGGTTTGATCGCAGCGGCAGCCGTAGCGACTCTGGCGACGCCAGAGATGCTGGCTGGGCTGACCAGCGACGGCGCGCTGTCGTTTTCGCTGCAAGAGCGAATCCGCGTGCTGCGCGCGGTGCTCGCGCTGGTTGCGGCTATTCTGACCTCCATCGCGGCCTGGCGCGCTTGGGGACCGGGAATCGGGCTCGGCGTGCTGCTCATGAGCACGCTGTGGACCGCGGCCGTCGTGAACCGATTGTACCCGAATCATCTTTTCAACCGTCCCGGCAAGATCCTGGCCGCGGCGCTCGGTGAAGAGTTGCTGCTTAGCGACTTCCAGCCCAAAACAAACTTGGATGTGCCTGTTAGCGCTATTTGGCGCTCGAAATTCCCATCGATCAACGTGCATGCGCACTTTCGCCGCAGTACCAAGCGAACAGCCGAAGAAATGATCAAGATCATGGACGCGTGCAATGTGGCCACAACTCTCGACTTGGACGGAGGGCTGGGCCCGGAGCTGGATGAGGAGCTGGCAAAGTACGCGCAAACCTATCCCGGTCGCTTTAAAATTTTAGCGAATTTCGGTTTCGGCCAGAAGATCTCGGATTGGGATTACTTCCGCAAAGAAGTGAACGGATTGGAAGAGGCTAAGCGCAACGGCGCGGTCGGCATCAAGATCTGGAAAAACCTGGGCTTATGGACGCGCGACGGGAACCGCAAGCTTATTTCTATCGACGACGAGCGCGTGGACCCGCTATGGACAAAGGCGGGCGAGATCAATCTGCCGATCCTGATCCATATCGGGGATTTGCCGGCAAATTTTGCGCCGCTGGACCGGTTCAACGAGCGCTACGAGTTCCTGAAAGCGAACCTGGACCTGGCCTACCAAGGCCCGAAAGCGCCGTCGCCGTTCGAATTGATCGAGCAGTTCGAGCGCGTGGTTTCGCGCCACCCGGAAGAAACGTTTATCCTGGCGCACCTCGGCAATCGCTCCGACCACCTCGCTGCGGCGGGCGAGCTGTTGGACCGTCACCCGAATCTCTATTTTGACCTGTCCGCCCGGGCGAACGAATTGGGCCGCCAGCCGTCCACGGCGCGCGCGTTTCTGAACCGCTACGCCGACCGCGTTTTGTTCGGCACGGACGGCAATCCCGATGAGACGATTTACCGGGGCTATTTCCGGCTGCTCGAAACCACAGACGATTATTTCAATGATCCGCGCTGGCCGCGGCTTGAAACCGGCCGCTGGAAGATCTATGGATTGGGCTTGCCGGACGAGACGCTGCGCAAAATCTATCACGACAACGCGGTTAAACTTTTTGCCTTGCCGGCGGACAGCGGAGTCAGGCAGGCTCAATGAGTGGCTTTGCCTGGCTGCGGGCGCGGGTCGCTTGCCCGGCCTTGCAGCTGCAAGCGCTTTCTCGCGGGCAGTTTAGGGATAAGCTCGTTTGGCGCGCGCCGGGCGGCGACCGGGTTGTGGATATTGTCGCCAGCCATGGGAGCCGGGTAGCGGCAACGTTCGTAGCGGCGCAACCCGCGGCTTCAACGCGGGCAAAGGCATCCGCGACAGCGCTGGTGCTTGTTCATGGTTCGCACGGGCCGCTCAGCCTTTACCGGTACCTGGCCGAGCGTTTTGCGCAGCGGGGAATCGGGACGCTGCTGCCGGATCTTCCTGCCTTTGGCCGGACCCCGGCGCCGCAGCCTCCGTATTCGGCTGAGCCGTTTACCGGCGTGCCCGCGGTTAAGGCCGCGGTGGAATGGCTCGGCGCGCAAAGCGGCATCGACCGCGCGCGCATCCATGTGCTTGGGCATTCGTTCGGCGCCAGCGTGGCATTAGCAGCGGCCCGGCAGCACGCGTCGCTGGTGCGGTCCGTGATTGCATTGGGGCCGTCCCGTCGGGTGGAAGAGCGCGCGATCGGGGTGTCCGCCAAGGAAGCGGCGATGTGGCAGGCGCGTTTTGCGCTTTCGCGCCGGTTGAAGGGAACACCATCACCGGAGCTGATGGAAGCTGTATCCCGCGCGACCGGGCTGGAGTATCACATGGATTATTGGAAGGCAGAGCATCCGCCGGCGCTGCTGGTGGATTGCGAAATGGAATCGGAAGCGGATCGGGCTTTCTTAAAGGACCTGGCTGGCCGGATGAGTCCGCCCATAAGCTACCGCACCTTGCCGGCCGCGGATCATTACTTGAACAGCGGCAGCTTCGGGCGATGGGTGGTCGTTGACCGCCGGGCGGTTGATGCGTTTGTCGCTTGGACCATGGAATGGTTGGCGCTCAATGATTGATTCAAAAATAAAACTGATCTCCATCGTGATTCCGGTTTATCTCGAGGAAGAGAACGTGCCTCGGCTGCATAAGCAGCTCATGGAAGTCGCCAAGCTGCTTCCGTCGGCGGTGGAATTCGTCATTGTCGACGACGGCAGCAAGGACGGCACGTGGCCGGCGCTCGTTGAGGCGCACCGGCAAGACCCGCGCGTGCGCGCGGTGCGGCTCAAGCGCAACTTCGGCCAGACGCCGGCCATGGCGTGCGGCATTGATCAGGCGCGCGGCGACGTGATCATCACCATGGACGGCGATCTTCAGAACGACCCGGCGGACATCCCGAAATTGCTCGAAAAGCTCGGCGAGGGGTTCGACGTGGTATGCGGCTGGCGGTACAAGCGGCAGGATAAATTGTTTACCCGCAAAATTCCTTCCATGATCGCGAACCGGCTGATCGGCGCGCTCACAGGCGTGCAGCTGCATGACTACGGCTGCTCGCTCAAAGCGTACCGCGCGGAATCGATCAAGCGCACGCCGCTGTACGCGGAGCTGCACCGGTTCATCCCGGCCATGGCCACGCTCACCGGCGCGTCCATCGCGGAATTACGAGTGAACCACCGGCCGCGCACGTTCGGCAAGACGAAATATAATTTATCGCGCACCTGGCGCGTGGCCTTGGACATGACCACGGTATCGCTGCTGGTCAAGTCGTCGGCCCGGCCGCTGCGCTTTTTCGGGCGGGGAGCCATCCTGTCGTTGCTGGCCGGCTTTGCGTGCGTGGCTCGCACCTGGTACTGGTACATTACCCCGCACCCGAATATTCCGCAGGTGCTTCCGGGCATCGCGGTCCTATTTTTTTGGCTGGCGGGCAATCTTTTGACCGTGGGTCTGGTGGCGGAACTTTGTCTGGCGACGGTGCATCAGACGCCCGGCCAGCTTCTCGCAGCAAAGAAGGGGGATTGGGAATGACAACTCAAGCAGCCGCAGGCGCTCCGGAGCTTTCCGTGGTGGTGCCCATCGGTACGCGGTTCGATGATCTCGACGCGCTCTGCAACGATCTGCGCCGGGTGCTCGGGCCTCTTGGCAAGCGTTATGAAGTGATCTTTGTCGACGACGCGAACGGCCCGAACACGCAGCGCCGCGTGCGCGAAACAGCCGGCCGCTTTTCCGAAGCGCGCGCGCTAAGGCTTTCGCGTCGGATGGGAGAGGCCGCGGCGCTGGCCGTGGGCAGCCAAGCCGCGCGCGGCGAAATCTTGATCGCGCTTGATGCGTACCAGCACATTTCCCTGGAGCACCTGCCGAAATTGCTCGAGCCGCTAGCGCAAGGCATGGACTTGGTCTGCGCATGGCGCTACCCGCGCCAAGACAAGGGCCTCAGCCGCCTGGCGTCGGACGCGTTCAATGCCGCGGCGCGCTGGCTCACCAAAGCCGACGTGCATGACCTGAACTGCCGCATGCGCGTAATGAGGCGCGAGTTGGTGAAGGACATCCCGAGCTACGGCGACTTGCACCGGTTTCTGCCGATCTTCGCGGGGCGGCGCGGGTGGCATTGGTGCGAAGTGCAGTTGCCGCAGATGCCGGGCAAACATGAAGTCGGCGCGTTCAACCCCAAATCGTACGTAGGGCGGTTTCTCGACCTGCTGACACTCGCTTTCCTCACGCGGTTCGTGAAGCGTCCGCTGCATTTTTTCGGGTTGATCGGCAGCGCTTCGCTGGCGATGGGGCTTTTGCTGTCGCTGTACCTTTCCTATGAGAAGCTTGTCCTGGGCGAAGGGATCGGCCACCGGCCGCTCCTGCTGCTCGCGATCCTGCTCATTGTCATCGGCATCCAGATCGCGTCCATCGGCTTGCTCGGCGAGCTCATGATCTTCACGCATGCCCGCGACCTGCAGGACTATGTCGTTAAGGAAACGCTGGAGTCGCCGAGTCCTCTATGAAGCCGGTCCGGGCATGGGTTGTCATAGCGCTGCTGGGCATCCTAGCGGCGGGGGGCGCCGCTCGCTTTCGCGAGCTGGGGAGGCCCAGCCTTGACGTGGATGAGTACCTCCACGTGCTGCCGGCGCATGCCTGGATCGAAACCGGCAAGCCCACGCTGCCCTCCGGCCAGATCTATAAGCGCGCCCTTCCTTATACCGCGGTCGTGGCAGCGTCGGAAAAACTCTTTGGCTTGAACGAAACAGCCGCGCGTTTGCCGAGCGCCGTGGCGGGCCTAGCGCTCATCGTGGCTGTTTTTTGCATCGGACGGCTGTGGTTCAGCGACGCGGAAGGGCTGGCCGCCGCAGCGCTCGTCGCCGTGGGGCCGCTGCCGGTGATGACGTCGCGGCTTTGCCGCATGTATACGTTTTTTGAGCTGGCTGTTCTTCTATTCGCGGCCGTGCTGTGGTCGAATGTGCTCGCGCCCAACCTGCCACTGAGGCGTCGCATCGTTGGCGCGGTCTCCAGCCTCGCGTTCCTTTACATTGCGCATATTTTCCAGAAGCTGGCCGCGGTGATGGTGCTGGGGCTTGCCGGCTACATCATCGGGCTTGCGGTGATCCGGCCGCGCTCTCCGGCGAGCGTGATCGCTCTTCTCGGCGGCACCGCTGCCGGGGTGGGCTGGGCAACCGGCCGCGTGGATTTCCATGACGTGTGGCTGCACATGAACGCCGTGCCGAAGTGGGCGGAGAAGAGCCGGTACCAGGCGGACTTTTATTGGCGGCTGTGGGCATCAGACATGACCGTGCTCTTGTGGCTCGCCGTGCCGCTGCTGGCGTGGCTCGTATGGCGCTACCGCTGGCTCGGGTGGTACCTGGTTTGCATGGCGGGCATTCCGTTTGCGATGCATTCGCTCGTGTTCGATTGGAAATTTTCGCGCTATGTCGCGCATTTGTTCCCGCTGTTCGCGCTCGCGGTCGCGCCGGGCATTGTCGCGGCCGGCCGGCTGATCGCGGCCTGGGTCATGGGATCCGCACGACGCGTGCGGCTGCCGAATCTGCCGGCCAGGAGTTTGGCCGCGGCTGTGATCGCCGCAGCTTCGTTGGTGCTCGTCTGGCCCGCGCCCGAGAAAACACTTTTGCAGGTGCAGCAAACCATCAGCCCGTCTTGGCGGCAGGCTTACGGGTATGTGGCGAGGAACGAGAAGCCCGGCGACGGCATTGTGACGTCCATCCCGCTGGCTTCGGTTTACTACCTGGGACGGCAGGCGGATTATTACCTGGATAACTATGCGTACATCGACTACCGCTACAAGATGAAGCAGGACACGGCCGGCCGCTGGCTCGACTGGTACACCGGCATTCCCATGGTCTCCAACGCGCAAGAGCTGAAAGACGCGGCCACCGCGCGCCCCCACGGCTGGCTGCTTGTGGACCGCGACCGGTTTGAGGCGGACGGCGCCACGCCTCCGGATATCCGCGCATGGCTCGAAGCCAACGCCAAACGCCACCCTAAAGTCACGCCCGACGGGTCGGTGTTCGTCTATGAGTGGGGCGTCGCGCCATGAGCCTCAAACAGGCGGCCATGAAAGGCGCGGTGTGGTCCGCGCTCTCCACGGTGTTCAGCCGCGGGCTGCGATTCGTCATCACGATTTTGCTCGCGCGCGTGCTGCTTCCGGAAGATTTCGGCCTTATCTCCATGGCCATGGTGATCATGGATGTCGCGGAAATGCTGCGCGACCTTGGGCTCGGCGCCGCGCTGATTCAGCGCAAGCAGCTCGACCCCGAGCACCTGCATACCTGCTTTTGGGCGAACCTGGCCATTGGTGCATTCCTCTGGGTTTTGACCATGCTGATCGCCGGGCCGGCGGCGGTGTTCTACCACAATCCGGCGGTGCGGCCCATCCTGCTTGTCATGGCGATCAACTTTTTGATTTCGCCCATCGGCAGCATCCCCTGGGTGCTGCTCACCCGGCAACTGCGCTTCAAGGAATTGATGATCGCGCAGTCGATCCAAACCGTGGTGCGCGGCGCCACGTCGCTGATTCTGGCTTGGAAAGGGTTCGGGGTATGGAGCTTGGTTTGGGGGCCGATATCGGGCACGGTCGCGGGATCGTTCGTGAATTGGATCTTCTGCAAGTGGCGGCCCGAGTTCGTGTGGTCCAAGAAACACTTCATGGACCTGCTGCATTTCGGCAAGAACGTTTTCGGCGAGCGGCTGCTCGGGTATTTCGTGGCCAACTCGGATTTTCTCGTGACCGGCCGGGCCTTGGGAGCCGAGATGCTCGGTTTTTACAATTTCGCGTATCAGATTCCGCACTTGGCCGAGACCCATGTGGTGCCGATCGTGGGCCGCGTGCTTTTTCCCGTGCTCTCGCAAGTGCAGGATGACTTGGAGCGGCTGCGGCGCGGCTATTTGCAGACGCTGCGGCTTATCGCGTCCACGGTCGCCCCGTTCAGCGCCCTCCTTTATGTTTCCGCGCCGGAGTTTATTCCCGTGGTTTACGGCAGCCGCTGGCAGCCGGTGGTCTTGCCGCTGCAGATTTTGTGCCTCGCGGGTTTTTCGCACGCGCTCACCAACACCGTCTGGACGGTGCAGCAAGCCGTGGGGCGCTCCGACATCGGCCTTTGGTGGAACCTGATCTCGCTGCCGTTCATTGTCGGCACGCTGGTGTTCTGCTCGCGCTGGGGCATTCTCGGGATCGCGATCACCATGGGCACGCTGAGCGTGATCCTTTCCGTCGTGATCCAGCACATCACGAACCGGCTGATCCGCTTGTCCTGGCTGCGCTGGTTCGAGGCGGTGCGCTCGCCGGTGCTGGCTTCGCTGGGCGCGATCGCGGCCGCGCTGCCCACGCGCATTTACCTGCTCAATCTGAGCTGGACCCAACCGGAAGTGCTTATCGGCACCCTGGCGACCGGCCTCCTCGTTTATGTCGCGCTTCTTTACCTTTTTGATCCGCCGTTGTTTCCGTCCATTTACCGGACGCTCATTGCTCAGGGAAGCAAATGACGGACACGCGCCTGCGCATCTGCTTGCTGTCCCGCGAATACCCGCCGCAAACCGGCTGGGGCGGGATCGGCACGTACGTTTATTTTGTGAGCCACGCGCTGGCCGACGCGGGGCATGAGGTGCACGTGATCAGCCGCTCGGACCGGAAAGAGGAATACCAACACGCGGACGGGCCGGTCACCGTGCACCGCATCCGCGAGCAAAAAGCGGGGGGGCCCATCGGTGACTGGCTGTGCCGCTGGCTGCCGCTTTCTGACAAGGCCTACAGCCGCCGCGCCGCGGAAAAAGCATTTGAACTGCATGCCCAAGCGCCGCTTGACGTGATCGAAGCGCCGGAATACCGCGCCGAGGCTTGGCACCTGGTCCGGAAAAGTCCGGCGCCGGTTGTGGTCAAAACGCACACGCCTACTTTTATGCTCGAACAGCTCAACGCCACGCGCAGCTCGGCGGCCGAGCGCGCCGTGAAAGAGATGGAAGCGGACGCGGCCCGCCGCGCGCACGCGCTGAGCTCGCCGAGCCAGAGCCTCGCGGATATCCTGCGCAGCGAATGGAAATTGAACGGCCGCGCGATCCGCGTGCTGCCGTACCCGATCGACACCGGCCGGCTGCCCGCGCAACCATGGGCGGGCGGAACGCCGACCGCTCTTTTTATCGGCCGGTTCGAACAGCGCAAAGGCGTACATGTGCTGGTCGAAGCATTGCCTGAGGTCGTTAAGCGCGTGCCGAACGCTAAGCTGCGGCTCGCGGGCGGGCATGCCGAGAGCATCCGCGGCGCTGACCGGTACACGCAAGCGCTGCGCGATCGCATCCGCGCGCTTGGGCTGGATGCGCACGTGGAGTTTCTCGGATGGCAAAAGCGGGACGCGCTGCCCGCTTTGTATCAGTCCGCCTGGGCTGTTGTGGTCCCGTCGTTGTACGACAATTACCCGAACGTGTGTTTGGAAGCCATGGCATCGGCCCGGCCGGTGGTGGGCACGCGCGTGGGCGGCATTCCGGAGATGGTGCAGGACGGCGCGTCCGGCTGGCTGGTGAAACCGGAAGACGCGTCCGCTTTGGCGACAGCATTGATCGAAGCGCTCGGCAACGAGGCCGAGGCCAATCGCCGCGGCGAAGCGGGCCGGCGATTCGTAAGCGAGCGGCTTTCGCCCGCGCGGATCGCGCAGGAGACGGCGGCTTTTTACCGAGAAGTGATTGAGCGCGCGCGAGGCGAAAAAAGATGACCCTGGCCACGGCCCGCGTTCTCAGGCATGTCCTTTACGTCACGACCGAGCGGTGGATTGATTTCACCAAGCCCGAGGGCGTTCCCGTGCACCTGATGCACCGCGAAAAACAGCTCGAAGCACTCGGCGTGCGCGTGTCCTGGGCCCGTTACCAGCGCCGGCTGCCCAAAGTGAGAGACGGCCGTATCAAAGAAGCCGTCGGGAAAGCGCGCGAGGCGTGGAGCACGCTTGCCGACTCCCGGAAAATCGCGACCATCGCGCGGCCGCTGATGCACGACGTGGACGTGGTGCATGAGTGGTACTCGCTTTATGGCCTCGCGGGAATGAAGCTCGCCAAACGCTACCGAAAACCTTTTGTTTTGGAAGTCGATGCGCTGCTGCTTGAGGAGTACAAAGGCTTGCAGGGCGTGAGCCTCGGCCGGCTGCGCGAAGGCGCGGCGCGCGCTTGCCTGCGGGCGAACTTGTCCGCGGCGCATCGCATCATCGTGCGCTCGCGCGTCATGGCCGACGTGCTGACGCGGCAGTGGCGCGTGCCTGCATCGCGCATCAGTGTGATCCCGTGCGCGCTCGACCTGGAAAAATTCCGCCGCTTGCCGCCGCTTCCGCCGGAGAACCCGCCGGCTGTGGTCTTCCTTGGCAGCCTGCAGCCCTGGCACGGTTGTGAAAACCTCCTGGAGGCGTTCGCGCGCCTCCTGAAGGATGGCGTGAACGCGCGGCTTTCGATTATCGGCGACGGCAAACAAAAGCCGCAGCTTATTCAACAAGCGGTGCAGCTCGGCTTGGAAGGCCATGTCACGTTCCACGGCAGCATCGAGCATGAGCGCATCCCGGCAATGCTTGTGCGTGCGACCGTGACCGTGGCGCCGTACCCCGAGCTTGCCGTGCCGTTCTATTTCTCACCCATGAAGATGTTCGAATACATGGGCGCTGAGACCGCGATCGTGGCGTCGCGCATCGGCCAGCTGGCGGAGGTCTTAAAAGACGGCGAGTCCGCGCTGCTCGTAAAGCCGGGCGACGTCGGGCAGCTCAGCCAAGCGATCCGGCGGCTGCTGGGGGATCCGGCCTTGCGCCAACGGCTGGCCCGCCGGGCGCGCGCCGACGCGGAGCACTTCACATATCCTCGCCAGGCCGAAGCGGTCCGCGACGCGTACCGCCAAGCGTTGGAGGTCGCGGCTCCATGAAGCCTCTGATGGAATTGGATCGCTCCTCGCTGAGCCTGAGCATCGTTGTCCCGACATTAAACCGTCGCGGGCGGGTTGAGAAGCTCATCGGCAGCATCTTGCGCTGCGATCTGCCCAAGGGCGTACCGGTTGAGTGCCTCATCGTCGACAATGGCTCAAGCGACGGCACGCCGGAAGCTATTGAGGTGCTATCCAAGGGCGCGCCGTTCTCCGTGCGTTGCATACGAGAGCCTGAGACGGGCGCATCCCGCGCGCGCAACGCGGGCATTCGCCAGGCGACCGGCTCGGTCGTTGTTTTCACCGACGATGATTGCGAGGTCGATCCGGACTGGCTCGTGCGTATCGCCGAAGCGTTCCAGCGCATGCCGGATCTTACCGGCTTATTCGGACGCGTGCTGCCGGGCGAGCCCGGCCCGATCGACGTCTCGACGCTTTCCGTGAAGTCCGCGCCGGAGCCTCGCGACTACCGGTTCCCGTGCTCGCCTTTTATCGGCCACGGCAATAATATGGCGTTCCGCTGGCGCTCGCTCCTCGCTGTGAACGGTTTTGATACCTCCTTTGGCCCCGGCGCGCCTCTGCGGGCGGGAGAGGACCTGGAGCTTGCGTACCGGCTGCTGCGGCAGGGGGCTTGGCTGCGCTACGAGCCCAGCGTGGGCCTGCGGCACATGCCGCGGGACACGGAAAAAGGCATGCTGCATGGGCATCGCCGAAACGCCATTGGTTTGGGCGCTTTTTTCGCGAAATGGATCTTACGCGGCGATGTTTATGCTTTCAAAGTATCCGTGTGGTGGTATGGGGATTGTTTGAGCGGCTACGTGCGTGCCGTGCGCCAGGGACAATCCCCGGTGGCGCGCATCAAAGGCATTTATCTGACTTGGGTGCATTACGGATTTTTGCTGCAGATCGCTTACCTTTGCCGGTTGACGCGCGGCGGCCGACGCGGTGCAACGTGATGCAGCCTGACGCGATGAAAAGGATCAGCGTGATCGTATGCACCCGCAACCGCTCCGCGCAGCTTGAGACCGCCTTGAGCAGCTTTGAGTCTTGCGCGGTCCCGGAGGGATGGGAAGCGGAGCTTGTCGTTGTCGACAATGGTTCCACCGACGATACCGCGGCGATCGCGGGCCGCAAGCCCGCGCGCGGAAGCTTCCGCATAACGGTTGTGCGCGAGCCGCGGCCGGGCTTATCGTGCGCGCGCAATGCCGGCATTCGCCAGGCAACGGGCGAGATTATCGCGTTCACCGACGACGATTGCCAAGCCCAAGCCGATTGGATTACGTCGTTGGTGCGCGCGTTTGGCCTGTATCCGGACGTGGATTCCGTTTTCGGCAGGGTTGAGGCCACGAGCGGCGCGGCCGCTGGCCGCACCGTGGCCGTGAAAACCGAAACCAGGGGCCGCGATTATCGTTATCCCGACATGCCGGGGCGCATCGGACATGGAAACAACATGGCGTTTCGCCGCCAAGCGCTTGAGAAGGCGGGGCCTTTTGACGAAGCGCTCGGCGCGGGCGGCCCGTTGCGCGCCGCCGAAGACCTCGACATGGCGTACCGGATTTTGCGCGGCGGCGGCCAAGTGCGTTATGAGCCCTCGTGCGTCATCCTGCATGCGCCGCGCGAAACCGAGGCCCAGGTGCGGGCCACCCATTGGCGCAACGCGGTCGGCATGGGCGCTTGCTACGGCAAGCATGCGTTGCACGGCGATCTTTTTGCCGCGAAGTGCCTGTTCTGGATGATGGCGGGTTTGCCCGCATCCGCCGATCGGGAAGCAAAATGGCTTTATTTTTGGGGGCTGCCGGCGGGCGTGGCTAAACGAAGCTTGCACGACATGAAAGCTTCATTCGGTCGCGCGCAATGAGCGGTCAATCGGCCAAACACAAGCCGCTTGTCAGCGTGGTCATCCCGGCTTACAACTATGAACGGTTTCTCGCGGACGCGATCCGCAGCGTGCTTGAGCAGACGTTCACCGACTACGAGCTGATCGTGGTCGATGACGGTTCAACCGACAACACGCCCGAAGTCGCGGCCCGTTTTGCGGGAAAGATCCGGTATGTGCGGCAGCCGAACATCGGCTTGTCCGCCACGCGAAACAACGGCGCCGCGCTGGGTACAGGCGACTACATCGCTTTTCTCGATGCGGACGACGAGTGGCTGCCTGAAAAATTGGCTATACAGGTCCCTGTATTGCAGAATCACCCGGAGGTAGGACTCGTGACCAGTTTGTTCACTCTCATGGATGCCGAGCGCCGGCCGATGCAAGGGCTCAAGCCCGCCCAGGCGCCCGGAGAAACATTCCGCGAGATCATTCAGCGGGGAACCGCGACGCCTTCCAGCTTTATGGTCCGTCGGTCGGTTTTCGAAGCGCTGAACGGTTTTGACACAGCGCTGCCGACCATGGAAGATTTTGATTTCGGCCTTCGGCTGGCCGCGCGATTCGGCGTTAGCCACCTTTCGCAGCCGCTGGGCCGCTACCGCATCCACGGTCCGAGCCTGTCCCAGAAGGTTGAAAAGGTTTATCCATGCTACATCCGTATTTTCGAGCGACTGTTGGCTTCCCGTGATCCATCGATTCCAACCGCTACAGTGACTGAGCGCCTCGCGCACTACCGCTATCTCTGGGGTCGGCATCAGACGCTCAATGGAAACACGCTTGAAGGAAGAAAACTCATTCTCCGGGCAATAGCCACCTGGCCTTTTCTGGGATGGTCGCTGGACCAGCGGCAGCCGGCGTGGCGCAAGGCCATGAACAGCTTAAAGGTATACGGGGTCATCGCGGCGTTGTACGCCGCTCCTTCCCGCATCGCCCGAGCGAGACCGTCATGAGCGAAGCGCTTCGTTCACAAACTATTTCAGGGCTGCGCTGGACCGTGGTCAACGCGATCGGCGAAAAGATCCTGAGCTTCGGCACGACCGTTGTGCTGGCCCGCATCCTCGATCCGCGCGACTTCGGCTTGTACGCGCTCACGTTCGTGGCGATCGACAGCCTCGGCGCGTTCAAGAATTTGGGCTTGGACGCCGCTATCGTGCAGCGCCAGGATCGGATAGACGAAGCCGCGGACACAGCGTTTATCGTGCAGCCGATCATCGCCGGGGTCACGTACCTGCTGCTCGCGCTGGCATCGCCTTGGATCGCCCATGCCCTCAACCACCCGGAATTGGCCCGGCCGATCCAGATGCTGGGGTTGATTCTCTTGGTCATGAGCTTTGGGAACGTGCCGGCCGCGCTTATTCAGAAGCGGATGCTCTTCCGCATGCGAACGGTTTCCAACCTGATCGGCATGATGGTCTACAGCGTATTGGCCGTGGTGCTGGCATTGCGCGGAGCCGGGGTTTTCAGCTTGATCAGCGCTTACCTGGCGCGCTGGATCGTGTGCACCACCATTCAATGGTTCTCGCTGGGATGGACCCCGGGCTGGCGGTTCGACTGGGGACTATTCAAGGAAATGATCCGGTTCAGCAAGTACATCGTCGGCACGTGGACGCTGGCATTTCTGAGCATGAATATCGACCGGATGGTGATCGGCCGCTGGCTGGGGATCACCCAGCTTGGCTATTACACGCTTTGCATGGGGCTTGCGAATCTCGTGGCGATTCAAATCAGCGCCAGAGCCTATCAGGTGGTATTCCCCGCATTCTCCCAGGTTCAGCGCACGCCTGAGCTGATCAAGAGCGGTTTCCTTAAATTGATCCAATACTTGCTGCTGGCTGCGATCCCCATGGCGCTGCTGCTCTACTACCTGGCGGACGATTTGCTGCGCGCTTTTTACGGCCCGAAATGGCTCGTGGCCGCGCCTATCCTCCGGGTGTTGGCGATCTTCGGCATCGCGGAAACGATCCGGCTCGGCACCGACTCCGCGCTTTTGGGGGCGGGCAAGCAGCGTCTGGTATTTAAGCTCAGTCTGGTTCACCTGGCGGTGCAGATGACCGGCGGCGTGTGGATGGCGTACCGCGGCAGCACCACGGGCGTGGCCGCGATGGTGACGCTGGCTTCAGGTCTGCCGGCGCTGGTTATGCTCTGGTCCATGAGCTGGACATTGCATTTGCGCGCAGCTGACTGGTGGAGAGCGCTGCGCACCACGGCTCTCTCATCGGTGGCCATGATCGCGGCGCTGACGCTGGGCCATGCCACGCGCGCGATAATCATGGGATCGAACAAGCCGTCCGGGCTGTGGCTGGCCAGCGTGGTATTGGGGTCGTTGACCGCGTATGCGGCCACACTCTTGTGGTCTGATCGGGTCGTGGCGCGGGACGCGTGGCACATGGTGAGCAAACGCGGATGAAAACGATCCTCTTTGTGGAGTCGGGATCCGGGTATGGCGGTTCAGCCACGTGCCTCGCGAACCTCGTGCAGGAGCTTGATAAGAATCGGTTCCGGCCGATCGTGGCGTATTATTCGGCCGGGCCCGGCATTGACCGCATCATTCAAGCCGGCACGCCTACGATCCGGTTGACCCGCGGGCTTCGCTTGTTCCAGCTCATGAGCGCGATCAAGTCGCATGCCGTGGATCTGGTGCACGCCAACAATGAGCTCTATTCGCATGTGCCCGCGGTGCTGGCCGCGTCCTGGACGAGGCGCCCGTGCCTGATGCACATGCGCGGCATCCGCAAGCTCACGCGCATGGAGAGATGGCTGGCCAAGCGCATCCGCTGGTTTATCGTTATCTCCAAAGCGGCCCGGCGTTTTTACACCGACGATGGGCTGCCGGACGAGCGCATGGAAACGATTTACGACGGCGTGGATTTGTCGCGTTTCGACCGCGAGCTGGACGGCGGCAAAGTGCGAAGCGATTTCAAGCTGAAACCCGAGCACCTCGTGGTTGGCATGGTCAGCCGGCTTGTGCCGAAAAAAGGGCAGCGGGAGTTTCTGGACGCGCTGGCTGAGCTGGCGCCGGATTTCCCGCAGATGCGCGGGGTGATAGTCGGCGGCGATCCCAGCCCCGACGGTCTTTACCTGAAAGAGCTGCAAAAGAAAGCCGCGGACCTTGGATTATCCCAGCAAGTGATTTTCCCGGGCTGGCGGGACGACGTGCCTGAAGTGAACGCGAGCTTTGACGTGGCGGCGCAGCCCACCCAGTATATGGAAGGCTTGTGCGCCGCGGTGGCTGAAGCCATGGCCGCGGCCCGGCCGGTTGTCGCGTCCAACATGGGCGGCATACCGGAGCTGATTGCGGACAATGAGACCGGCTTTTTAGTGCAGCCGGGCTCGGCCCAGGCGCTCGCCAGGTCCATCCGTCGCCTCCTTCGGGATGCGGGTTTGCGGCGCCGGCTGGGCGAAGCCGGCCGCGACCGGATCCGGCGAATTTTAGACCAAAGCCGCACCGTGCGTCAGGTAGAGTCTATCTATACGCAACTATTGGAGCCATAAGGCGATGGGTATCTTTTCGCGAGGGCGCACCAAACAACCGGGTGAATACGGAAAAGGCACCGGGATCGCCATTTCCAAGGGCCAGATTTTCGGCCTCTTGATTGGCATCGGTTTTCTCGGCTTTTTGGTCACGAGCGATATGCAGATCCCTTCGGGGATCATCGCGACTATCGGCGGCATCGCTTTTGTCATGCTTTTCTTCGCTACCATGCGCTACCCCGAGCTGGCTCTGTACGGCATGGTGGCTTATTTGCCGTTCAGCAAGATCCTGCCCGGCGATTTCGGCGGCGCCGCGGCCGGCGTGAACATGACCAACCTGTTCATGGTGATCATTATTTTCGGGTGGATGTCGTCGGGCGCGAGCGGCGGCAGCAAGCATTGGGAAAACCATCCACTGCACCTGCCGATCATCTTGTTCGGCATTTGGGGAGTGGTGTCCTTTCTCCATTCCATCACCATGCTCGGCGGGTGGGTGTTCACCGACCGGGTATCGGACGTCAAACGCTGGCTTGATCCGATCATCATCTACTTTCTTTTCTTCCACGTCATTCAAGACAAGCGCCGGTGGAAAACCGTTGTGATCGTGCTGCTTATCGGCGTGTTCGTCGCCGCGTTCAGCGCGGTCTGGGAATACCAGACCGACTCCGGCGGAGGCAGTTTGGAAAGCGAGCGTATCGGCGGCATCGCGCAGCAGCCGAACATCCTGGGCGCTTTCTTCGTGTACTACATGTTCATCTTTGCTTCCTTCTGGCTCGAAAATATCGCCAAAGCCAAAGCCTGGCTGAACCTGCTGCCGTTCGTCATTTGCCTGCGCGGCATCATGGTGACGTTCTCGCGCGGCGCTTATTTGGCGTTTGCCACCGGCATTTTGGGGATCACGTTTTTCAAGAATAAGATCCTGTTCGTTCTGACCTGTGTCGCGATTGCGTTCGTGCTCATGAACCCTTGGATGCTGCCCGCCGGCATCCGTATGCGCTTGGAAAGCACGTTTAAGCCGAATACGCAGCTGACCGATCCTTACGGCACCGGCGGCGCGGAGGAAGTAGAAGGCCATCTGGATAAAAGCTCGGCCATGCGCTTAATCATCTGGCGCGCCGGTTTGGCTATGGTCAAATCGCATCCGTTCGTAGGCGTGGGTTTCGGCGAGTTTCAGAACGCCGTCGGGCACTATTCCGATGAAGTCGCGCAGATCGACGCGCACAATGCTTACGTGATCATGGCCGCGGAACTGGGCATTCCCGCGCTCGTGTTCTTTGTGGTGATGCTGCTCACCTTGATGTGGTACACCTCGCGCGTTTACGAACTCGAGACTGATCCCTTTATCCGTGCCACGGCGCTCGGCTTTCTCGGCGGGCTGTCCGGTTTGCTCATGGCGAACATGTTCGGCTCTCGGCTCAACTCCGTTGAAGTCGCTGGCTATTATTGGATTTTGGCCGCGCTCATCGCCCGCGCGCACAAATGGGTAATGGACGAGCGCAGAGACCTGCGCGACACCGAGGCCGCGGAAGCGAAAAGCCGCCGCCCGGGCAGCCGGCTTTCGCCCCGCCAGCAGCGGTTGCTCGACGCGAAGAAGCAGCAGGGGCAAACGCCGCCCGCTCCCACGCCGGGCAAGCGTCCCGGATCGCCCCGCAAGGCCGACCGGCCCCGCAAAGCGGATGATACCCGGCGACCGGATGAGAGAGGCTGGACGGACCGCGACGCGACCGGCAGGTTTGAATGAGTCCCAAGCTCGGCGTGATTCTCAGCCAGTTCCCGCGCTACGATGAAGCGTTCATCCTGCGCGATTTGCAGGCGATCGCGGTCGAATACCCCGACATGGTTATTTTTTCGCTGCGCCCGTGTCGCGACAAGGTCATCCACGCGCAAGCCAAGACGCTGCAGCCGCAAACAGTGTACGCACCTTTCTTCTTTTCATGGGCTGTGTGGAAGAGCAACGCGTATTTTCTAGCCAAGCGGCCCGCCGCTTGCCTGCGCGTGCTGGCGTGGATCGTCACGCGGCATTGGAATCACCCGGTCATGATGGTCAAAACGTTCGCGTTGCTCCCCAAAACCGTTCACTTCGGCCGGCTGGCCCAGGAGAAACAGTTGTCGCTCCTCCACGCCGGGTGGGCCACCTATCCCGCGACCAGCGTTTTCATCATCGAGCGGCTTACCGGCATTCCATTTACCGTCGCGGGGCATGCGCACGATCTATACACAGCCAACCCGGCTTTGACGGAGAAGCTGAGCCGCGCCCGGTTCGTGGCCACGTGCACGGAGGCGAATAAGACTTACCTGGATCGCTTCACAGACGGAAAGGCGCGCGTGTTCGTGAGCTACCACGGCGTGGACCTGGGCCGATTCACGGCGCCCGCCAAGCCGCTTCAAGGGCCGTGCCAGATCCTGGTTGTCGGCAGCCTTTTGCCGTGTAAAGGGCTGGAAACCTTGATCGACGGCTGCCGGTTGCTCAAGGAACGCGGAGTCGCTTTCCACTGCACCTTAGCCGGCGGCGGCCCGCTCGAGAAAAAATTACAGAGCATGATCGCGCAATACGGGCTGCAATCGGACGTCGAGATCACGGGTTTTGTGAGCCAGGAAGTCGTGGTCGGTCTGTATCAGCAAGCGCATTTGTTCATCCTCCCGCTCGTGTCCAAGATCCACTGGGGAATCCCGAACGTGGTGATTGAAGCGCTGGCGACCAAGACCCCGGTTGTTTGCTGCGACTTGCCGTCCATGAAGGAGCTGGTCATTCACGGAAAGACCGGCTGGATCATCCCCGAAGCTGACCCGGAAGCCGTGGCGAGCGCGGTGCAGCGGCTCTGGTCGGATGTTGTGCTGCGCGACCAGCTGGCGGCGGCGGGACATGCCATTGTCATGGAGCGGTTTTCGCTTGAGCGCACCGGGCAACGGCTGCGGCAGCTATTTTCTGAGGCATTGAAAGCAACATGAGCGGCCCGCGTCGCTTGTTGAGCGATTTGACGTACGGCTGGATCCGAGCAACCGGCAATGCCGGCGGTTTGCGGATGCTCATGTACCACCGCGTCACCGACGCCCACCCGGACGAGCGGCTGTGCGTGCGCGTGCGCGCTTTTAGCGAGCAGATGCGCTTGCTTCGCGCGGAAGGCTACCGGACCGTGACCTTTGAGCAAGCGGTTGCGGTCGCTCAAGGCAAGTGGATGGCGCCGGCGCGCAGCATCGCCCTTACGTTCGACGACGGATTTGAGGACAACTACCAGTTCGCGTTTCCGGCCATGGCTGAATACGATTTCTCCGGCTGTTTTTTTCTGCCGAGCGCCTTTATTCTTTCCGGCGTCTCGGGCCGCGCCGCGCCGGACCGGCCGATGACGTGGAAGCAAATCCACGAGATAGCCAAACAGGGGCATGAAATCGGCAGCCACTCGGTTTCGCATCGTAAGCTCACGCTCTTGCCGCTGGCGGATGCGGAGTGGGAAGTGCGAACGT
>JAHFGY010000142.1 GCA_023247195.1 Candidatus Omnitrophota bacterium | reverse complement strand
TGCGCCCCATGGGTCAGCGAAGGTTTACCACTTTTTCCCACTTCGCTCCACTCGACGCAAAAACTATACCGTCGCGGGCGGATTGCTGTCAAGGGAAAACCCGGACTTTACATGGAAAAATGCGAGGAAATCAGAGGTAGCGCGAGAGGATGGATTTGGCCCGGCTCAGATCCCGCTGGATCTGGCGAACCAAGGCCTTGGAACTCGCAAAACAGCGTTCGGAGCGCAGGCGCTGGATCAGCGAGACTTGAAGCGATTTGCCGTACAAGGCGCCGGAAAATCCGAGCAGGTGCACCTCGGCTATCACCGGCCCTCCCCCGAACGTGGGCCGGACCCCGAGGTTCATGACCGCGGGCCAGCGGCGCGATCCCGTGGACGCGATCGAAGCATAGACGCCGGTCGGCGGGAGTACTTGTGGCATCAGTTTCAGATTAGCGGTGGGCACTCGAAGCAAGCGGCCGCGGCCCGAGCCGCGGATCACGGTCCCTGACAGCACAGGAGGCCAGCCGAGTAACCGCCGCGCTTGCGCCAGCTCTCCGTTATGGATGGCCGCGCGGATGCGCGAACTCGAAACAACCGCACCGCCGCGCAAGACCGGGCGCACGGTAATCACGTGCATGCCGGCCTTGGCCCCGATTTGCCTGAGCAACCGCACGCCGCCCTTGGCTCCCCGGCCGAACGCAAAGTCCTCTCCCACCACCAAGCTGATGGCAGCGAGCCGGTCCAGCAGGACGCGCCGGGCAAACGTTTCCGCGGGAACCTGCGCGAGCTTTCGAGTAAAGGGCAGTATCCAAATATAGTCGGGTCCCAAGGTGGCTATCCGGCGGCAGCGTTCGGCGAGCGAGGTCAACGCAATAAAGGACTTCTCGGGGTTCAGAACCGAATGCGGGTCCGGATCAAAAGTAATGACAACGCTGAACGTATGCAGCCGGCGCGCGAGCAAGACCGCCCGGCGGATCAACGCGCGGTGGCCCGCATGAACGCCGTCGAACACCCCGATCGTGGCCACCCCGCCCTGCAGGCGTTTCGGCCAAGCGTCCAGACCATGCAGGATGCGCGTGCGCCCAATGCGCCCCGGCTTCATGCCGGCGCGGCCGCGGCAAACCGCACAGGCCGGATGCGGGCGCGGATAGCGGCTGGCTCCGAACTGTGGAGCCAGCTCACATCAACCGCATCAACCAATGACCATTCGCCGATGGATGTTCGGGTGAGAGACTCAAGATACCCCACGGTGCCCAGGCGCTCGGCAACGGTTTCGGCAAGCGACCGGATGTATGTGCCCGCGGAACAGCGCACGCGGCAGTGGATACGCTCCGCGTCGAATCCGAGCAGAGCGAACTCGTGCACGTGCACCGTGCGGGCCTGCAGCGTCACGCTCTTTTGCCGCCGAGCCCACCAATAAGCCGGGCGGCCGTGAACTTTGACCGCGCTGTAAGCAGGCGGCGTTTGGGAAAGCGCGCCCTGAAATTCAGCCAGCGTTTTTTCAAGAATTTCCTGCGAGAGCGGAGGCACCGGGGCGGACGCCACCACGCGGCCGTCGGCGTCGGCGGTTTCGGTTTTGGAACCGAGGCGAATCGCCCCTTCGTATGTTTTCTCATGCCCCTGCAACCGCTGCTGGTGCTCGGTTGCCTTGCCGACCAGCAAGATCAAGAGGCCTTCCGCCGCCGGGTCCAACGTGCCGGTGTGGCCGATGCGGCGGCAAGCGAGCCGTTGGCGAAGAATCTGCACCACGTCGTGCGACGTGAGCCCGCGCGGCTTATTGACCAGAAGCATGCCGTCCGAAATCATGCGTCGCGCGATTCGTCCTGCTGCCGGATGCGGTCAAAGGTGTCTTGTAGTCCGACCGAGTGGGCGATCGAAGGATCGTAGCGGAACTGCAGCTCCGGGATCACTTTGAGGCGCATCCGCTTCTTCAGCAATTCGCGAATGTATCCCGAAGAACGCTCCAAAGCGGCCTGCGAACGATCCCTTTCTTCGTCGCTCCCAAGACAGCTGTACGATACCTTGGCATACGCGAGATCGCGCGTGACGTGCAGCCCGGTGATCGTGACAAACCCGATGTGCGGGTCCTTGACCTCGCGCTGCAAAATCCATGCGATCTCTTGTTGTAACTGCTGGGTAACCCGTTCCATTCGGGGGTTCATTTCACCGACTCCTGCTTTCGCATCAAACGCTCCAGGTGCCGCAGACATGCGGCCGGATGCGGTTCTTTTGTCATCATGAGATTCAATTCTTTGGCCACGCGCCCCGCGTTCAGCCAGCCCAGCGCGCCCTCGCCCATGGCCTGCAGCAGAGCGCGCAGCGTCTCGCGCTCCCAATGAAAGGCGAAGCGCTCGGCGAAGCGCACGCCGCGCAAGATCCGGCTGGGGTCGTCCCTGAAGCTGTCCGCATGCAGCGCGCGCAGGCATTTCAAGCGGATATCTCGCCGTCCGTTAAAAGGATCGATCATCGATCCGAACGCATCCGGATCGAGCGACAGCGCCATGGCATTGATCGTAAAATCCCGGCGGATCAAATCGTCTTGGAGATTGCCCGGCTCCACAGTCGGGTAAGCGCCGGGACGGGCGTAACGCTCCTTGCGGCAGCCGGCGAAATCCACGCGCGGGTGCCGGCGCTTCCAGCGCACCGACGCGGTCCCGAACGGCGGGTAAGTTTCAACTTCTCCGCCCATGGACTCGGCCACGGCGCTTGCTAAAGCGATGCCGTCGCCCTCGACCGCCACGTCAAGATCCGCGCCGTCGGCAATGCCTAAAACCCAATCGCGCACGCATCCGCCCACGGCGTAAGCGCGCTGGCCGCGTTCCCTGGCCAGCTTGCCGATTGGCTTCAGCAGCGCCGAAGCCTTCGGCGGGATGCGCGGCCCCTGCTTCATGCGCGCGGGTGAAACTGCTGATGAACCGACTTGAGCCGCGAGCTGTCGACGTGCGTGTAGCGCTGCGTGGTGCTGATCGCCGCGTGACCCAACAACTCCTGGACCGTGCGCAGGTCCGCGCCGCCTTCGAGAAGATGCGTCGCGAACGAATGCCGGAGCGCATGCGGACCGGCGGTCTTAACGATTCCGGACGCCGCCAGGTAGCGTCGAAGCAACTGGAAGATACGCTGGCGCGTGAGCCGCAAACCGCCGCGATTCACGAACAACGACACCGCATCGGGCTTGCGCTTAACCAGCAAAGGCCTCTCTTTTTCAAGGTAATGGCGGATCGCGGCGATCGCGGGCTGGCCCATGGGCACCACGCGCTCTTTCCTTCCCTTGCCGATGCAGCGGAGAAATCCCGCGTCCAAGTGCACGCTGTCCAAATCAAGATCCACCATTTCAGACACCCGGAGCCCGGTTCCGTACAGCAGCTCCATCATGGCCGTGTCGCGCGCGCCCAGCCCCTCTTTCGGGATCGAGGCCAAGAGTCGCTCGATTTCTTGGAGCCGAAAAGTTTGCGGCAAGCGCCGCCAGAGCGTCGGCGCTTCGATGAATTCCGTCGGGTTCTTCGTGATTGCCCGCTCCCCTTCCAGGAACCGGAACAACCCGCGCACAGCGGCGAGCCGCCGGCCCAGCGTCGACGGATTTTGACCCTTTTCTTTCAAACTCCGCAAGAACTCCCGCACGTGCGCCGGCTGAACGGAAGCCAACGAGGTCACTCCCTTTTCCTCGAGAAATTTCCGGAAGAACGCAAGATCGCTCCGGTAGCTTTGCAAAGTGGACGCGCTGAGTCCGCGCTCAAGCTGCAGGTAAGAAAAGAAAGCTTCCAAATGCGTGTCCATCGATGGCTAGGGCGCCTGGGCAGCCGGCTCTCCTGGGACAGGTTCCTCTTTTGCCGGTTCCTCAGCCGCGGACGCGTCGAGCTGATCGCGCACTTTGTCCGGCGCAAAATCGCGGTGCACAGCGCGCGCCTGCGATTCGATGCGCCTGCGCAAGGAATCGACCTGGGCCGGCGTCACGGTTTCCTGGCACACGTGATCGATGTCTTCGCGCTCTTTCAGGAACGGCAGGAAGCGCTCGACCAAACCTTGCGGCAGCGATTCATGCAATGTGCGCATTTCCGTGAGCGATCCGCTGGAAGCGCGCCGGATTTCTTTGAAGTTGAGGCGGCTCGCGGATAATGCCTCGAGCAGGTCGTCGCTCCAATACTTGAACATCAGATAATGTTTATCATACCGCTCGGAAGGCTTCATCGATTTGCTGTAGTCCTGAAATCGAATCACCGGATCAGGCCGCTCTTTCTGGGTCTTTGATTTACGGGTGAACTTGCGCTGCAGCGATTCGCAGCCGGCCGAGCCGACCAGTGAAAAACAAAGGCTTCCCGCGAGCAGGATGCGGAAGAACCTTCTCATGTCTGTTTTGCTCCCTGTTCCACGAGCTTCAAGAACTTCGCCTCGTCGATCACAGGCACTTTGAGCGCGCGTGCCCGGTCTAATTTGCCGCCGGCATCCTCACCGGCGACGACATACGTGGTTTGGCGGCTCACGGACGCGCCCACAACCCCGCCATGCTCTTTAGCGAGCGCCGCGGCCTGCGGCCTCGACAGCGACGGCAACTGGCCGGTGAAAACAAACGTCATTCCTTGCAGCCGGCCGCTCGCGGGCGCGGCGTCTTCGCTCAGCCGAACGCCGGCCACCGCGAGCTTGCGGATCAATGCCTGCGTCTGCGGCAGATCAAAATAGGCGCGGATCGCCGCGGCCACAACCGGCCCGACGTCGGGCACCTCTTGCAGCGACTCCACGGTCGCGCAGCGCAGATTTTCGATGGTCAGAAAACGCTGTGCTACTACTTGAGCGGAGCGCTCGCCCACATGCCGTATCCCGAGCCCGAACAGCAGGCGCGACAAGCCGCGGCCGCGGCTGGCTTGGATCGCGGCGAGCAGCTTTTCCGCTTTCTTTTCCGCGAACAGATCCAGATCAAGCAAATCCTCTTTGCGAAGGCTGAAGATGTCGCCGACGTCGCGCACGCGCTCTTTGGACACGAGCTGTTCGACGACGGATTCACCCATTCCTTCGATGTCCATGGCATTGCGGCTCGCGAAGTGCTCGAGCAGCCGGCGGACTTGGGCCGGGCACGCGGGATTCACGCAGCGGTACGCCACTTCGTCGGTGTCGGGGCGCAGCACTTTTCCGCCGCAAGCCGGGCACGCGGCCGGCGGGCGCACCGGCTTTTCGTCGCCGGTACGCCGCGTTTCGATCACTTTAACGACCTGCGGGATCACGTCGCCCGCGCGTTGGAGCATGATCCAGTCGCCCACGCGCAGATCCAAGCGTTCCACTTCATCGTAATTGTGCAATGTCGCGTTGGACACCGTGACCCCCCCGCAAGCAACCGGCGTCAATTTCGCAATGGGCGTGATCGTGCCCGTGCGGCCGACGGACGGCTCCACGGCAACGACCTGCGTGGTCACCTGGATCGCCGGGAACTTGTACGCGATGGCCCAGCGGGGCGCTTTATGCGTGGTGCC
>JAHFGY010000027.1 GCA_023247195.1 Candidatus Omnitrophota bacterium | reverse complement strand
TCAAATTATTAGGACGCATCTTGGTACCCGTTCAGAATTGGATCAGCGGCATTTTCGGCTCTCTCTCCAGCGATCTCGCCATTGACCTCGGGACTGCAACGACGCTTGTCTTCGTCAAGGGCAAGGGCATTGTGCTGTGCGAGCCGTCGGTCGTGGCCATACAGCGCGGCACGTCCGAGGTGCTGGCCGTGGGCGATGAAGCCAAGCGCATGATCGGCCGCACGCCCGGCAACATCGCCGCCATACGCCCGCTCAAGGACGGGGTCATCGCGGACTTTGAAGTGACCGAAGCCATGCTGCGCTATTTCATCAAGAAGACCCAGCCGCGCAAACTCAACAAGCCGCTTGTCGTTGTCGCCATCCCGTCCGGGATCACCGAAGTGGAAAAGCGCGCGGTCCGCGATTCGGCTCTGCGCGCCGGCGCCCGCGAAGTCTATTTGGTCGAAGAGCCGAAGGCGGCCGCCATCGGCGTCGGGCTGCCGATCCACGAGCCCGGCGGCAACATGATCATCGACATCGGAGGCGGCACCACCGAAATGGCGGTGCTGTCGTTGGACGGCGTGGTCGTGTCGCGCTCGATCCGCGTGGCCGGCGATGAGATGAACGCGGTGATCGTGGAGCATTTACGCAAAGCGTACAACCTGATGATTGGCGAGCGGAGCGCTGAAGAGATCAAGATCCGGATTGGTTCGGCTTATCCGCTTGAGCAAGAAATGACCATGGAAGTTCGGGGCCGCGACCTGGTGACCGGCCTCCCGAAGACCGTGACCGTGACGTCCGAAGAAGTTCGCGAAGCGCTTGCCGAGCCTGTTCGGGAAATCGTGGAAGCGACCCGCCAGACGCTTGAGCGTACTCCGCCGGAACTTTCGGCTGATCTCGTGGACCGCGGCATTGTCATGGCCGGCGGCGGTTCTCAGCTGCGCGGTCTCGACCGGCTCGTGGCTGAGGAAACCGGTTTGCCGGTGCACATTGCCGAGAACCCGGTGACCGCCGTTGCATTGGGCGTGGGGCGCGGCCTCGACGATATCCGCTACCTTAAAAGCCGCATCGCTATCTCGACCCGCTCTGAACTGTAAGCCGGCGCTCGTCGCCTTCGGCCGGCACCTGAGTGAGCAGCCGTGAGCCGTTCCCGCATCCTGTTTCTCAGCCTTATCCTCGGAAGCGTTCTCCTCTTTTTCCATCACCCGGCGCGGTCCGCGGCGCTGGCAATCCTTCGAGCGCCTTTCGTGGCAACGCGCTTCGGCGTGCGCATCCTTCTGCACCTTCCGTCGCTGCCGGTCTTGACCGAAGAAAATCAGCGGCTGCGCGCCGAGCTTCTGCAGCGCCAGCTGGAGGTCTCGCGGCTCCGGGAAGCTATCCGCACGCAGGCGCAAGAGCAAACCCTGCAAGCGCTCACCCCAGAAAACACCCAAGGCGTAGTCGCCCACGTGATCGGGCGCTCATCGCTGCCCACGCAAGCCTCGGTCTTGATCGACAAGGGGCAGCGGGACGGCCTCGCGCTGGACACGGTCGTGCTCGATGCCGACGGCGTGGTTGGCCGCGTGCAGGAGCTGCACCTGGGCACGGCGCTGGTGGTGCTGATCACGGACACGGAAAGCCGCATCGCGGCCATGGTTGAGCGCACGCGCGAAACAGGCCTTTTGAACGGCGGTCCGACCGGCGAGCTGGAGTTGCGTTATTTGGATGATGACGCGGATGTTCGGCCGCAGGACCACATCGTGACCGCGGGTCTGGGCGGCCCTTTTCCCAAAGGATTGCTCTTGGGAGAGGTCGTGGCGGTCGACCGCGACAAGGCCTCGGGCATGGCATGGGCGCGGATCAAGCCCGCCTCGCAGCTGGGGCGGCTCGAGGAAGTGTTGTGCCTCGTGCCGCAGCCGCAGGATAGCGAATGAGTCTCCTTCTTTTTGGATGGGCTTTGCACATGGTCGCCGCGCAGCTTATTCCGCACGCGTGGTGGGTGCCGGATCTGACAAGCGTGGGGTTGGTCCTGGGCATGCGCGCCGGCGGACGGCAGGCGGTTTGGCTGCCGCTTTGCGCCGGAGCGCTTACGCTGCTTTGGGCGATCCGCGCGCCGGCCGCTCTGTTTTTCGGCTACGCGGCTTTTGGAATGCTCGCGTGGTCCGCGGCCCGCATCTGGAATCTGGCGGACACACGCATCCAGGCGATCATGACCTTCGCGCTTTCATCGGCGCTTGGCTGGATCCTGGTATGGGCGGACGGCCGGCTGTCCTGGCCGCTTATCCTGGCGGTGATGGGCCGCTCTTTGGGAAGCGCGTTTTGTGCGTTTATCCTCGGCCGTTGGCTGGTGCGCCGCCGGCGCATGCCAGAGATGGTTTAACGCAACGAAATGGTTTAATGGACCGCCTACACACGCTCCGCATTTTTCTGGTGATCGGTTTGTTCGCGCTGTTCTGCCGCCTTTTTTACCTGCAAGGTTTGCGCGGTTCCTATTACCGTGGTCTGGCCGAACAGAACCGCATGCGGGTCGTTCCGGACCCGCCGCCGCGCGGCCTGATCCTTGACCGGCGCGGACGCGTGCTCGCCGCGAATCGCACGGTTTACCGCATCGCCGTGATTCCTCAGGAAGTGGAAGACCTGGATCTTATCCTGAACCGCGTCAGCGAACTGGTCGGAGAACCGGCGGATAAGCTGCGCGCTCGCCTGAAGAAAGAGCAGACGCTTGTGTTCATGCCCGCGACCATCGTGCCGGATGCGCCGAAGCAAGCGGCGCTGGAGTTGGAAGAGGAACGCTGGCGGCTGCCCGGTCTGTTGATCCGTCCTGAGCCGATCCGCCACTACCCATTGGGCAGAACAGCTGCGCACTTGCTCGGTTACCTTAGCCAGCCCAAACCCGACCAGCTGCCGCTATTGAAACGCTACGGCATCCGGCCGCGTACATTGATCGGCCGCACCGGGCTTGAAGAGCTGCTGGACCCGGTTCTTCGGGGAGAGGCCGGGGGGCGCATGGTGGAAGTGAATCACCGCGGCCGCCAGGTGAGGCTCGTGGCGGACCAGAAGGCCAGGCCCGGCGAGCCGGTAACGCTGACAATCGACGCCGCTCTGCAATCGCTTGTCGAAGATGCTTTTGGCGCAAGCGCCGGCGCCGCGGTCGTGCTTGATCCGGAAACCGGCGCGGTGCTAGCCATGGCCAGCTCGCCCGGCTATAGCCCGGAAACTTTTGTCCGCGCGGACAGCGACGAGCTTAATCTGCTTTTCAAGGATCCGGAGAATATTAAGCCGCTCGTCAACCGGGCGACGCTTGCCACTTATCCGCCAGGCTCGATCGCGAAGTTAGTCGTGGGCGCTGCGGCGCTGGAAGCCGGCGTGATCACGGCTGAAACGACTTTTGAATGCCACGGCGGCTTGCAGATCGGCGACCGCCTGATTCATTGCTGGAACCACGACGGGCATGGCCCGGTCGATCTTCCGCATGCGCTGATGCATTCCTGCAATGTCTACTTCATGCACGTGGGTCTGCGATTGGGCAAGGCGCGGCTCCTGGACGCTTACAGCCGCACCGGTTTTGGGCGGCCCACGGAATGGCCGCTTCCGGAACGCAAGGGCAATTTGCCGCAGAAGCGGCTGACCGAAGGGGAAGTGGCCATGTTCGCTTTTGGGCAGACCGTTTTTGAATGCACGCCGCTCCAAGCGGCCATCATGGCGGCATCATTCGCGAACGGCGGAGCGCTTGTCCAGCCGTGGGTGATCCAGAAAGTGGGGAGCCGGCAGATGAAGCCGCCACCGATGCGAGGCATGGTCGGCTGGTCCAAAGAGACGCTTGAGCATATCAGGGAAGGCATGCACCTGGTCGTGCAGGATCCCGAAGGCACGGGCCGCCGCGCCAAAACGACACGCGTTACCGTGGCCGGCAAAACCGGGACCGCGCAGACGCACAAACCCGGCCAGAACCATGCCTGGTTCGCAGGGTTTTGTCCGGAGGAACATCCCCGCGCGGCGATCGCCGTGATCGCGGAGTTCGGCGGGTCCGGCGGCGATTTGCCCACGGAGATCGGCCGCACGATCTGCGAATACGTCGCGCTGCCGGAGACGCTCTAATGGGAACGCTTCGGAAGTGGTTTCGCGGATGGGACAAGGGGCTCCTCATCGCCGAGGGGGTTCTTGTGCTAATCAGCGTTTTGGCCATGGTAAGCGCTGCGACAACCGTGAGCATGCGCCTGGTCACCCGGCATGCGGTATGGATGCTGACCGGCATCGGGGTCCATGTGCTCGTGGCGCGCATGCCGTACCGCCGGTGGGTGGATGCGGGCATCTGGCTCTATGCCTTGAGCGTCGTGCTCTTGCTTGTCGTTGAGCTCACCGGCAGCCTTCGGTTGGGTGCCACGCGGTGGCTGTCGATTTTCGGCTTCAGCTTCCAACCGTCGGAGCTGACAAAGTTGGCGCTCGTCTTGTGGCTGGCGCGTTTCCTGTCCGGCCAGGAAGCGCCGCTTCCGCTGCGCGAGCTCGGTATTGCGCTGGTGGTCGCCGGTTTGCCGGCTGGCCTGATTCTGCTCCAGCCGGACCTCGGAACCGCCTCGGTGCTGCTCGCCATTGCCGTGGCCATGCTGTGGGTCGCGGGTATTTCCGCGCGGCTTGTGGTCGGCACGCTGGCCGCGGCGTTCCTTCTCTCGCCCCTCGGCTGGCTCCTTTTGCACGATTACCAGCGCACGCGCATCCTGGTATTCGTGAACCCGGCCATTGATCCGCTCGGCGCGGGTTACACCATTATCCAGTCCATGATCGCGATCGGCTCAGGCCAGCTGACCGGCCGCGGCTGGCGCGCCGGCACGCAGAGCCAATTGAATTTCATCCCGGAGCACCACTCGGACTTCATTTTCTCCGTGATCGGCGAGGAGTGGGGCATTGCCGGCTGCACTTTGGTGATCTTTGCTTTCGGCCTGCTGCTCTGGCGCATGACGCGAATCGCGGCCGAAGCCGTGGACCCGCAGGCAAGGCTCGTGGCCGTGGGGCTGTTCGGCTGGATCGCCTACCAGGCGATCGTCAACATGGGCATGGTTATGGGCTTGCTGCCCGTGGTCGGGGTGCCGCTGCCGTTCATCAGCTATGGGGGCTCCTCCATGCTGATGCTCTGGGTCGGCCTGGGCCTGCTCCAGGCGATCGCGCGCGAGCAGCCCCGGTAAAACCCCTTTACCCCCAGGGGTTTTTGCCCAGAAACCCAGAGGGGTTTTGGGGCTTCTGCCCGTCGGTGTGAATGTGCCTCCTTCCCTTGATGCCTTTGTCAGCCGCATGGTATAGTTCAACCATCCAGTGAAAAGGGCAAACCATCCGTAAGGATGGGGCACCCCGGAACAGGTGTTTCGGGGTCCTGAATGCATAAGCATTTAGGGCAAAGTGTCTGGTCCCGGCTAGTTACGCACGCGCCGGGGTTGCAGAGCTGCCACTGGGGGATAACGCAGATATCCTGCCCCTCTGGATAGCTGCGCTTTTTTTATGCCACGCGACCGATCGCATCGGGAACCGGAATACCAGCCGCCTGCGGCGGGGCCTGAACAGGGCTCATCTGCCGTCCGGGCGGCGCATCGCGTGATCGCCCTCCTCACGCGCGACCAAGTCGATTACCTGGACAAGCTCGGCAAAGACGCCCAATTTTCCTCCGGAAACAAGCTGACCCGCACCGAAATCCTGGCCGCGATGGTGAATGCGCTCCAACGCCTGGATTTGGACGGGAAAGGGGTCCGGAACGTCGGGCAATTCGAGCAGCGGATCGTGGACGCCATGCGGCGGCGGAAATCGGAAACCTAAATGCCTAAGCGAGTGATCACCAAAAAAATCGGCGAAGTGCTTATCGAGCGAAGCGTCATCACGCGCGAGCAGCTGGATAAGGCGCTTGCCAAGCAAAAAGAATCGGGCGGCATGATCGGCCAGGTTTTGATTCAGCTCGGGTTCGTGAACGAAACCGAAATCGCGCTGGCGCTGACCGCGCAATACGGCTTTCCTTATCTGCCGCTTGAGAGCTACGAAATCGACAAGAACCTGATGCAGATTATTCCGGTGGACATCGCGCGCCAGTACTGCCTGATCCCCATCGATCGGATCGGGAACGCGCTAACGCTTGCTATGGCCGATCCCACGAACATGAAAGCCATCGATGACGTGGAGCAGTTAACCCGCTGCGTGGTGCAGTCTTTCGTGAGCACGCCCTCCGATATTCGGAAGGCGATCGACAAATATTACGGATGACCGTGACAGACGATGGCGAGCCTCAAGGACCGCATCGTAGACGTTCTGCTGGCGCGCCAGCTCCTGACCCAACAGCAGTTGGACGAACTCCTCGCGCTTCAGAAAAAAAGCGGCGGCAATCTGCAAAAGCTTCTGGTTGAGCAGGGAGTGCTGACCGAGGACGACCTTGTTTCCGCGATCAGCGAAGGGCTCGGCATCCCGCCGATCGCTCTTTCGCGGCTCAAGCCGGATCCGGAGCTCAAGACGCTTGTCTCCCGCGAATTCGCCATGCAGAACCTGCTGGTGCCGGTTTCCCGCATGGGCCAGCGCTTGACCGTGGCCATGGCCGACCCGCTCAACATTTTTATCATCGATAATTTATCGGCCATGACAGGCCTCTCGATCCAACCCCTGGTAGCCACCCAGAAGGACATCCAAGAATCCATCGACCGCTACTATGGAACCGGGGTCGAGGAAACGCTCCGGGAAATCGTCCAAGAGACCGAGTTCGGCGACATGGAGATCGTCTCGGATACCGCAGGCGAAGCGTCCGATACCGGCAACCTGCTCAAGCAGGCTCAGGAAACGCCTGTTATCAAGTTTACGGACAGCATTGTGAAGACCGGCGTGCGGCTGAAAGCCTCGGATATTTTTATCGAGCCGCGCGAGAAGACGGTGCGCGTGCGCTACCGCGTCGACGGTATGCTGCAGGAGGGCTCCGCTCCTCCGCGGTCGCTGCACACTGCGATCGTGTCGCGCATCAAGGTCATGTCGGACCTCGACATCGCGGAGCGCCGCATCCCGCAGGACGGCCACTTCAAGCTGGCCATGGGCGAGCGCGTTATCGATTTCCGCGTCAACATCCTTCCCTCCATGTACGGGCCGAACGTATGTATGCGCATCCAGGACAAAGGCGCGATTTCGCTCGACATCCAAACGCTCGGCTTCGCTTCCCAGGATCTTGATCGGCTGAAAGCCTGCGCCGCGCGGCCGCACGGCATGCTGCTCGCCACCGGGCCGACCGGCACGGGAAAAACGACCACGCTCTATTCGCTGCTGAGGCTAATCGATTCTCCGGAAAAGAACATCGTCACCGTGGAAGACCCCGTGGAGTTCGAGCTAAAGGGCATCAACCAGGTGAACGTGAAAGCCGACATCGGCCTGACGTTTTCCGCGACGCTGCGCTCGATCCTCCGCCAGGACCCGGATGTGATCATGGTGGGCGAGATCCGCGACACCGAAACAGCCGACATGGCGGTGAAATCCGCGCTGACCGGGCACTTGGTGCTCAGCACGCTGCACACCAACAGCGCGGCCGGAACCGTGACGCGCCTGGTGAACATGGGCGTCGCGCCTTTTCTGATCAACTCAAGCGTATTGGTTGTGATCGCGCAGCGCCTGGTGCGCAAAGTCTGCAAAAATTGCGCCAAGCCGTACCACCCTGAGATCGAGATCGCGAAGCGGCTGGATCTGCTGGACGAGCAGGGCAAACCGCTGGAGCTCATGCGGCCCGGCGGCTGCAACAAGTGCCATCAGTCCGGCTATTCGGGAAGAGAAGTCATTGCCGAGGTGCTCGTGTTCACGCCGGAGATCCGGAACCTGGTCATGAAAGCCGCGACCGAGCATGAGATCGAGCAAGTCGCGCGCAAGGAAGGGATGCGAACGCTGCGCGAGCAAGGGCTCTCCAAGGCGGCGGCAAAGGTCACGAGCTTGGAGGAAGTTTTTCGGACGACGCTGGGAGACATGGTCGAGTAGCGAGCAGACGATGCCGAGCTTCAAGGAACGCATGGCGGACATTCTGGTCAAGCAAGGGCTGGTCAAGGCCGAGCAGCTGAAGCCGCTGCTGCAGGAATCGGCCGGGCCGGGGAAGAACTTTGCCCGCGTCCTGGTCGAGCATAAACTGGTGAGCGAGTCCGCGCTTTCGGAGATGATGGCCAAAGAGCTGGGCCTTCCGCTCATCTCGGTTCTCAAGTACCGCATGGACCCGGAGGTTTCCCGGCTGATTCCGGAGCGCGTGGCCCGGCAGTACAACGTCGTGCCGCTTGCCAAACTCGGCGATCATTTGGTCGTAGCCATGTCCGACCCGATGAATATTTTTGCCATCGACGACCTGAAGGCATTGACGCAATTCAAGATCAACCCGGTGCTTGCGCTCGAAGCGGAAATCCGCCAGGTGCTCGATAAGGCGTACGCGGCCCCGGCTCCGGAGGTTTCCGATACGCTCCAGGACGACGGGCCGGAATCGAAGCTTGTACAGACCGCTGCGGAAGACATCCGCATCGACGGATCGGGCACCGAAGACGCGCCGGTCGTGCGGGCGATCAACTTGATCGTTGCCGAAGCAATCCGCCGGCGGGCGTCCGACATCCACCTGGAGCCCATGCAGGAGCAGGTTCGCGTGCGCTACCGCGTCGACGGCCATTTGACCGAAGCGCATCGCTTGCCCAAGACCATCCAAGGCGCGGTGGTCGCGCGCCTGAAGATCATGTCCGGTTTGGACATCACCGAGTGGCGGCTGCCGCAGGACGGGCGCTTTAAAGTCCGCATGGACACCCGCCAAATCGACTTCCGCGTGTCCATCCTGCCGATCAGCCACGGCGGAAAAGTCGTGCTGCGCGTTTTGGACAAGACGTCGCTCTCCATGGGGCTCGACCACCTGGGATTTCTGCCGGGATCGATCGCGCTGTTCAAGCAGGCGGTCAAACGGCCCTACGGCATGATTCTCGTCACCGGACCGACCGGTTCCGGAAAATCAACGACATTGTATTCCGTTCTCAGCGAGCTGAACCAGCCGTTCCGGAACATCATCACGATCGAGGATCCGGTCGAGTACCAGGTCGACGGCATCACGCAGGTCCAAACCAATGCGGACGTGGGTCTTTCGTTCTCCGGCGGTTTGAGGGCGCTGCTGCGGCAGAGCCCGGACGTGGTGATGATCGGTGAAATCCGCGACTTTGAAACCGCGGACATCGCCATGAAAGCCAGCCTTACGGGCCAGATGGTGCTGTCGACTTTGCACACGAACGACGCTCCGTCGGCGGTGACGCGCCTCATCGACATGGGCGTGGAGCCGTTCCTGGTCGCGTCGAGCGTGAGCCTGATCGAGGCCCAGCGCCTGGTGCGCAAGCTCTGCCAAAAGTGCCGCGAGCCTATCAAACCGCCGACTGATCTCCTCAAAGAGGTCAACTTTACGCCGCCGAAGGACGCGACCTTTTTCCGCGCGGTCGGCTGCACCACTTGCGGGGGGAAAGGCTTTCGCGGCCGCGTCGGGATCGCGGAAGTTCTCATGATCGACGATCATATCCGCGACTTGATTGTCCGCCGCGTTCAGTCCTGGGAAATTAAAGAGTATGCGACTAAGAATGTCGGGATGGTTCCGTTGCGCGAAGACGGCCTGAAGAAAGCCGCGATGGGCGTGACCTCCCTGGAAGAAGTCATTACCGCGACCTCGGAGGAATAATGGCGAAGTTCCAGTTTGTGGTCAAAGACAAAAACGGCAAGACGCACACGGGCATGCTGGATGCCGAGTCCCGGAACGCTTTGCTCGAGCAGCTGTGGAAACAAGAGCTCACCGTCATCTCCATCGACGAGAAGTCGCAGAGCTCCCAGACGCTGAACCGCATGCGGCAAGGCTCGGGGAAGGTCAAGCTATCGCACTTGATCATCTTCTCGCGGCAGCTCGCCACCCTGGTGGAGGCGGGCGTTTCCATCGTGCCGTCGCTTTCGATCCTCGCGGACCAGACCGTGGACAAGCAGTTCAAAGACATCCTGAACAAGATGCACGACGACGTGGAGGCCGGATCGAGCTTGTCAGAAGCCGCGGCCCGCCACCCGCAGGCCTTTGGCGAGCTGTTCGTGAACCTGCTGCAGGCGGGCGAGCAATCAGGCCGGCTCGACGAGATCCTCGACCGTTTGGCGGTCTACCAGGAAAAGACCGGCGAGCTGTTCCGAAAAGTGCGTTCGGCTTTGATCTATCCGGCGTTCGTCACCTTGCTGGCCTTCGGCATCACGATCTTTTTGCTGGTGGCCATCGTGCCGAAGTTCCGCGACATTTTCACGTCGCTGGGCGGGAAACTTCCGCTGCCGACCCTGATGCTGCTCGGCGTCAGCGAATTCGTGCAGCACTTCTGGATACTCGGAATCATCGGCGTCATCGTGATAGTGGTGGCGGGCCGCATGTACCTCAGCACACCGGTCGGGCGGATGCAGGCCGACCAGCTCAGCCTCAATCTGCCGGTTTTCGGCCCGCTGATCCGCAAGGTGGGAATCGCGCGCTTTGCCCGGACGCTGGCCACGCTGATCAAGTCAGGCGTGCCCATCTTGGGCGCGCTGGATATTGTGGCCAAGACAGCGGGCAATAAAGTCATCGAGCAGGCGGTGATGTCGGCGCGTTCAAGCATCCGGGAGGGCGAGAACATATCGGATCCGCTGGCGGAAAGCAAAGTTTTCCCCATCATGGTCACGCGCATGATCGCGGTCGGTGAAAAGACAGGCGAGCTCGAAAAAATGCTGAGCAAAGTGGCGGACTTCTACGAAAGCGAAGTGGACGCGACCGTCGCCGGGCTCACGAGCTTGATCGAGCCGCTCGTGATCGCGTTCCTCGGGATCGTGATCGGAGGAATCGCGGTCACGCTGTTGCTGCCGGTATTCAACATCACCTCGTTGATTAAATAGGAAGACGGTGTATCCTATGAAGCTAACAAGCATGCGACGCTCTTCCGCATCGAAGAATGTGCAGCGCGAGCTGCTCGATACGCTCGGCCGGGAAGCTTTTCGCGAGTATCACACCGCCTTCTCCCTGATGAGCTTGATCCCATTGTTGATCACCGTATACGTCTTGGCGGCCAAGCTTTTTACGATCCAGATCTTCGAGGGCCGCAACGGCCTCTTGTTTCTCATCGCGATCGTCATCTCGCTCCTGGGCTTTCTCATCGGACGCGGGCTGCTCCAGCGCATCCTGAGCCAGCTCGTCGAGGCCAACCTCAAATTGCGGCAGCATGAAGCCATGAAGTCCGCTTTTATCGCGAACATCGTGCATGATCTCAACTCGCCGCTCGCGGCCGTTCGCATGTCGCTCGAGAACTTGTCGGACGGGCTCATGGGTCCGATGAGCAACGGCCAGAAGGACACCGTGAAAAGCTGCCAGGACATTCTCGGCCGCATGGGAAAAGTGGGCACGGATCTGCTGGAAGTCTCGGGCGCGCGCGCCGGCGCAACGCCTTTGCAGCGCGACGTCTTTGAGTTGCAAGGTCCGATTCAGGAGGCGCTGCGGCAGCGAGCTGCATATTTCCGGATCCGGAACCTGCGATGGCAGGTGGAATTACCGGCCAAGCCGGTGCTTTTCTTCGGAGACCGCGGCAAATTTTTGCAGGCTTTCGGCAGCCTCATCGACCATGCCGGGTCGCGCATGCCCGCGGATCGGCCCGGCAAAATCGACATGCACTCGGTGCCCGGCGAAGTGAGGGTAATCGTTTCCTATGACGGCGGTGCTGTAATCGAAGCCTCGGAAGAAAATGGCCACTCGGAGGCGGAGACCAGCCACGACACAGGCGCTCACTCCGGGCTTGATCTGGAGCTAGCCAAACAAATCGTCGAAATCCATCGCGGCCAGCTGTGGATCGATACCAACGCAGGGAAGCCGGTGCAGTTGGTCGTGTCGCTTCCCGCGCTGGACACGCGCCAAGCCCAGCCAACGTCCGCATGATTCGTTGGATCGGCATTTTGGCATCGATCGCGCTGCCTTTCTGGAACATCCCGCTTATCCTCAGCATTCAGCGCAGGCGCTCCTCGCGCGACATCAGCTTGGCCTGGGCGTGGGGCATCATGGCGTGCCTGGTGCTCATGCTGCCCTCGGGGCTTTGTTCGCCTGACCCGGTGTTCAAGATCTTCACGATCGCCAACGTCTTTTTCTTTGCCGGCGTTGTCGTGCAGGTGATGCGTTTCCGCCGATGAGGCGCGTCGCGGGTCTGCTGTTTTTGGCCGCGCTCGCGTGTGCGGTCACAACCGCCGCGAACGAGCTCGCCGCCTGGGAGCCCATCGATACCGCCTCCCTAGAAGCCCCCTGGCCTCGCCAACTGGAACGCGAGATTGAAGTCGGGCGCGAGAACGTGGTCTGGCGCCAGCGCGGCAGCCGAAAAGAGGGTATCTTTGCCGGGATCCGCTTTCAGGTGCCGGTCGATCGGCCGCGCGCCTGGGAACTGGCCAACGACTATTCCGACGTGGGGTCGCATACCGAAGGCATCCGCTCCGTGCGCGTCATCGACGAAGCGCCGGGCAGGCGGCGCGTCCTGGTTGAAGCCGCTGTCTTGTGGATTACTTTGCGGTTGGACTTTGAAATCGAGGAGCGAGAGCCGGAGAGCATGCGGTTCCGCCTCCGAAACCCGGAAATCGGTCAGTATACCGGGTACTGCCGTTTTGAGCCTGCGGAGCCGAACCCGCAGAGCGGCCCGGCCACGATCATTGAATTCGCCACGCAGTTCAAACCCGTGCGCCCGATTCCCGTTGGACTGGCGCTTTTGGCCGAGCGCATGGTTCTGCTGCGCGGCGTGCGCGCGTTTCTTGAAACCGTTGACAAGTCAAAGGCAAAGGCTATACTGCACCCAATGTGTCCGGTCGTGTGACCGGGCGCTCCCGACGAGGAGGGTGAGGCGTATGCATTCTGCACGCATGCTGGCATTGGCAGGACTTGTCGCTTTCGGATTATCCGCGACGGTACAAGCGGAAGAGCCTGCAAAGGCGCTACCGACGCTCCTGATCAAGGGCGAGGTCGTATCGGTGGACAATTCAGACGCGCAGGCGGTCTTGGTGAAAGTTCGCGACCGATATGGTTTTGAAACACCGATCTTTGTGAGCTCAGACAGCAAGGTAACGCAGGGCGACGCTCCGGTGCAAATCGCAGTGGTTGCGGCCGGAAGCGGCGTTGAAGTGGAATACAATTTCGATGTAAACACAGCCAAGCGGCACGCGGTTTCCGTTAAGCTTACCCAAGCCAAGACTTCGGCTTCGGCACCGGCTGTGGAACCCGCAGCCGCTGCAACGCCGGCCACCACTCAGCCTGCTGAGGCGGCTCCCGCGGCCCCGGCTTCTGAGGCAGCGCCGGCTGCGACAACGGCTCCCACTGCTACCGACGCGGCTCCGGCTACCCAGTAAATTTCCTTCGATCTTACCAGCGGCGGTCCTCAAAGGGCCGCCGCTTTTTTTTACGTGTCGCGGGCAATAACCCAGCTCATGAGGTAGCGGGTGGCGGGCACCTGGAGAATCCAGGGGTGATCCGGCGCCTGAAAGGTCAGGCCGATGATGCGCAGCCGGATCTTGCACTCGGCCGCGGCGATGCGCACAATCTCTTCGGCAAGACCGAGCAAATGGTACGTGCAAATGCTCAGGACCAGCTTGCCTTCCGGCGCTAAGAGCGGCAGCGCGTGCACCAGCAAGCGGTGCAAGGATTGGCGAGCCTGGGGCACATCGGCCTTTGTCTTCGACAGTCCCGGAGGATCCAGCAAGACCCAGTCATAGCGTTCGCGGCCTTCGGCTTTGGCCTGCAGCCAGTAAAAGGCATCGGCTGCGATGGTCTGGACGCGGTCCGAAACGCCGTTCAGCACCGCTTGCTCGCGAGCGATTTCCAAGAGCGGCTCTTGCCGCTCGACCACGACCGCCTGCGCTCCTTGTTTCGCTGCTCCGATTCCAAAAACCCCGGTGTAGGCGAACACATCCAGCACTTTTTGCCCCGGCTGAATGCGCGACCAAACCCAAGCGCGCGTGTCCCGCTGGTCTAAGTAAAAGCCGGTTTTGTGGCCTTGGTAAGGATCCACGATCCATTTCAGCCCGTTCTCTTGAATCGTGAGGCGTTCCGGAACAGAGCCGTGCAATACTTCCCGCCGCTCAGGCAAGCCTTCGTCCGCGCGGAATTCCTTGTCGCTGCGTTCGAGGATGCCGGCGGGCTTCAGCTCGCGGGCTAAGATGTCCGTGAGCGCGGCGCGCCAGGGCTCGAGTCCCGCGATGCGCACCTGCGCCACCAATACGCTCCCATACTGGTCGACGATAAGGCCGGGAAAGTCGTCGGCTTCGCTGGAAACGAGCCGGCGCCCCGCTTCCGCGGGGAAAGCCTTGCGCTTGGCGATCGCGGCACGGATGCGCTGCCGGAAAAGATCCGCGGAAGGCTCTTCGTTTTGCTCACGGCTGATGCGCCGCAGCGCGATGTGCGAGCTTGCGCTGAAAAAAGCATAACCCAGGAAAACGCCGCGTCCGTCCAGCATGCGGACGCACGCGCCGTCGGGAAGATCGCCCGGCGATTCCGCGAGCTCGTCGCGAAAGACCCAGCACTCGAAATTAGCGAGCCGTTTCGCCGCGGCGGAATTCACGGTCAATTCAGGGGTGGACATGCGCAGCATTGTAGCACGCCCGCGACTTGACACCCCCGTCGGTAAACCCTAGATTAGCTTCCATGTCCGAGCAGCCGGTTTACTTCAAGCAATTGCAATTGGGCCCGATGCTGAACTTCGTTTATCTGATCGGCGACCCGGCCAGCCGCGAAGCGGCCATCGTGGACCCGGGATGGGATATTCCCGCGATCGTGCGGCAGTTGAAAACCGACGGCTACAAGCCCACGAAGATCTTCCTGACGCATACGCATCCGGACCATTGGATGGGAATGGACCAACTCTTGAGCCTCGTGGATCTGCCGGTGCATGTGCATACCGAGGAAGCCAGCGAGCTGCCAATCGAGCCAGGGAACATCCGCAAAGTGGACGGCGGCGAGATCATCTCGGTCGGGTCCATACCGGTGAGCCTCATTCACACCCCAGGCCATACGCCCGGCTCCCAATGCCTGCTCGTGAACGGCAGGCTTATCTCCGGCGACACGCTTTTCATCAAAGGCTGCGGTCGCTGCGATCTGCCGGGCGGCGATGCGACGACGCTTTACGATTCGCTGACGCGGCTTCGCGCTTTGCATGACAGCACGGTCCTTTACCCGGGGCACAACTACGCCGACGTTCCGTCGATCGCTCTCGGGGAAGAGAAGCAAGCAAACCCCTTCCTCAAAATGCCAACCCTGGAAGCTTTTTTGCGGCTCGTGGGCCAGGCTTAGCTCTGCGGCCGCGGCCCATGGCTTTACTCCAACCGTTGCCCGCTTCCTGCTCGGTAGCGCTTAAGGAGTGGGCGGTGGTTATCCAGGCGCTGGCGGATGGCCGCCAAGTCCTGCTCGTGCGCAAGGGCGGGCTGGTGGAACCTTCGGAAGGCTTCACGTTTCAATCAAAGGAATTTCTTTTTTATCCAACCTTCGAACACCAAGCCGTAGCGTTCGTGCTTCCGGGGTATCAATCCCTTTTTCCGACGCTGGCAGCCGAGAGGCGCGCGGGATGGCTGCGCGTGGCATATGCGGGCCGCGTGGAAGCGGTTGTCGAGACGCGCGACGGTGAGGCGCTCAAGCGGCTGAAAGATCTGCACATCTATACGGATGGTTTGCTGACGCAGCGCATGCGGTGGCAGCCGGAGCAGCCATTGGTCATCGGTTGTGTGCGTGTTTTCCGGTTGCGGGAACCCCTGGAATTGCCGATGCAGGACGCTTATGCCGGCTGCAAGTCATGGGTTCAACTGGCGGAGACGGTGTCGCTCAAAGAGGCTGAGCCGGTCTTGAGCGATGCGGCGTTTGAGCAACGCCGAGCTGCCTTTAGCCGCGGCTTGAAATCGGCTTAGGGATTGGGCGCGGAGAAGTTTTTATCAAAAATTTTCCACCTGCCGCGATAAATCTGCAGGCGAATATCCATGCCATTGAACCGCGGCTCAACATGGATCTCTACGCGGTGCGGCTTTCCCTCAGTCAGATCAACTGTTGCTGAAGCCTGATTAAAAAGAGGGGGCGCGTCAGCGCGCACATGCAACATATGCCGCTCAGGACTTAAACGAAAGGCATGCTCTTCGCGGCTGTGCAGCCTGACAGCGGGCGATTCGCCATCCCAGCTGACATCAGCGGTGATAGCCTCACCGAGATCCTGCAAGAGCGTTACTTTAACTTCCACCTTTCCGTCGCGCGGCACATCGCTGTTTAACAGCTCGAGCATCTCCGGCCGTAGCTGCTCCTCGGCCGGTTGCCGCTCAACCGGCGGTTCCTGCTCAGGCCCCTCAGCCGGCCAACTTTGTTCTGGTGCGGGCGCACCCGTCTGCTGCGCGCTGGTCTGATCACCGGATGCCGCCGCGGCTGAAGCCTTGTTGGAAGAGGCTGGCGCTACCGGAACGCGAAGGGGTGTTCGTTTTTCCGATCGCGGTGCCTCGGAATCTTTGCCGCGCTGCGGCTGCTCCCACGGCAGCACCGATGCCCAGCCGGATGGGACCGACGCCGTCAGCAAGAAAACCGCTGCGGCGAGCAGAGAAAGACGGCGCTTCATGGCTGTTTCGCTCGACGCTGCTCGTCCCGAAGGCGCTGCATTTCCATTTGCTGCTGCGCTTGCATAGTTTTAAGATCCATTTCGTTCTGCTTCTTGAAATCCTTTACGTCCCGCATGGCCTGTGCCTGCTCCTGTTCTTCTTTGTGAAAGAGCGACTCCTTGCGGTGCAAGGGGCACTTGAAAGCGTTTCCCTTGTCCCATTCTTCCTGGCTGTAAGCGTAGGTCTCGTTGCAAACCGGGCAGACGTTTTTGAACACGCGCTTGGTGTAGCCTGGGCTTTCCGGCCGGGTATAGTAAGTGGGGTCAAGCTGATCGCAGCCTGACGCGGCAAAGGCAACGCCGAGTAGGATAAAGCAAAGGCTAATGCGGGCGACCTTTTCAGCCTTGAATCGCATGGATCGTATTGTACCATACCCATTCGGTTGACCCTCCCGACGGCATTTGATAGACTCGTGCCCATGCCCGAAGCCCCCCGCCGAGGACTCACTGTCGTCTATACCGGACACGGCAAGGGAAAGACCACGGCCGCGCTCGGCATGGTTTTCCGCGCGCTCGGACACGGCTGGCGCGTGCTGGTCATTCAATTCTTCAAGGGCGACTGGCCGATTGTTTTCGGCGAGGTCGAAATGGGCAAGCGGCTGCACCCGCAGCTTGAAGTGGTGCAGCTGGGCAAGGGCTTTGTCGGGTACATGGGCGACAAGAAGCCCCGCGACGAGCACATCGCGGCCGCGCGCGAAGCCATGCGCCAGGCGCGCGAGCGAATCACGTCCGGAAAGTACGATTTGATCGTGCTCGATGAGCTGATTTACGCGATCGATTACGCCGGCGTGCAGCTCGTGAGCGTGGAAGAGGTATTGGCGCTTTTGGACGCGAAGCCCCCGGCGCTGCATTTGGTGCTGACCGGCCGGGATGCGCCGCAGGCCATCATCGACCGCGCGGATCTGGTGACCGAGATGAAAGAAGTGAAGCACCCGTGGCAGCAAAAGATTCCCGCACAAGTGGGAGTGGACTATTGATGAAGGCGAAAATCGATCCGCGAAAAAACAGCCGCGTGCTGCTCGACGGCTTTGGCCGCGCGCCCAGCCGCGCCATGCTGCGCGCCGTTGGTTTGAAGGACGAAGACTTCGGCAAGCCGCTCATCGGCGTGGCGAACACGTGGACCGAAGTCATGCCGTGCAACTTCCATTTGCGACGGCTGGCTGAACAGGTGAAGGCGGGCATCCGCGCGGCGGGCGGCACACCCATCGAGTTCAATACGATCGCGGTCTCCGACGGCGTTGCCATGGGCACCGAAGGCATGAAGGCCTCGCTGGTCAGCCGCGAGGTCATCGCGGATTCCATCGAATTGGTCGTGCGCGGCCATCTCTTCGACGGAGTCGTGGCTCTTTCCGGATGCGACAAAACGATTCCCGGAACGGTCATGGCGTTGCTCCGGTTAAACGTGCCTTCTTTGATGCTCTACGGAGGCTCCATCGCTCCGGGGAAATTCCGCGGCGGCGACGTGACCATTCAGGATGTTTTTGAGGGAGTCGGTGCGTGCGCGGCCGGCCGCATGAGCGAAGCGGATCTGCACGAGCTTGAAAGCAGCGCGTGCCCGGGACCGGGCGCGTGCGGCGGCCAATTTACGGCCAACACCATGGCCATGGCGATCGAGGTTCTCGGGATGTCGCCCATGAACAGCGCCAGCGTGCCTGCCATGGACGCGGCAAAAGATCCGGTTGCGTTCGAGGCCGGACGGCTTGTCATGCAATTGCTTCGCGACGACCTAAGGCCTCGCCAAATCGTGACGCGCAAAGCGCTGGAAAACGCCATCTCCGCGGTGGCCGCCACCGGCGGCTCGACCAACAGCGTGCTGCATTTGCTGGCTATCGCTCGCGAGGCCGGCGTAAAACTTTCAATCGACGACTTTGACCGTATCAGCCGCCGGACGCCGCTCTTGGCCGACCTCAAGCCATGGGGACGTTTTGTGGCGAACGATTTGTACCACGCCGGCGGCGTGGCGCTTATCGCCAAACGGCTGTTGCAGGCCAAGCGGCTGCATCCGGATGCGTTGACCGTGAACGGCCGGACCATCGGCGAGACCGCGGCCGCGGCTCACGAAGCGCCGGGCCAAGAGGTCGTGGCTCCGGTCGATTCTCCGATCAAACCGAACGGCGGGCTCGTGATCTTGCGCGGGAATTTGGCGCCCGAAGGCTGCGTGGTGAAAATCACCGGCCACGAGCCCACGCATTTGAGCGGAAAGGCGCGTGTTTTTGATTCGGAAGAAGCGGCTTTCAAAGCCGTGCAGCAGCGCCGTATCCGAGCGGGCGACATTGTGGTGGTCCGCTACGAAGGGCCTAAAGGCGGTCCGGGAATGCGCGAGATGCTCGCGGTTACAGCCGCGATCGTGGGGCAGGGGCTCGGAGAATCCGTCGCCCTCCTCACCGA
>JAHFGY010000141.1 GCA_023247195.1 Candidatus Omnitrophota bacterium | reverse complement strand
GTGCTGGATAAGCTCAAGAATAAGTACGCTCTTGCCCAGACCGGCGCCGCCGAGGATCCCGCTCTTGCTTCCCTTCACCATGGGAAACAGCAGGTCAATGATCTTGATGCCTGTCTCCAGCACCTCGGGTTTTGAATCGCCCCCTTTGCGGACAAGCTGGCGCTTGAGCTCGAGCTTGCGGATCGGCTGCTTCTCAGCGGAAACGATCGGGCCTTTGCGGTCGATGGGCTCGCCTAAAACGTTCAGAATCCGACCAAAGCAGGGCGCACCTACCGGAATCTGAATCGAGAATCCGCCGCGCTGCACCGGCGCAAAGCGCTGAAGGAGGTATGTTGACGACATACCGATGCATCGCGCCACATTGCCGGGCAAGTGCTCCGCCACCTCGAGCACGAGGCGCCGGCCTTCGCGCGTCTTGGTTTCCAGCACTTCGTAAATGCTCGGAATCGGGTCCCCGGGCTTGAACCTTACATCCACGACCGGCCCCTGGACGCCGCTCACCCAACCCGGCCCGCCGGTGACGGCTCCATCCGGATTGAGCTTTTTGCCGTTCTCTTTGGGGCCGCTCATTCTTTTTCCTCTTCGACCGCTTCATCAAGCTTCGCGGGCTTCGCCTTGCGTAAATGCGACGAGGCTGAGAAGACCTCGCGGATACTCCTATCGATGATTTCGTGGCGCGACCGGTGATACTCGTGTTTCAGTTTCTTGCCCATGCGCTGGAGCTCTTGAAGGCTTCCTTCAAGATGCGTTGCGCGCGCGCCGAGCTCGGACAGCCGGGCGAGAGCGAATATCTCGTCAAAGCGATGGCCGAGCCACTTCGTGATTACGTACTCGATCACGTCGTTCGGGTGGGACTCCCACAGCATGTCCACGTGGTCGCGGTCCGGCCGCGGCGTGATCCACGATGCACACGGCAGCAGCGGCTCTGCCACGACCTTTTGCGACGAAAACGACAGCGGCCTGGGATATACCACGATGAGCTTGCCGATCTTGCCTTGCAGCATCTGCGCCACGACATGGTCCTGCACCGCCGTCGCCAAGCTTTGGCGTTTCAGGTCGTCGATCGCTGGAAATGAATCGACGGGATTGCGCGGACGATGCTCCTTGAGCGCGCTCACGCCGCGCTCGCCGATCACCGTGTAAAAACCGTCTCGGCCGCCTTCGTTCACGGCGCCGTTCACCACGTTGTTGTTCAAGCCGCCGAGAAACCCCGCATCCGTGGTGACCACAACGACTCCCGTGGGGCCCGGTCTTGCTTGCGCGAACGGGTGGTCCACGAGCGAGAAATCCACCAAGCCCAGCACGTCGTCCGCCGCTTTGGTAAAAGGCTCGAACAAGCTCAGCTGGCGCTGCAGCACGGTGAACCGTGCGGCCGCGACGCCTTTCATCACGTCGACCGCTTTGGTAAATTCCTGATTGAACTGAACGTCCTTCTTGAGCGTGATGAGCGGGATCATGCCGCGGCCTCCTGCTGCATGAACTCGGTCATGGCCGCGTCCAATTCTTCTTTCAGCTGCGGGCTGAGCGTTTGCTTACGGTCAATCTCATCGATAATGGCCGGGTGATTATTCTTCATCCACCGAATGATCTCGCGCTTGAACTTAGGCCGCATCTGCGGAGCCGCGTCGAGGTGTCCTTTTCGGATCATATAGAGGAAGAGAATCTGCTCAACGAGCGAGGAAGGCAGCGACCGGGTCTGAGTGAGCAGGTCGGAAATGGTTTGGCCGCGCGTGATGCGGGCTTGCGCGTCCGCGGAAAGATCGGCTTTCATGCTGGTCATGCGCAGCAACTCTTGGTACTGCAGGTATTCCAAGCGCAGCTTTCCGGAAAGCTCGCGCATGGCCGGGCACTGCGCGCGGTTGCCGATACGCGACACGGACAACCCGAAGTCGATAGCCGGCTTGAAGCCTTTTTGAAACAGCGACGTGCTCAGGTAGAGCTGGCCGTCCGTGATCGAAATGATGTTTGTTTGGACGTACCCGGTGATGTCACCCTGAATCGTGGAGACGACCGGGAAAAAGGTAATCGTGCCGCCACCCAGCTCGGGGATGAACTTGCCCGCGCGCTCCAGAAGCTGCGAGTGGATGTAGAAAATATCGCCCGGGTACGCTTCGCGGCCCGGAGACCGGTCGAGCAGAAGCGAGAGCTGGCGATAAGCCCACGCGTGCTTGCTCAGATCGTCGAAACCGACGAAAACGTCTTTCCCCTGCTGCGCGAAGAACTCCGCGATCGCCGCAGCCGCGTATGGGGCCAAGAATTGCTCCCCCAGCGGCACGGAGGCGATGCCGCCCACGACCACGGTGTACTCCATCGCTCCCTTTTCCCGCAGCAACCGTATTGTTTTAAGAAACGATGATTGGCTCTGGCCGATCGCGCAGTAGACGCAGATCACGTTCTTGCCTTTTTGGTTGAGGATGGTATCCGTGATGAGGCTTGTCTTGCCCGTCATCTGATCCCCGATGATCAGCTGGCGCTGCCCTTTTGCGATCGGAAAACCCGCGTCAATGATGCGCACGCCGGTCTGCAAGGCTTCCTTGACCGGCACGCGCTCCATGACGCCCGGAGCCTCGAAGAAAATCGGGTTGCGGGCTTCCACGGTAATCGGGTCTCCGCCATCCAGCGGCTCGCCTAGGCTGCTCACGACGCGGCCGATGCAATCGTAGCCCACGGGAATCTCGAAGGCTTGCCCGCGGGAATGGATCTCATCTCCGGCGCGCACTTTGGCCTTATTGCCCAGCACGAGCACAAGCACATCCTCTTCGGTGAAACCCATGACCATGCCGCGGCCGCCGCGCGCGAACTCGACCATCTGGCCGTTCACGCATGAAGGCAGCCCTTTCACTTTGACGATGAACTCGCGCACGGTGGTGATGACACCCACCTCGCGCACGTCAAAGAGGCCTTTAGCGTCCGGCTTTGCCGGAGCGGTTTTACTCGTCGCTTCCTCGGGCATCCTTTACCGCCTCACGGAGTTTTCCAACCAACGATCCGTCCAGGACCACCTGGCCAACAGAAATGCTCAAACCGGCGACCATCGCCGCGTCCACGCTCTCGCGGAGCACAACATCCGGCCCCAGCGCCGCGCGCAGCCGCTCAAGCAATTTCGTACGCTGCTGAGCCGTGAGCGGAAACGCGCTCGTTACCTTGGCTTCTTTGCTTTCTTTCGCGCTTCCCTGCGACGGAAAACGCGACACGTCGATCAGGCCGTTATCCAACAATTGTTCGACCCATTGCTGCTGCACGATCTGCCTGAAATCCTCGGGCAGCAGCTTTTGGAGCAGGCTGCCCGCGCGGTCAATAGCCTTGACGTCGATGAGCTGATCCATCTCGCGCTTCATCGCGTCGCGCGACTCGATTCCCTTTTGCACCAGCTTTTCGTACTCTTCGCGCCCTTGAGCCGCAAGCTTTTGCCGGATGGCCTCGGCTTCCTCCGCGGCCTTGCGCTTCATGGCATCCCCTTCGGTCCGCAACTTCACCAATTGGTCTTGGTAGCTCTTCTCCGATTGATCCAGCCGCTGCTTGAGCTCATCTTGTTTCAGGACATAATCTTGGCTAAGTGATTGCAGGTGCACGGTTGCGGTGGTGGCGTGCCGGCTGAGAATCCGCCACAGCACCGCCATCACAGCAGCACCCGCTAAAACCAAGATGATCACCAAAGCAATGGGCAGCATCGTTTTACGCGCTTAGGCCATGCAAGGACAAACCCCGCATCCGACCCGGATGCGGGGCTCTCTTACAAGCCTACCTGATCCAATCGTATCCTGGAGCCTCCTAACCTATTTAGCCGCGAAGAGTTGCCACACGACCAAGAACGCGACAATCGTGACCGCTTCGGCAAAAATCAGCGTGATCATCATGGCGGTGAAGATCTTCGGCGCGGCCGACGGATTGCGCCCCAGCGCCGTGATGCTGGCATGGCCGGTGAAAGCCATGACCACGGCCGGCGCGAGAATGCAGATCGAGAAGATGATTGTCAGCGCGATGTTGCGATTCATCCGCCGCTTACCTCATCCGTGGGATCCACGATCAGGGTGACCGCGTTGCGCTCCACTTTCGCGACGCCGCGCTCGATTGAGATCGTCTGGTCGTCGATGACGATGTAGCCCGCGAGGAGCGTGCTGATGATGGGTCGGTGGAAGCGCAGGACTTCGAAGACGCCGGACTCACCCGGCAGAATGACCTGGTTGGCTTTGCCTTCGAAGAGGCACTGGTGTGCCGTGATGACTAAGACGTCCAGCATGTGGGCGGATGTCCGTTAAGCGGGCCGGGAAGGTCCCTGGCGGGGGCTGGACCCCGCTGAGCCTGCAGGCCGCAGCACCGGAACGTCCTTGGTCAGGCGCCCGCGGCGGTTCCAGGTGAAGAAGAACTGTCCGCCGAGCAGCCCGATGAACACGATGATCAGGAAGATGACCAGCCAAGTCGTCGTTGTGGACGGAGCGTCCGATTTGAGAGGCGATTCTTCCATCATCTCCGGAATCGGAGGACCGCCGATAAAGGTCAACAATTTTTCCATTCGGGCGATGTCTTCCTTGACCTGCTCAATCGTCTGCAAGTGGTACCGATAGGCGCCGATGCGGCTCTTCCGGCTCAGCGTCTCGTTGTCCTGCGTGGCCTGAATCTCACCCAGCCGCTTGCTGATGCTGTCGGCCAGCTCTTTGGCCGTTGGAAAGTACTCGCTTTCTTTCAGCTTTCCGAGCAGCAGGTTAGTTTGGTAATTGAGAGAGTCCATCTGGGGTTGCGGAACATACCAAACGTCCCGGACACGCACTTCAAACACCCGCGTTTCCTTGGGCTGCAAAGCCACGGATTCCTTGTAGACAAAGTAGCCCGCCCGGTCTTCGTCATACTCAAGCGAGAGCTCGCCGGTTTCCAACACGTCCGCGGGCTTGATCTCCTGCGGCAAATCGATGCGCACCGGAATCACCTGGACCTTTTCAGCAGATGGGTTCACCGCCACGACTGAAAGCGTGACCGGGTCGCGTTCAGCGACAGGAGCCGACGCTCCGGACGGAGCCGCTTGCGCGGCCGGCGTCAAGACAAGCGCGGCAATCACCCACCCGGCCAGGTGACTGGCGGGCTTATTGGTAAACCACATGCACAACCGGCGCATCGACGCCTCCATATTTACGCTCGAGCAGGATCTGCATCACTTCCGTGGTGCCCTGCACGGCATCCGTCTTCTTGCGGACATCGGCCATCGTGGCATTTTCGTCCAGCGCTTTGCCCACGATCTGCGTGAAGTCCAGGCCCATGTTCTCGCCCGCCAGCGACCGCATCTGGTCCGCAACCTCGTTCAACGTCTCTTTCATATCCTTTGTATCGCCTTGAGCCGCGATCGCCTTTGCCACCTCGCGCGGCAGCGCGTCGATCTTGCGCGTCAGCGTCTGCAGCAAGCCCGTGATGTTCCCGTCCGTGGAGGAAGCCGCCTGCATGGCGCGCATATTGCTTAGCACGCTCTGGACAAGGTCCTTCAGGCC
>JAHFGY010000026.1 GCA_023247195.1 Candidatus Omnitrophota bacterium | reverse complement strand
CATCACGGCCTGCAAACTCTCAACGGTAAAGAGCGAAAACGTGCGCGCGATCATGTACACGCCGGCCGCCACCATCGTGGCCGCGTGGATGAGCGCGGAAACCGACGTCGGGCCTTCCATGGCATCCGGCAGCCACACATGCAGCGGGATCTGGGCAGACTTACCCGCGGCGCCGAAGAAAATCAGCAAGCTGATGATGGGCAGCAGCCAGCCCTGGCCGTTCTCGATCAGCCCGGCGCGCATCGCATCAAGGTGCGCGAAACGCAAATCGCCGGTGGTCCAGTAAAGGGTGAGGATGCCGAGCAGCACGCCGACGTCGCCGACGCGCGTGGTCAGGAAGGCTTTGCGGCCCGCGTTCGCCGCGGCCGGTTTTTCGAACCAGAAGCTGATCAGCAGGTATGAGCAGAGCCCGACAAGCTCCCAGCCCGCGAACAAAAGGACAAAGTGATCCGCGAGAACAAGCAGCAGCATGGAAAAGCAGAAAAGCGAAAGGTAAGCGAAGAACCGCGAGAAGCGCGGATCGCCGCGCATGTACCCGATGGAATAAATCTGAATCATGGTGCCGATCACGGTGACCACGAACAGCATGACCCAGCTCAGGCCGTCGACATAGAAGCCGACCGACCACGCGTCGTTGGTGGGTGAAAGCCATGCCCAGCGCAGCCCGAGGGCCACGCCGTCAAACACCGGCTTGGCGATCGAGAACGTGATGCCCGCGGCCGAAGCCAGCGCGGCCACCGACACCCACGGCGCGAGCCCGCCAAGCCGCTTGCCGAACAGGATCAGAAGCAGGAAGGAGATAAGCGGAAGAAGCGGGATCAAAGCGAGCCGCGGCTCGACCATCAGCCGGGCGGCTTGGACAACATGCTCGACAACGCCGTGTTCCATGCGCTCAGCCCTTTAACAAGTTCATGTGGTCCACCGTGATCGTGCGGGCGGCTCGGGCAAGAGCCAAGATAACGGCCAATGCCGCGACCGCTTCGCAAGCCGCCAGCGCGATGATGAAGAGCGCGAACGAATGCCCCTCGACCGCGCCCCGCAGCGTACCGAACAGCACAAAGTTGACGGCAGCGGCGTTCAGGATGAGCTCGATGGAAAGCAAAAGGCCGATGGCGTTGCGCCGCGTCAGCAGCCCGTACACGCCCAAACAGAACAAGGCGTTCGTGACGAGCAGCGCGGCGCGCACCATCAGCGGGTACTGCCCCGTCCGCGGTCGCCGGCGATCACCATAGCGCCGATCATGACCGCCACGAATATGAGTGAAACCACCTCGAACGGCAAAACCAGCGTTGTAACCATTTGCTGGCCGATCGCGGCAACCGTGATCGGCTCGCCGCCGTCAAGCGACGGCCATTCAATACCCGCAGTCGCGGCGCTGAGGATCACGAACAATGCCAGCGATGCCACGCCCGCGATCGCGCGGCTGCCCGGGAGCGGCTCGTCCGGCGTTGTCTGCAGCCGGCCGGTGAGCATAATCGCGAAAATAACCATGGTCAGGATCGCGCCGACATAAACGAGGATTTGGACGAACGCGAGGAACTCGGCGCCCATTAAAAGGAAGAGTCCTGAGATGCCCACCAGCACTAAACCCAGGCTGAGGGCTGCCCGAAAGAGGTTCTTGAGGGTCGCGACCCAGACCGCGCCCACCAAGACCAAGGCCGAAAGGAGGCCGAAAACGATTAGACGAATGGCGTCGATTATCTGCATACAGGGGTGCTGATTAAGAAGGGCGCATTATACCATGTTGCGTTTGGGGCGGCCAGGACGGGTGACCGGGATCTGTTCGCTGCAAAGGGGGCAGTCGTTCGGGTGGAATGTCTCGAAGGAAATGGTCAGGAGGCGCTCGTATCTTCTACCCGGGAACTTCACTTTGCCGCCGGAACGGTCCACGATCGCCGCAACGCCGATGACCTTGGCGCTCAGCGCCTCAACGAGATCCGCCACTTTGCGCGCCGACTCGCCGGTCGTGATCGCGTCCTCAACGACCAGCACGCGGTCTTGCTTGGTGAGCACGAACCCCCGGCGAAGCTGCATTTCCGAGTCCACGCGCTCGGTGTACATGGCGCGGGTCTTCATGTGCCGGGCGGTCTCATAAGCAACGATCGTTCCGCCGACGGCCGGGCCGATGATAACCGTGGGCTTGGATTTCTTGAAGCGGCGGGCGATCTCGGCGCAGATCTGGGACGCCAACCGGGGGTCCTGGAGCACCTGGGCGCACTGGAAATAATGCCCGCTGTGCAAGCCCGATGAAAGCTCAAAGTGGCCACGCTGCAGCGCATGGCTTTTGCGGAAGATCGCGAGCAGTTTATCTTTCTTTAACATGCGTCCGTGCCTCCATGTCGTTGAGAATGCTCCGGGCGGCATTGGCCGGGTCCGCGGCTGCGGTGATCGGCCTTCCCACCACGAGCTTGTCTGCGCCGAGCGCGAGCGCCTGTGCTGGCGTCGTGATGCGGCGCTGGTCCTGGGCTTCCGCGTTGGCCGGCCGGATGCCAGGACACACGAGCATCAGCCTTTTCCCGAAATGCTTTCGCAGCAACGGCGCTTCCTGCGCCGAGCAAACCACTCCGTCGCAGCCGGACTGGGCCGCGCGGCCCGCCAACTCCAGCACGAGCTTATCAAGCCCTTTGCCTTTCGCGGGGTCCGCGCTGGTCAGCACGGTGACAGCCAAAATTTTCGGGCTCGGCACTTTCAACCGCCGAGCCTCTTCCCTTGCTCCGGCCACCGCGGCGGAAAGCATCATTTTCTCTCCGGTCGCGTGAACCGTCAACAAGGACACCCCCAGGCCGGTCGCCGCGCGCACGGAAAGCTCGACCGTGGAAGGAATATCGTAGAACTTAAGGTCGAGCATCACGTCAAAACCCATGCGCCTAACGCGGTTGACGATGTCGGGCCCGCACGCGGTGAACAAGATGCTGCCGATTTTGAGGGTGCGGACGGCTCCCCGCAGGGAGCGGGCCATGTCAAGGGCAGGCTTGGCCTGCGTGTAGTCGAGCGCGACGATCAAACGATCGCCGGCAAGCAATTTTTTTGGCATCAGGATCCCGGCAAAGCAACGGAGCCGCGGATTTCTTCCACGGAATTCGCTCCGCACCGCCGGAGGTAACGCTGGAGACCGTCCAGCACGCGCAACGGCGTGCGCGGGTCGGCGAAATTGCCGGTGCCTACGGCCACCGCCGCCGCCCCCGCTAAAAAGAATTCGATCGCATCTTCCGGCCGAACGATTCCGCCGATCCCGATCACCGGAATTCGCACAGCCCGCGCAGTATACCACACGCGAAAAAGCGCGAGCGGCCGGATAGCCGGGCCGCTCAGACCGCCTGTCAGCGTGCCCAGCCGCGAGCGGCGCGTCACGGTGTCGATGCTCATGCCGATAAAGGTATTCACAAGAGACAAAACATCGGCGCCGGCGCGTTCGGCGGCCTGCGCGACCGGGGTTATGTCCGTCACTTCCGGGCTGAGCTTCGCGATCAGCGTCTTGCCGGTGCGCTGGCGAGCCATGCGCACCATGGCTTCGGTGGCTTCGGGGTCTTGCGCCACGATGCTGGGCACCAAGGTTTGCCCCGCGCTGCCGGGCGCGGCGCGGCGGTGCACGTTCGGACAAGAAAGATTAATTTCAATGCCTTCCACGCCTTCCGCCCGGTCCAGCTCCTCCACCATTCCTGCCAGCTCCTCGGGCGTTTCGCCCAAGACGCTGACGATGAGCGGCACGCGGAAAGGCTGCAGCTCGGGAAGCTTGGTCCGGAGAAAAGCGTCCAGCCCGACGTTTTGAAGCCCCACGGCATTGAGCATGCCGGACGACGTTTCGGCCAAGCGGGGCGGCGGATTTCCTTGTCTGGGGAGGCGGGTCAGCGTCTTGGTGATGATCGCGCCAAGGCGATCGAGCGGCACGGTCTGCGCGAATTCAAGACCGTAGCCGAAAGTGCCTGCGGCGACCAACACCGGGTTGGCCAGAGACATCCGGCCGAGGTCGAGCCGCAAGTCGGGGGTCATGCCGCGGGATCAAGCCCCGGAGAGCCACTGCACAAACGCCTCGAAGCGCTTCTCGTGACCGGCTTTTGGCTCCGTGAACTCCACGCCGTAGCGCGCGGCCTGATCCGGCACAACCTGGCTCCAAACCACCCGGCCTTTCATGACCACAGGCTCTTCGCCGTCGTGCGCGGGCATGCGCATCTCAACGATTTCGCCGGATTTAAGAAGCTCGGGGGATTGGAACTGCATGCCGTGGACGCTGAGGTTGATGACCGTGCCCGTGCGCCAGCCGATCGTCGGGTGGTCCACTTCGTGATACGCGGTTTCCCAGGCTTTTGGCACGCGGCGCGAGCGCCGGCGCTCCGCGCTCTGCGACGGGCCTTCGTTTTTGAGAACGTAGCTGAAAGCGGCCTGAACCGTCTCTTGCACGAGCGGCTTGGGCGATGTGAACGTGATGCCGTTTTCGAACTTCTTCGCTGAGTGGCCCGGAGTCGGCAAAAAACGGGACCAAACAACTTTCGCCTGCAAGATAGCGGGGCCTTCCGCGCCCGACATCACGAACCGGATCTGCAGCGGAGTGGCCGGCTCAAGCGGCTCCGCACTGATGAGCTTCGCGCCTTCCCACCCGAAATCCGTTATGCGGCCCACGCGCCAGCCGAAGTTGCCTTGCGACATGTACTGCGCGCCGATCGGCCGCCGGATGCGCGCGGATGATCGTTCCTCGCTATTGCTCTTAGTCATCGTGCCCGTGGCCTTTTTGAGAACGCTTCAACGCTGAAGCGATCAAGTCGACAATGCGCGCGTCACCTTCAAAAGCCACGCCGTGTTCAGCCATCCCGATGTTGCCGGCTTTAGCGCGGTTCCATATGATGCGCACGGGAAACTGGCGAGGCGGATCGAACACCGGCAAGCCAAGCTCGACCATCAACAGAGTCTGCGGTGGAAAAACTTCCTCGCAAAAGAAACGGGCTCCGGTTTGGCTCATGTCCCGAAGCGTGGAAATATGCCAATTGCCGCCTGTAAGAAGCCGGTAGCGGATAACAAAGTGCTTGGGAAACCGCGGCTCGCCTCTCCGCTGAGGAGGCGGCTCCTCCCTACTCCGTTCCGTCATGCCCGGCCGGCGATCATTTGGTGGTAAGCCTGAATCGGCTTCACGCTAAGCGGGCTGCGCTTCAAGGACGCGATCCCGTTGACCGACGCCTGAGCGCCCGCCAATGTCGTGATGCATGGAATTCCGAGCGATGCCGCGGCCGATCGAATCTGCACTTCGTCCGCGCGCGGAAGCCTGCCGGACGGGGTGTTGATAACAAGCTGCACTTCGCCGTTCTTGATTTTGTCGAGGATGTTCGGCCTGCCCTCGTGAATCTTATTCACGTGCACGGCGTGGATGCCGTAGCGCTGAAGCACTTTCGCGGTGCCTTGCGTGGCGATCAGCGAGAAGCCCAGCGCTTCCAATTGCTGCGCGACCAGGATAACCGAACGCTTGTCGCGGTTCTTCACGCTGAGGAACACCGTTCCGGTCGCGGGCAAATTCTGCCCCGCGGCGATCTGGGATTTGACGAACGCCGGGCCGAACGCCTCGTCGAGACCCATGACCTCGCCCGTGGAGCGCATTTCCGGGCCAAGGATGATGTCCACGCCGGCGAACCGCTGGAATGGGAACACCGACTCCTTCACCGCCATATACGGCGGCGTGATTTCCTGGGTCAGCCCTTGGTCTTTGAGCTTGATGCCCGCCATCGCCCGCGTCGCGATCTTTGCCAGCGGCACGCCAACGGCCTTGGACACGAACGGCACGGTGCGCGAGGCGCGCGGGTTCACTTCCAATATATAAACGGTGTCGTCTTTGACCGCGCACTGGATGTTCATCAGGCCGATGATCCCAAGCGCCTTGGCCAGCGCGATCGCGGTACGGCGGATTTCTTCCAGCGTGTCGTCGTTGAGCGTGTGCGGCGGCAGCACCATGGCGCTGTCGCCGGAGTGGATGCCGGCTTCTTCAATGTGCTCGAGAATGCCGCCGACCACGAACGTCTCGCCGTCGCCGACCACGTCGACGTCAACCTCAATGGCATCTTCGAGAAACTTATCGATCAGCACCGGGAAGCCGGGCGACACGTCGAACGCCCGCTGCGCGAATAGCTTCAACTGCTCGTCGTCATAAACAATTTCCATGGCGCGGCCGCCCAACACGTAGGAAGGCCGCACCAGGCAGGGATAGCCGATGGCGCGCGCCGTGAGCTTGGCGTCTTCCATGTTCAGGGCGGTACCGCTCGGCGGCTGGCGGATCGCGAGCTCATCCAGCAATTGCTTGAATTTTTCGCGGTCTTCCGCGCGGTCCACAGAGGACGCGGGCGTTCCCAGAATCGGCACGCCTTCCTGAGCCAACCCGGTGGCCAGGTTCAGCGGCGTTTGCCCGCCGAACTGCACGATCACGCCGTCGGGCTTTTCGCGGCGGACGATGTTCAGCACGTCCTCGAGCGTTACGGGCTCGAAGTACAATTTGTCCGACGTATCGTAATCCGTGGAGACTGTTTCGGGATTCGAATTCACCATGATCACTTCGATGCCCAGCTCGCGCAGCGCAAAGGCCGCGTGCACGCAGCAGTAGTCGAACTCGATTCCTTGGCCGATGCGGTTGGGCCCGCCGCCGAGCACCATGACTTTGCGGACTTGGCTGCCTCGGGCTGCCGGAGCATGCGCGGGATGCGCTTCCGGCGCCGGAGCCACCGCCCCTTCAAGGCGCAGCGGGATCTGCTCATACGTCGAGTAGTAATACGGCGTGCGCGCTTCGAATTCCGCCGCGCACGTGTCGACGAGGTAATACGTCGGCACAATGTCCCAGGCTTCGCGGGTCCGGCGGATCGTGGACGCGTCCACGCCCCAGAGCTTGGCCAGCTGCCGGTCGCTGAAGCCGAACTGTTTCGCGCGGCGCAGGATCTGCGCGGCCGCTTGCTGTTGCGCAGATTGCGCTGGCGGCAATCCAGTGTCGCGGCGCGAGGGCGACGCGACCGCGGACCCAACGGAAGCATCCAAGCAAGAGCGCATCTGATCCGCCGATGCGGCAATGGCCTCTTCTTCGATCAGCAACGCCGCCAAGTGCCGCAAGAACCACCGGTCGATCTTGGTCAGCGCGTAAATGTCGTCGATGGACATCCCGCTTTTGAGCGCGGTCTTGATGTAGAAAATCCGCTCCGCCGTGGGAATAGCCAGCTTCTGTTTGAGCTCGTCCGGGCCGGAAACCTCGATTGCCTCCCAGCCGTCGCGCTTGATCTCAAGCCCGCGCAGCCCTTTTTGCAGCGCCTCGATAAAGGTGCGGCCGATGGCCATGGTTTCGCCCACGGACTTCATTTGGATGCCGAGCGTCGGATCGGCTGACGGAAACTTCTCAAAAGCGAACCGCGGAATTTTGACGACCACGTAGTCGATGGCAGGCTCAAAACATGCCGGCGTCAGTCCGGTGATATCGTTCGGCAGCTCATCGAGCGTGTAGCCGATCGCGAGCTTGGCCGCGATCTTCGCGATCGGGAAGCCCGTGGCCTTGGACGCGAGCGCCGAGGAGCGCGACACGCGCGGGTTCATTTCAATGACGAGCAGGCGGCCGGAATCCGGATGCACCGCAAATTGGATATTCGAGCCGCCGGTTTCCACGCCGATCGCGCGGATGATCTTGATCGCCGCGTTGCGCATCTGCTGGTACTCGATGTCGCTAAGGGTTTGCGCCGGCGCCACGGTGATCGAGTCGCCCGTGTGCACGCCCATGGGGTCGACATTTTCAATCGAGCACACGATCACGACGTTGTCCGCCCGGTCGCGCATGACTTCGAGCTCGAACTCTTTCCAGCCGGCCACCGACTCTTCCACGGAAATCTCAGACGTGAGCGAGAGCTCGAGCCCGCGGCTCGCGATGCGGTCGAACTCTTCGGTGTTGTACGCCACGCCGCCGCCGCTGCCGCCCAGCGTGAAGCTCGGCCGGATCACGCACGGAAAGCCTGTGGCCTTGGCCATGCTTTGCGCTTCTTCCAGCGTATGGGCGTGCGAAGCCTTGGGAATTTCAAGGCCTATGGATTCCATGGTCTTCTTGAACAGCGAACGGTCTTCCGCGCGCTTGATCGCATCGATCTTGGCGCCGATGAGCTCAACGTTGAACCGGTCGAGCGTGCCGCGCTCGGCCAGCTGCACCGTCACGTTCAGCGCAGTTTGGCCGCCGAGCGTGGGCAGCAGCGCGTCGGGGCGCTCCTTCTCGATGATTTTTTCGACGATCTCAGCGGTGATCGGCTCGATGTAAGTCCGGTCCGCGACCTCGGGATCGGTCATGATCGTCGCTGGATTCGAGTTCACCAGGATCACGGAATACCCTTCTTCGCGGAGCGCTTTGCAGGCCTGCGTGCCGGAGTAGTCAAACTCGCACGCCTGGCCGATCACGATCGGCCCGGAGCCGATGATCATGATTTTCTTGATGTCAGTCCGCTTGGGCATTTTCCCGTCGAATGAGCAGAACGCAGGCGGCAAGAACGGTCAGCCAGACGATCCCGAACCAAACAGGTTTGCCCTCGGCCGGGGTCGATCCGGGAATGAGCACCCGCGCGATCAGGTCAAGCGCAAGCGGCGTGGCCAGCAAAATCAATGCCGCCCAGCTTGCCAGCCGGCTGCCGCGTAACACACCAAAACCCGCGAGCAAGTACGCCATTCCCCACAAGCTGATCACGCCGATGATGCCGAATGAAGCCATCTCTTCCGATGAAATCGAGCCGTATCCTTGAATCAACGTGCGGATCTGCTCGACCTGATGCCGGGCGACGCGCATCCGGCCGAGTCCGACGCCGCTCGCGATGATCAATCCCGCGCCCGCGACCAAGAGCCATGAGCTGACGAGGAGCCGGAATCCTTCGATGCGGCGGGCTTTCTTGTGATTAGACGCCATTCAAATCTCCCCTCCGGCGAGAAGGCCCGGTCATCCCGCCGCCTCGCGAGGATCCCAGTTGTGACCGCACAGCGTTGAGCGTGCCCGCGTCCGGCCGCTCTTTGAAGCGCGCCTGCCGCGACACATTCGCCACGACCTTGCAGCCAAAATCCGGCACCTCGGCGCCCAGCATGTCTTCAAGCGATGCGGCGCTCTTGGACTCAACGTCAACGACAGTCTGATGGTTGACGGTCTCGTACATCCGCCGAATCGAGCTATGCGGCCACTTTTGGCCGGGCTTCGGCTTCAGCGAGTAGCGGATATTGACCTCGACCAGTTTATAGGCATCTTCCTTATTCTGCACAATCCCTTGCGCCACGTACGCATTCGCCTCAGGGTTCCAAGCGCACGTCGCGTCAACGACCTTGGCGCCTCGCGAAGAAAACCACCCGGCGCCCTGAAAGATGCCGGCGAACACCAAGAGAAAAGCTCCGACCACGAGCATCCGGCCGGCCACACCTTCAAGATTCATTTTCGGCCGCCGTTCACCGACTCAACAAACCGGTCAAACAAGTAGCAGGCATCGTGCGGGCCGGGCGAGGCTTCCGGGTGATACTGGATGCTGAAAATCGGAAGCTCGGTGTGGCGCATGCCTTCAACCGTGCCGTCGTTCAAATTTTTGTGCGTGAGCGCTACCTTTCCGCCCGGAATGGATTCCACGCGGACCGCGAAGTTATGGTTCTGGGAAGTGATCTCGACTTTTCCCGTTCCCAGATCTTGAACCGGGTGATTGGCGCCGTGGTGGCCGAATTTCAATTTGAAGGTTTCGCCGCCGTAGGCGAGGCCGAGCAACTGGTGGCCGAGGCAAATGCCCATCATGGGCACTTGGCCCATGAGCTTGCGGATCGTTTCCACCGCGTATGTCACGGCCGCGGGATCGCCGGGACCGTTGGAAAGTAAGACGCCATTAGGCTTAGTCTGCAGAACTTCCGAGGCGCTTGTGCGCGCCGGCACCACCGTGACGTGAAACCCGCGACTGGCCAAGTGGCGCAGAATATTCCGCTTCACGCCAAAGTCCATGACCGTGATGCGCTTGCGCGCGCCGGATGCGGTGCTGGTGGCGGGCCACTCGTATGCTTTGTCGGCGGTCACGTCTTTGACCAGGTCAATGCCCACGATGTCTTTGGAAGCGCGCACGCGCTTAAGGAGCTTGTGCGGATCGCTTTCCGTGGTGGATACCACGGCCTTGAGCGAGCCTTGCTGCCGCAAAATCAGAGTAAGCGCGCGCGTGTCCACGCCGCTGATGGCCACGATGCCGTGCCGTTTCAAGTACGCGTCCAGGGTCTCGGTTGCGCGGTGGTTGCTTGCGATGGGCGAGAGGTCGCGCACGACAAACCCTTCCACCCACGGCCGGCGCGACTCCACGTCTTCCTCGTTCACGCCGTAATTGCCGATATGCGGGTAAGTCATGCATACGATCTGGCCTTTATAGGAGGGGTCCGTCAGGATTTCCTGGTATCCGCTCATGCCGGTATGAAAAACAGCTTCGCCGAACGCTTCGCCGGAAGCGCCGATGGCGTTGCCGGCGAACGCGGTGCCGTCTTCAAGAACCAGCCAAGCGGATGGGTGAACGCTCATGCTCTCAATATAAGCCTTCTTCTGCTCGTAGCGCGAACCGATTCATGCTTCCCCAGCCTCCTTGGCTTCATAGACGAGCCGGCCGTTCCGCAGCACCGCTACCGCGCGACCGATCAAATCCTTCTGGTCGAATGGCGTGTTCCTTCCTTTGGAAGCGAACCGTGCGGCTTGAACGCGCCAGCGCAGTGAGGGATTAATTACGGTAATATCCGCGGCGGCGCCTTTGGCTAAGCTGCCAGAGGCGAGGCGAGCGATCTTCGCGGGCGTCGTGCTAAGCCGTTCGATCAGCTGCGGCCAAGCAAGCGCTTTGGTTTCGATCAATTCCGTGATGCATACAGCCAGCGCTGTTTCGAGCCCGCTGATGCCGAACGGCGCTTGGTCGAACTCAGCTTCTTTTTCCCAATCGGTGTGCGGCGCGTGGTCCGTGGCGATCGCGTCAATGGTGCCGTCGGCCAGGCCCTGCATGAGCGCGCGGCGGTCGCGATCGGTGCGCAGCGGCGGGTTCACTTTCGCGAGCGTGTCGAAATCGCCGACAGCGGCGTCGGTGAGAGCCAGGTGGTGCGGCGTAGCTTCGCACGTTACGCGGATGCCGCGGCGCTTGGCGTCTCGGATCAAGTCCACAGTCTCGGCGCATGAGATATGCGCCACGTGCAGCCAGCCGCCGGTGAGCTCCGCGAGCGCGATATCGCGCGCCACCATCACGGTCTCGGCCGCGCCCGGCATGCCGCGCAGCCCCAGCCGCGTGGAAACAGCGCCTTCGTGCATCACGCCGCCCGCGGCCAATTGCGAATCTTCAGCATGCTGAATAATCGGCCGGTCGAACATGCGCGCATATTCCAACGCGCGTCGCATAAGCAGGCTGTGGCCCACCGGGCTGCCGTCGTCGGAAAGCCCGACACAGCCGGCTTCGAACAATTCCGCGAACGGGGTCAATTCCTTGCCCTGGCGGCCGATCGTAACCGCGCCGATCACTTGGGCGTCGGCCAGCCCAACGCGCTGCGCTTCTTGCCGCACCATCTCCACGACCCCGCGCGAATCGATCGCAGGCTCGGTGTTCGGCATGGCGCAGACTGTGGTGAACCCGCCGCTCACCGCGGCGCGCAGCGCCGTTTCAATCGTTTCTTTGTCTTCGCGGCCGGGCTGGCGCAAATGCGTATGCAAGTCCACAAAGCCCGGGGCAACGATGCAGCCTTGCGCGTCGATCACCGTCGCGCCGTTGGACGCACCGTTGCCGTTACGCTTGGGCTTAGCCGAAACGTGCGCAAGAATGTCGGCGATACGGCCGTTCTCGATAATCACGTCCGCGATCTCATCGCGCTTGTTCGCCGGATCCACAACCCTGCCGCCGGAGATAATCACGCGCTCGCTCATTTTTCCTCGATAGACGGCGGCCGGCCTTGCCCCGCGACCAAGTAAAGAACCGCCATGCGCACCGCCAGCCCGTTGGTGACCTGTTCCAAGATCACAGAATTCGGCCCGTCGGCAACGCTGGAATCCAGCTCAACGCCCCGGTTGATCGGCCCCGGGTGCATCACCAAGACATCGGGCTTGCCGCGAGCCAGCCTCTCCGCGTTCAAGCCGTAGCGCAGCCGGTACTCGCGCAGCGATGGGACCAGGGTTGTTTCTTGGCGCTCGTGCTGGATGCGCAGGAGCATCAACACATCCGCGCCTTCAATAGCTTCTTCGACGTCGAATGTGACGCGCGTGTTCCAGTCGTCCAAGTGCTTGGGCATCAGCGTCGGCGGACCGCACAGCGTGACCTTTGCGCCAAGCTTGGTCAGCCCCCACACATTGGAGCGCGCCACGCGCGAGTGCGCGATGTCGCCGATGATGGAAACGTTCAGGCCTTCGATCCGGCCTTTCTTTTCCTGAATCGTGAACATGTCCAGTAGCGCCTGCGTCGGGTGCTCGTGCGAGCCGTCGCCCGCGTTGATCACGGACGCCGCGGACTTGCGCGCGATCGCGTGCGGCACGCCGGCCGACTGGTGGCGGATAACGATGATGTCCACGTTAAAGGCTTCGAGGTTACGCACCGTGTCGAGGATCGTTTCCCCTTTGGAAAGGCTGGAGGTCTGCGCCGCGATGTTGATGATGTCCGCCGAAAGCCGCTTGGCCGCCAGTTCAAAGGAAGTCCGCGTGCGCGTGCTGGGTTCAAAGAAGAGGTTCACCACGGTTTTACCGCGCAGCGCCGGCACTTTCTTGATCGAGCGCTCGGACACTTCGCGGAACGAGCCTGCGGTCTGCAGAATAAGCCGGATCTCATCCGCGGAAAGCTCCCAAAGACCCAGAAGGTCTTTGCGCATCCACGGGCTCACGGCAACGTCTTGCACGGTTGTGGTCATGGCCGACCTCCGCTGCGTTCGGGAATCTGGGCGGGTCCGATGAGCACTTCGTCAATGCCGTCGATCTCCAAGAGCCGCACGTCCACACTCTCTTGCCGCCGGGTCGGCAGGTTCTTGCCCACGTAGTCCGCGCGGATCGGCAGCTCACGGTGGCCGCGATCCGCCAGCACCGCCAGTTGGATCATCTTCGGCCGGCCCAGGTCGTTGAGCGCGTTGAGCGCGGCGCGGATCGTCCGCCCGGTGAAGAGAACGTCGTCCACGAGAATGACGCGCAGGTCCGTGATGTCAAAGGGGATGTCGGTCGCGTGCACCACGGGATTCGGCGCGATGCGGGAAAGGTCGTCGCGGTAGAGCGTGATGTCGAGCACCCCGACTTGAACCGAGTGCCGGTCAATGGCTTGCATCTCGGCAGCCAGGCGCTTGGCAAGCACAGCCCCGCGCGTGCGGATGCCCACGATGGCCATGCCGTGAACGCCTTTGTTGCGCTCCAAGATCTCGTGCGCGATGCGCACCAGCGCGCGCCGGATGGCTTCGGCATCGAGAATGCGGGACTTATCGCGCTGGGGGGCGTCAGACATGGCACAAAAATAACCCCGGCCTCGCGGCGCAGGGTTTCTCTGAATGTGGGTTGTGTTTGTTTTTCATCGCCTTTCCCGCCTCTCAGGACGGGTCTTTAAAGGGCCGAATTTCAATAATTATACGCCGAGCCGTTCAATCCGTCAATTTAGCGTTGCGCGCCCCAAAGGATCTTATTCAGTAGAGCGACCTGGATGTTCGAGCGCCGTACCCGGGCGCAGAGGAGCTTGGCGATGCCGAGCGTGAGCCGGTACCCGATCTCCGGGTTCTGCTCGGACAGCGAACGCCAAGCCGAGGCTTTCCATACGCGCGTCTTCAGAAGCGTATCAGCCACAACCGTAGCCGAGCGTGGACCGTCCTCAATAAAGCTGATCTCGCCCAGAATTTCGCCGCGGCCTACCGTAATGATCTCAACCGCCGGCTGGTTCTCTTGAACGCCTGAGCAGTTGACCGATGCCCTGCCGTCCAAGATCAGGTAGATCTCATCGCCATCGCTCAGCTCTTTGAAAAGCACATCGCCGGGGGCATACGTTCGGGTCTCGCCAATATGGATAAAGGGCTCCAGCATCGCGTTGCTGAACCCCTCGAACAGAGGATTACCTTTAATCACATCCAAAACGCTCGACATGGCTTCCTCCTGTATCGTTAGACCATACCTGACAGACGGCTTGCGCAGCAAGCCCAGATTGGTTAGGATGACGCGCAATGGTGCCTACTCGCCGGCTGCCCGCCTTGCTGGCCTGTTTGTCTATTTTGTTGGCAAGCCCTTCCCTTGTTTTCGCCCAAGAGAATGACCGCGACGTTCCTTCGCGAGAAATCGAAGCGAACCGCAAGGCTCAGGAAGCGGCCAAGTCATCGTCCGAACTGGCCTCTCTGGAAAGCGGCGAGACCGTCACCTATCAGGACATCCTCCGCGATCCGGATAATTTGCAGCTGAATTACCGATACGCGCGAGCACAGGTGGACCGAGGGGATTACCTGGGCGCATCCGCGACATTGGAGCGCATCCTGCTGATCGATCCGAGCCTCGCGGACGTCCGGCTCTTCTATGCGATCGTTCTTTATCGTCTCGACAACTTATCGGAAGCGGAACAGCAGTTCCAGTTGGCCCGGGCCGGAGACATTCCCGATACCAGCCAGCGCGAGATCGACGAGTACCTGCATGAAATCCACCAGCGCCACAAAACCACCCGCTTCAGCACAACGCTTTCAATGGGCTGGGGCTATGACACGAACCGCAATTCGGCTCCGTCGTCCAAAGAGATATTCTTCGCCAACACGCCGTTTCCGTTGACCGGCAGCTCGCGCAAGCGGAAGGACACGCAGTTTCTGCTCGTTCACAATATTTCCGCCGCGCACGACATCGGGCAGACCGGACACCAGTGGATCGGCTCCTACGATGCTTTCGTCGGTGAGCAAACGGTGGTCGATGACCTCGATATCCATTCTTTTGCGTTTGAAACAGGCTTTCTCCTGAAGACGCGGCTGGGCGAGTTCACGCCCACCGGTTCTTTCGACCACTTGCTGCTTTCTCGCGAAACCTATTTGCGCAACATGGGCGCAAAGGTGGCGTGGCACAAAGATCTCGGGCTGCGCTGGGCGCTGGACGCGGAGCCGAGCTGGTCACATGAGCAGTACCGCGGCATCAGCGAAAGCGCCGCGGCGCGCGAGCGCACCGGAGACATGATCGCCTTCACCGGTGGACCGAGCTATCTCCTCAGCCCCACCATGAAACTAACCGGCATCATCGGCTACGAGAACAAAGATGCGAAAGCGAACTATAATGCTTACGAAGGCTACTCGTTCGGAGGGCAGCACACGTGGATCCTGCCGGTCGGCCAGTTTTTGGTGAGCAGCTTGATTTACACAGAAAATATTTACAACGAGCCTGATTCCGCGATCAGCCCGCATAAGCGCACGGATCGCCAGTTTCGCGCACGCGCGACCTACGGCGCTCCGATAACACTCTTTGTCACAGATCACCTTTTACCGGAATGGGTCACCAAAGACCTCACGGCATCTTTCTCGGTCGAACAGTTCCGCGCGATTTCGACGATCACAAACTACACGTATACCAACTCAAAGGTGTCGGGCATGCTGACCAAGCGGGTTGAGTTCTAATGCGGCGCAATTTGATTTTGCTTCCGCTGCTCGTCTGCGCGGTGGCCACGAGCGTCGGGGCCGCCGAAGCGCCTGTCATGCCTCCCACCCAAGTCGGGGTCGCCGCGGCCGTGCACGGGCGCGTCGAAGTCGCGAAACCCGGTGAGGTCGGACGAGTCGTCCAAAGCGGCGAGCCGGTTCACTTGGGTGATGAAATCAAGACCGACGCTCAAGGAACCCTGCAAATCATGCTGCTCGACGAGACGATTTTCACTATCGGGCCGAACAGCTCCATGGTGATCGACACGTTCGTCTATGACCCGGCAACGGACGCGGGAAAAGTCACGGCCCACATCACCCAAGGATTGTTCCGCTTTGTTACGGGCAAGATCGCGAAGAAAAACCCCGAGCAAATGAAAGTCCACCTACCCTCGGGCACGATCGGCATCCGGGGCACGATGGTTGCGGGCCGCGTCGACGGCGCGAACGCGTCGGTTGTGCTCCTCGGGCCCGGCCCGCAGAACAGCGTCGGCTCGGCCGCGGGCAGCATTACCGTAAGCACTCAAGTGAGCGGACAAACCCACGAGGTCGCGGTCGTTCGGCCGGGTTTCGGCACCACCATTCCCGGCGCCGACCAACCACCGACGCCGCCAGTTCCGGTTCCCCAAGCTGAATTGAATGCTCTTACCGGCTCGTTCGGCCCGCCGCCGAGTCAAGAAGGTCCGCCCGACGGACAACAACCCGGCAAGCCAGGCGAATCACGCGGACCAGGCGGGCCCATGGGGCCGCCGCAAGGCCAGCCCGGCAAACCAGGCGAGCGCGGGCAGCGCCCCCTCGGGCCACCCGGAGCTCTTTTTGGTCCGATGGGTCCGCCGAATGGGCCTCCCTTGCCTCCGCTCAACGCGGCGCAGGATGCCGCTCAGCAGAACCAGCAAATCATCAACGGAATCGCGAAGCGCGAACAGCTTCGCAGCGTGCCCAGCGGCGTATTTCATTACCACATCGACAACCCGCTGCGATTCCACCAAACAGCGCCTATCGATCGCTTGGGCGGCATCGACGCGGACATCGACATCAATTTCGGCGCCCGCACGCTCGGCGGCGGCAACTCAAGCGTCCGCGTTCACACGATCGGAACCAGCAGCATCGATGAGACGCTGGCCATCGGCTCCAAGTCGTTTGCCACGGGCGATGGCGATGCCGTGTTCTCGGAGACATCGGGCACGAACTCGCTCACCGCCACGATGAAGGTCCAAAACCAAGGCGGCATCATCGGCCAAAGCATTGTGGTCGAGACAAATTATTCCGCTGGTGGGAGAGTGGGAAGCGGCGTGTCGGATAACGTGCCGCGACAGAACGGCCTCACCCCTTGACGGAAGCGGAGCGCGCCCGGTAAGCTTTCACTCATGCCTGCACTCGATACGGGAAACCAGCTTTCATTCACAGCCGGCGAGATTATCATCCGCGAGGGTGACTTCGACACCTGCGCTTACCGCATCATCAGCGGCCATGTTGAAGTCTTCCGCAATACAGGGTCGCGCGAAGTCGTGCTGGCGCGCTTGGGGCCGGAGCAATTCTTCGGCGAGATGAACTTGGTGCTGGAAGCTTCGCGCGCGGCTTCGGTGCGCGCGGTTGAGCCGTGCGTGGTCAGCGTGATCACGCAGGAGACGTTCAATCGAACGCTCAAGAGCGATCCCGAGAGCGCCCTGCCCATGCTGCGCGTACTGTTTGAGCGGCTGCGCATCATGAACGCCAAATACCTGCATGCGGTCAGCCAGCAGAACAACGCTCCCGCTGCTTCGAAGCCCCTCGACCCGCCGGCGGTTTCCGCGGCGACGGGCACCCGCGTGCGCCAAGTACTGGTGCTGAGCGCAGAGACCGATGAAGCCCGAAAAGCCATGGACATGCCTTCGGTTGAAATCAACAGTTTCCCGTTTCGTATTGGGCGCAAGACCACGCAAGCCGCCAAATCCGATGCTTTTAGCTTGAACGACCTCTATTTGCCGGACGGCGAACCGTTCAGCGTCTCCCGCAATCATCTTGCCATCGATATGATGCCGAACGGCATGTACGTCGTGGAAGATCGAGGCAGCACGCTGGGAACGGTAGTGAACGGGGATGTGATCGGCATTCGAACCGGACGCTTCGAAGCTTTTCTGACAAAACCAAAGAACGCTCTGGTGCTCGGCGCGGAAAAATCGACGTTCCGCTTCTCGCTTTCCCTTCAGCCCGCGCGCTGAGCTATTTCTCCAACCTGAACTACTTCTCCAACGATACCCAAACTCCGTTCCAATCCGCTCCGGGCGGGTGTTCCCGGTGAAAGCGGATTCTTTCCTGGTAAAGCGCGTAGAGTTTCGCTAGCGGCAGATCTTTCGGCGATGCCGCCAACGCCGCAGCGCAACCGCGCTCCGCTTCTTCCCATTCTTTGTTCCGGTAGGCGTGCAGCATGCGGTCGTGCGCCGCGCGCCACGCCGCGACTTCCGGTTTGGCCGCTTGGTCGGCATCCCCCAGCAGCGCGAAAACTTTCACCGGCTGCGTCTTTCCTTTGACCGTGACAAGGTCAAGCTCGAGCAACAGCAACGCCGAAGCCGCGGCTGCTGTTTCCGGCCCGACCACGCTGTCCACCCCGTAGATCCGCGATAAGCTCTCCAGGCGCGAAGCCAGGTTCACCGGGTCCCCCAGCACGGAATAGTCGAAGCGCTGCTCGGAGCCTATATTGCCAACGCAGCAGTTCCCGGTATTAACGCCGATTCCCAATCGAACACGGTCTTCCTCGGGCTTGGACGCGTTCCAAGCAACAAGCTCCTTCTGCATCGCTAATGCCACGCCGCACGCTTGCTGCGCGTGCGCCGCGCTCTCAAGCGGCGCGTTCCAAAAAGCCATGATGCAGTCGCCTATGTACTTGTCCACGGTGCCGCCGTTCTCAAGAATCACGCGCGTCATGGGCGTCAGGAACGCGTTCATGAACTGGGTGAGCGCTTGCGCGTCCATCCGCTCCGCTATCCGGCTGAACCCGCGGATATCGGCAAAGAGAAGCGTCATCATGCGCGACTCGCCGCCCAACCGCAATTGTTCCGGATGCCGCGCGAGCTGGTCCACAAGCACGGGTGAAAGGTACCGGCCGAACGCATCGCGTACACGGCGCCGCTCGCCTTCCGTGCGCATGAACGCCGCGAACGACGCCAAGAGATAAATCAGAAGAACCGCCAGCGAAGGCATCACCGCGTCGAGCAGCCAGTGAAAATGCGAGAACGCGTACCAGGAAGCGCCCATCGCGGCGCCGACAGCGATAGCGCCGAAGGCCGCGCACCACACCGGCCCGAGCCGCGGCAAGAGAATCAACAGCGCAAGCCCAAGCAGGATCAGGTAGAGCAATTCCGCGCCGTCGGCCCAATCCGGCCGCAATAAGAACTGCCCGTCCAATACTTGCTCGATCATTTGCGCATGCACCGAAACCCCGGCGGTCAGCGGCGAGAGCGGCGTGGTGCGCAGGTCGCGCAGCCCGCTCGCGCTTGTGCCGACAAGCACGATCGCGTTGTGCAGCGCCCCGGCAGGCCCTGTCCCTTCCAGCACACGCCACGCGGGGATCCAGGTGCTCGCTTCATCCGGCGCGTAATAAACCCACACGCGGCCGTTGGCGTCCGTCGGCACAACGCGGCTGCCGATCTTCACATGCGTGACGCCGG
>JAHFGY010000025.1 GCA_023247195.1 Candidatus Omnitrophota bacterium | reverse complement strand
AGCTGTGGGCAAGCTCAATCGCGACAGGGAGCTGGCAGCCCACGGGCAATTACTACAACGCGCCGGCGCGCAACTGGGACTACGATACCGACTTTTTGACCGGCGCCATGCCGCCTTTCACGCCGCAGGCGGTGGAGATCGATAAAGGGGCGTGGTGGAAGCAGTAACGGCTGCAGCGATATCTTGACAGAATTGGTAGGGTATCTTAAACTTTCCCTGAGTAACCTCAGGGATGAAACTCTCCACGCGTTCGCTCTACGGTATGCGGGCTCTCGTTGAACTGGCTCTTCTTTCCGGCCGGGGTCCTGCCTCGGCTTCGCATATTGCGACCCGCCAGTGCTTATCGATTGCCTACCTGGAACAGCTGCTCCACCGGCTTCGTAAAGCCGGCCTTCTTACCAGCGTCCGCGGTCCGCGCGGAGGGTATTCGCTAGCCCGTCTTCCGCATCAGATCACCATGGCAGAAGTTGTGCGCATTCTGGATGGCGAGCAAGGTCCCTGGGAGACGATTCAACCCCGACTGCGCAAGTCAGGCAGCGGCAGCCTTACCTCCGGCCGCCACGCGCAGCAAATTTCCGTTGCCGTCGGGCGCTGCGTTCATGCCCGGCTGGCGGAATCATTAGGAGGCGTTACCCTGGAAGACCTGTGCCAGGAAGTCAAAAGCCTGGACGGGGAACCATTGGATCATCGGTATGTATTCCATATTTGATGTGCATGCGGTATGACAAAAGGAGAGTTGCGCCGGCTTACGATGCGGCGCTTGAAGGAGCAAACGGAGGAGGAGCGGGCACGGAAAAGCCGGCTCATCTGGCGCAAGTTGGCTCGCTTGACGGCGTTCAGGCGCGCCGCGTGGATTTGTTCCTACGTGGCGCTGCCGTATGAAGTGCAAACGTGGCATATGATCGAGAAAATGCTCGAGGCAGGTAAACGGGTGGCGGTCCCATCGGTTGTGCAGCGGTCGCTGGACTTGGCTCTTTATGAAATTAAAGAGCCGTCCGCGGACCTGGCGCCGGGCGCCTTTGGCGTTCTGGAGCCGGCGGCTGCCGGTCGGAAAACGGTTAAGGCCAGTCAGCTTGACTTGGTCTTAGTTCCGGCGCTTGCTTTTGACAAGCAAGGGCACCGGCTGGGGCACGGCAAGGGGTACTATGACCGCTTGCTGTCGCAGCTTCCCGATACGGTACCGACAGTCGGCCTCGCGTATGATTTCCAGCTTCTCGACCGCCTGCCCGTTGAACCGCACGACCACGCCGTCCGGCGAGTCCTGACGAACTAAAGCTCCACCTAGAGAGGTGAGGCAATGGACGTAGGACTGTTGATCATTGTAGCGGTCATCACAGCCCTTATCGCTTTCGGCGCAGGGTTCGTTTTCCGCATGACCCTCGGCAAGCGGTCGCTCCAAGACGCGGAGCGCCGGGCCAAGGTCCTGGTGGAGGAAGCCAGCCGCCAGGCAGAAACAGTCGCGAAGCAAGCCCAGCTCGAGTCCAAGGACAAACTGCACGCGCTCCGGCAGGAATTCGAAGACAAGACGCGCGATCAGAAGTCCGAGATGCAGAAGTCCGAGAAGCGGCTGCATCAGCGGGAAGAGTTCCTGGACCGCAAGCTGGACCAGCTAGATAAAAAAGAAAAGGAAATCGTTGAGCGGGACCGGCAGTTTGCCACGCGCGAGCAGTCCGTAAAGGCAAAGGACGAGACCCTGGCTCAGATGATCGAGCAGGAAAAAGAGCAGCTCAAGACGCTTGCCGGCATCGACCGGGAGCAAGCCAAAGAGCTCCTTTTAACGCGGCTGGAGCAAGAACTGCGGTCCGAAACAGGCGCCGTTATTAAGCGCGTTGAAGAAGAGACCAAGAGCGAGGCGCAGAACGTTTCCAGGCGCATCCTGGTCGAGTCCATGCAGCGCTATGCCGCCGAGCACACGGTGGAGTCCAGCTCGTCCGTGATCCACCTGCCCAACGAAGACATGAAAGGCCGCATCATCGGCCGCGAAGGCCGCAATATCCGCGCCTTTGAAATGGCCACCGGCGTGGACCTGATCGTGGACGATACGCCTGACGTGGTCACGCTTTCTTCCTTTGACGCGATCCGCCGCGAGATCGCGCGCCAGTCGCTGGAAAAGCTCATGGGCGACGGCCGCATCCACCCGGCGCGCATCGAAGAGATCGTGGAGAAAATCAAGAAAGAGTTCGACACGCACATCAAGCAGGAAGGGGAAAAGGCCTCGACCGAGCTGGGCGTTCAGAACGTGAACCCTGAGATCATCAAGCTCATCGGCAAGCTGCGCTACCGCACCAGCTACGGCCAGAACGTGCTGCAGCACATGAAAGAGACCGGGTTCTTGTGCGGCATGATCGCGGCCGAGCTCGGGCTGGACCAGCGCCTGGCTCGCCGCTGCGGTTTCCTCCACGACATCGGCAAAGCCGTGAGCCACGAGGTCGAAGGCCCGCACGCGATCATCGGCGGCGAGCTCGCGCGCAAGTACGGCGAGTCGCCGGACGTCGTGCATGCCATCGAGGCGCACCACGAAGACGTCGCTCCCAAGACGCTCATGGCCAGCCTGACCATTATCGCTGATTCCATCAGCGGCTCGCGCCCCGGCGCCCGCGGCGATACGCTCGAGAACTACGTAAAGCGCTTGCGCGCTTTGGAAGAGATTTGCGACTCGTTCCAAGGGGTGGAGAAAGCCTATGCCATCCAGGCGGGGCGGGAAGTTCGCGTCATTGTTCAGCCCGAGCGCGTGACGGACTTGGAAGCCATCTCGCTCTCGCGCGAAATCAAAAACAAGGTCGAGAACTCCGTGGAATTTCCGGGACAGATCAAGATCACTGTGATCCGGGAGACCCGTTCCATCGAATACGCTCGATAAAGGTTGGGATATGAAGATTTTATTAATCGGCGACATCATCGGCCGTCCGGGCCGAACGATCGTGCGGCATTGGGTGCCCAAGCTGCGCGAGGAGCTGGGCCTGGACCTGGTGATCGCGAACTGCGAGAACGCGGCAGCGGGCTCGGGCATCACGCCTTCCACCGCGGATGAGATCTTCGCCGGCGGCGTGGACGTGCTCACGTCGGGCAACCACGTGTGGAAGAAGAAAGAAGCGTTCGAGCTTCTAAAGCGAGACCACCGCATTATCCGCCCGTCGAACTATCCCGAAGGGGTGGCCGGCAGCGGTACGACCGTGGTTGAGTCGATATCCGGTAAAAAAGTCGGTGTGCTGAACGTCATGGGCCGCGTGTTCATGGAGCCGCTTGACTGTCCGTTCCGCTCGGCCGAAAAAGAGATCGCGCGCCTGTCGCTCATCACGCCGATCATCATCGTCGACTTCCACGCCGAAGCCACAAGCGAGAAGAACGCCATCGGCTGGTTCCTGGACGGCAGAGTCTCGTGCGTTTTCGGCACGCATACGCACATTCCCACGGCCGACGAGCGAATCCTGCCCAAGGGCACGGCGTTCGCCACGGACGTGGGCATGACCGGGCCGTACGATTCGGTCATTGGCCGGCGCGTGGACCAGATTCTTGAAAAGTTCCTTACGAGCCTGCCCATGCGGTCCGACGTGGCCGAGGGCAACGTGCAGCTGCGAGGCTTGGTGGTCACCGTGGACCCCGGAACCGGCAAAGCAAAATCGATTGAACGCATCATGCGCACCATGGAGGGCCCGGTCCGTGCTAACGGCGACTGAAGCGCTTAGCAGCGGCCGCAGCCCGCAAGCACCCGGAGCGTCCAGCTTTCCGAGCGGCCCAACAGTTGCGGCCGGCGTGCCGGTGCTTACCGTCGCCGCGGTGGTGGGCAAGATCCGCCAGGTTGTTGAAGGCAGTTTTCCGACGTCGATCTGGGTGGAAGGTGAGATCTCTAACTGCAGCTACCCCGCGTCCGGCCACATCTATTTCACGATGAAAGACGAGAAAGTCACCGACCGTTTCGGCCAGCCGCTGGTGCTGCCCGCCGCGTTCTTTAAGGGCGCGAACCAGAGCCTGAAGTTCAAGCTCGTTGACGGTTTAAAGGTGCTGTGCCTCGGCCAAATCACCGTGTATGAAGGCCAGGGAAAATACCAGATCAAGGTGCTGCGCGTGGAGCCCAAAGGCCAAGGCGCGCTCCAGCTCGCGTTCGAGCAGTTGAAAGCCCGGCTCCAAGCCGAAGGGCTCTTTGACCCCGCGCGCAAGCGGCCGATCCCCACGCTGCCGGACCGCGTCGGCATAATCACGTCTAAGTCCGGCTCCGCGATCCACGACATGGTCAGCAAGCTGCAAGGCCACTTCCATGTGATCATCCTGCCGGTCAAGGTGCAGGGAGAAGGCGCGGCCCTCGAAATCGCGGGCGCGCTCGACTACGCGGGCAAGAACCGGCTCGCGGACGTGCTCATCGCGGGCCGCGGCGGCGGAAGCGTTGAAGACCTCTGGGCTTTTAACGAAGAACCCGTGGCCCGTGCCATCGCGCGCTGCCCGATTCCCGTGATCTCGGCCGTTGGCCACCAAGACGACTGGTCTATTTCCGATTACGTGGCCGACTTCCGCGCTTCCACGCCCACGGACGCGGCCAAGATGCTCGTGCGCAACCGCGAGCAGCTCGTCCAACAAACCGAACAGCTCATCGAGAACCTGCGCCAGGGCATGCTCGACTACCTGGACGACCAAGAAATCTCCGTCAGCTCGCTTACAGACCGGCTGCGGCTGCTCCACCCCTCTTTTCAGCTCGAAGAGTTCCGCCGCCGCGGCGAGCAAGCGCAGATGCAGCTCCTTCAATTGATGCAGCACGGCCTTGACCGGGAAGATCGCAAGCTACAGGTCTTGGCGGGCAAGCTTCAAGCGCTGAGCCCGCTCGCGGTGCTCGCGCGCGGCTACAGCATCACGTTTAGCCTGCCGGGCCACGGGATTGTGCGCGACGCGGCTTTGGTGCAACCCGGCCAGGAGCTCGAAACGCGGCTCGAAAAGGGAAAAATCATCAGCACCGTGCTGCGCACGGAAATGCAAGTGGAAATGCCACAGGAGAAGCGCGAAAATGGCTGAGATCAAGTATGAAGAGGCGCTGGCCAAGCTCGAGAAGCTGGTAGCCGATCTGGAGCGGTCCGACCTCGACCTCAAAACCCGGTTGACGAAATTCGAGGAAGGCACCAAACTAGCCCGCACCCTTCTTACCAGGCTGGAACAGGCCAAGAAAAAGGTGGAGATGCTGGTCGGTTCGAACATCGGGGAACCGTCGCTGACCACCATCGACGAATCCGTCTACGGATCAGGGGAAGGCAACAACGAGTCGGAATGAAGACGCAAGTACCCGTACGTCGGCGTTTCACGTCGGGCCGAGCGCCCGGCAAACCCGCCGCCGTCAGCTCCAAGACGGCGGGGGAATTTTTTGCCGCCGCGCGCGCCGCGTGGACCGAGCGCATCGAGAAAGCATTGGAGCAATCGCTGCGCGTTGCGGCGCCCACGCCGGTGCATCTTCCCGAAGCGCTGCGCTACACGCTCTGCGGCGGCGGCAAGCGGTTCCGCCCGCTGCTCACGCTGTTTGCGGTGGAAGCCGCGGGCAAGAAGCCGGCCGACGTCATGGCCGTGGCCTGCGCCATTGAAATGATCCACGCGTATTCGCTTGTGCACGACGACCTGCCGGCCATGGACAACGCGGATACGCGGCGGGGCAAACCCTCCTGCCACTGCCAATACGGCGAGGGAACCGCGATTCTCGTGGGCGACGCGCTTTTGACTTTAGCTTTTGAAACCCTCGCGCGCGCGCCTATCAAAAATTTGTCCGGTGTTATCCGCGAGCTGGCAAAAGAAGCCGGCACGCATGGCCTGATCGGCGGCCAAGAAATGGACCTATCCGCTATGCGCCTGGCGCAGCCGGTTTCGGTTGAAACGCTTACCGAGGTCGCCGAGCGCAAAACAGGCGCCTTGATCACCGCCAGCGTTGTGTGCGGGGCATTGGCCGCCGCCGCGCCGTCCGATGCGGTGAAGCGGCTTGAAAAATTCGGCCGCAACCTGGGCCTGGCATTCCAATTGATTGACGATTTGCACGACAAAGACGGATTGGCTAAAGCGCTGAGCGAAGAGATTGCCGCGCAAGAGGCTGAACGGCATTTGAAGATGGCCGAGCAGCAGCTTTCGCCATTCGGCGCGCGCGCCTCCAACCTGCGCGGCATGGTGCAGTGGCTGCGGGAGATGCAATGAGCTTATTGGATAAGATTCAAAACCCGGTGGATATCAAGAGCCTCTCGACCGAAGATCTTGCGCAGCTGGCAAGCGAGATCCGGCAGGAGCTGATCAAGACCATCGCGCATCTGGGCGGGCACCTTGCGTCCAGCCTCGGCGCGGTTGAGCTGTGCCTTGCGTTGCATTACGTGTTCGACGCGCCGCACGACCAGCTCGTGTGGGACATGGGCTACCAGGCTTTCACGCACAAGCTCATCACCGGCCGCCGCGGCCAGTTCGGCACCCTCAAGCAGTTCAAAGGCCTCGCCGGCTTCAACAACAAAGACGAAAGCGAGTACGATCTCTTTTCCACCGGCCACGGCGGCACCGCGCTTTCAACCGCGCTCGGTCTTGCCATGGCGCGCGACCGCGCCGGCATCTCGCGCCATGTCGCGGCCATCATCGGCGACGCCAGTTTGGGCGAGGGCATGGCGCTTGAAGCCTTGAACCACATCGGCCACCTCAAGCCCAACATGATGGTCATCCTGAACGACAACAAGATGTCCATATCCAAGCCCATCGGCGGCATCAGCCGGTACTTGAACCGTATTATCACGAACCCCACTTACAACCGTTTGCGCGCCGACGTTGACACCATTATGGAAAAGCTGCCCAGCGGGTCCAAGCTCGTCCGTGTTGGTCACCGAGTTGAAGATCAATTGAAAGGGCTGCTCGTGCCGGGCCGCGTGTTCCAGGATCTCGGCTTCCGGTACGTGGGGCCGATCCAGGGCCACAACCTGCCCGAGCTGATCCGCACGCTTCGCAACGTGAAGCGCCTCAAAGGCCCGACCTTGCTGCACATCGTCACGACTAAGGGCAAAGGCTACAAGCCCGCCGAGCAAGACCCGGAGCGCTTCCACAAGACCGAGGCATTCGACATCGAGACCGGCAAAGAAAAGGCAAAGCCCAAGCCTCGCGGCCGCTCGGCCCAGTCGTTCACCGACGCGTTCACGGACGAGCTGCTCAAAATAGCCGAGTCGGACGCGCGCGTGCACGCCATCACCGCCGCGATGCCCGAAGGCACCGGCCTCGGCGAGTTCGGCCGCCGGTTCCCGGACCGCTTCATCGACGTGGGCATGGCCGAGCAGCATGCGGTTGGACTGGCCGCTGGGCTTGCCACCGGGGGAATGCGCCCGCTCGTCGGCATCTATTCCACTTTTATGCAGCGCGCGTTTGATCAGATCATGCACGAGGCGTGTCTTCAAAAATTGCCCATGGTGCTCGCGCTGGACCGCGCCGGCTTGGTGGGCGAAGATGGCTCCACCCACCACGGCGTATTCGACGTGGCGTACCTGCGCGTGCTGCCGAACATCATCGTGATTTCACCCAAAGACCCGGACGAGCTGCGCGCCATGCTGCGATGGGCCTTTGACCAGCCGCTGCCGGTTGCGCTGCGCTATTCGCGCGGCGGCATTGTGTGCGGCGAGCCGCTCGGCAAGCCCGCGCGCATTGTGTCCGGCCAGGCCGAAGTTCTGCGCGAAGGAACGCAAGTCGCGCTCGTGGCGCTGGGCAGCATGGTCTACCCGGCGCTCAAGGTAGCCGAAGACCTGGCCAAGGAAGGTATCAGCGCCATGGTCGTGAACGCGCGGTTCGTGAAGCCGTTCGACGACGCGCTTCTCAAGACCATCGGCACCCAGATCGGCCGCGTGGTTACGCTCGAAGAGTCGCAGATCGCCGCAGGCTTCGGCAGCGCGGTGTCCGAATCGCTCGACCGCAGCGGGTGCTCATCCGTTGCTCTGTTGCGCATCGGCCTGACCGATGCATTTGTCGAACACGGCAGCCGCCAGCAATTGCTCGACCTGTGCAAGCTTGACCCGGCCAGCGTTACCAAGACGGTGCTCAACTGGTACCACCGGAGCCCCGCCGGGTCTGCCTCTAACGAGGCGCGCGTCCTGACTGAGCTCGTTTCATGACCTCCGGTTCGCCCAGCGCAACTAGCGCTCCTGGCGCCAACGTGCGCGTTCGCTTTGCTCCAAGCCCTACGGGGAAATTGCACGTGGGGTCCGCTAGAACCGCGCTGTTCAACTTCCTCTTTGCCCGGCACACCAAGGGCACGTACATTCTTCGCATTGAAGACACCGACACCAAGCGCTCCAACCCCGAATTCCTGAAAGACATCTACGCCAGCTTGGATTTTCTCGGCATCAAGGCCGACGAAGGCCCCATCTTCCAGAGCGAGCGGCTGCCCATCTATAAGGAATACGCGCAGAAGCTGCTCGATGCGGGGAAGGCGGTTGTCGAAGAAAACGGCGGCATTGTGTTCAAGGTGCCGTTTCAGAAGGTCACGTTCGATGACATGCTGCACGGGCCGGTCACCATGGACTCGACCACGTTCGAAGACCTGGCCTTGATCAAGGCCGATGGCCTGCCCACGTACAACTTTGCCTGCGTGGTCGACGATGCGCTCATGAACATCACGCACGTGATCCGCGGCGACGACCACATCGCCAACACGCCCAAGCAGGTCGTGCTTTACGAGGCGTTTGGGTTCAAGCCGCCCGTGTTCTGCCACATCCCGCTCATTGTGGGCGCGGACCGCTCGCGGCTGTCCAAGCGCCACGGCGCCACGTCGGTGGATGAGTACCGGCAGGTGGGCTACTTGCCCGAGGCGTTCTTCAACTACCTCGCGCTGCTCGGCTGGGCGCCCGGCGGCAACCGCGAGCACGTGCCGCCCCAAGAGATTATCGAGCTGTTCGAGCTCGAGAAGGTTCGCACGACCGCCGCGTTCTTCGATCAAAAAAAGCTGGATTGGCTCAACGGCCAGTACCTCAAGCAGCTCACGGTTCCCGTATTGGCCGACCACATCGCCAAGCGGCTTATCGAAGCGGGCATTCTCGAGAAGCAGTATCACCGCCGCTGGTTCGAGCGCTTTGTCGCGCTCATCCACGACCGCATCCGCGTGCTCGGCGACATCGAAAAGGAGCAGCTCTTCTTTTTCCAGGAGCCGCCGGTTTACGACGAAGAGGCCGTCGCCAAGTTTTTGAAGCAAGACGGCGTCAGCGCCCGGCTCTTGCTGCTCAAGGAGCGGCTCGCGCCCATCGACCCGTTCGAGGCCACTGCCATTGAGGAAGCCACGCGCAAGCTCATGGCGGAGCAGGGATGGGAACCGAAGCAGCTCATTCACCCGGCCCGCGTCGCGGTTAGCGGCAAATCGGTGAGCCCGCCGCTGTTCGAGACCATGGCGGTTTTGGGGCACGATCGGACGATCAGCAGGCTTGAGGAAGGCGCCCGGCGGGGCGTGGCGGTACCGTCTTAGCGCCGCTCAAACTAGCCACAACGCGTGAGCGGCACGTCGCACCGCGCCGCCTGTTTGCGGGTAGTGTGTGGGTGTGCAGCGGTGCTCCGTCGTGATATAATTCTTTTCCTTCATTCCGCTTTCCTTGCCGGATGGTGTAATGGTAGCACAGCAGGCTCTGGACCTGCTTGTCTAGGTTCGAATCCTAGTCCGGCAGTACTCTAGCTAGTAGAAGGAACGCACTTTCGTGCTGAGCTCCGTCGGTAGTGTGGTTTCCCCTCAGTTTTTCTACTATTTTTGGTATAATTCATAAGAGTAAATCAACAACCATTTCTCATTGTCTCCCAATCAATTAAAGCTCCAAGTGCTGCCCAATGATACAGCTGAGTTCCAACTACAAACGTATTTTGGGGATAGCTTTGTCCCTGCTGCTCGGTTTTGTAGCAGTGGACCCTATCCAAGCAAGCGAGCCTGGGATTGCTCCCGCAATTTCAGCGCTTAAGCTACCCTCTGAGCTAGGCCATATCTCGCAACGGCTGCCTGCAGCTGCTTCTTCTGAGAAGAAGAGCAAGCTTGTGCTTATCATCCAGGATGCCCACGGCAACTACACCGCCCAGATGTCCATGGCCGGGATATTGGACTATCTGGCCGAGCGCTATGGCCTGAAGCTGATCTTCATGGAAGGCGCAGAAGGTGATGCCTCGCTAGCGCATCTTCGCCATACCGGGCCTCTCAGCGTAAGGAAGCAGACGGCTGAGAATTACCTCAAAGCTGGGCTTATCTCAGGAGAAGAGTACATCGATATGATCTCAGACAGAGACTGGGTTGTCTGGGGAGCCGAAGATATAACGCTCTACGAGAAGAACTACAACGCCATGCTGGAATCTGAAGCTCTAAGGCCTCAGATAGAGCAGCAGCTTAATGCCATCCAACAGACGGTAGATCAGCTCAAGAACAAGCTCTACAGTTCGCAGCTGAAAGAATTGGAAAGCCGAATACAATCTTACGCCTCAGGCGGTTTCAAGCTGAGCGGATACCTCAAGTACCTTGCGGATCAGAGCCTGCAAGCGAATGTAACACTGGAACCGTACCCCAACATCCGCAAGATAGCCGGGCTGGCAAGTGCCATTGGAGACATACAAGCGATTGCTCTTCTTAAGGAGATCCCATCTCTTGAGCGCTCACTGATCAATCAAACAGCTCAGATGCCTGAAGAAAAGCAGCTCTTAGACCTCCAGAAAGGATTGACGCTCTTCACCAAAGCCGTCGCCAGAGAATGGACACCCGATGGTTACAGAGCCTATCGGGAGCATCAGGATAGCTGGCTGTTCAGCCGGTGGATTCCTGAGCTTAAGGATCTCGCCTCAGCCAATGGCGTAGCTTTCGCCTGGCAGAATGATGTCGAGAGCTTGGATAGCTCTCTTAAGCAAGCGATAGGGTTCTTTGATGCAACGCTTGAGAGAGACCAGGCCATGCTCATGAACATACAAGACAAGATGGCCTCAGAAGGCCAGGTATTCGCAGCTTTCGTTGTCGGCGGCTTCCATACCCAGAACTTGGCTAATCTGCTTGTTCAAAGCGGCGTCAACGTAGTAGTCCTTACCCCGGTTGTCGGCAAGGATGATACCTCAGTCGATTACCTTGAGATCATGAAGTATAAGTACCAAGATTATCAGCACAAGCACAGCCCTCGGAGATCGGATGAGCCTCTGGCAACAGACTCGCTTGAATAATCGCTTCTTCCTGAGAACGCTCTCAGCAGCCTGCGCGGTTTTGCTGGCTGTTCCTTCTGTTCCGCTTCCAGCATTTGCTGCACAGTTCCGTTCCATATCCAGCCTGATAGCCTTGCATAGCGCTGAGGGAAGTGCCAACCAGCAATTGTTTGCGCTGCAGAATCTGATCGGTACTCTTCATGCGGTTAAGAAGTTCCCTGAGGGCAAAGAAGGACCCTTTAGCGAAGCGGTTTGGAAACGTGAGCCGATAGGTGAGCCGGATGTCATCGAGGTCACAAGGGAGCTGCTTCAGTCAGAGGATGGCCTATGGCTTCAGGTGATGTATCTGGAGCGGCTGGTGGGTTGGGCAATTGCCCAGGGATATGTCGAACAGCAAGGCAATGTTTGGACTGCCACGACCGCCGATTGGTTCGAACGCGCACTGGAAACAGCCCCGGTCGTGCTTCAAGCGGTGGATTTTGATCCATCACTCCTTCAGAGAGATTCTTCGTTGTTTGGGGGAGCACCAGTGCTTGATCCGAGAGCCTTCAATGCTCCTGCTGATACCGAGTTGCCAGAGGTCGCCGAGAAAAAGTCTCACCAGGCGGAGCAGATTTCACAGCCGCGCAAGCGAACGGAGTTGTCGGTTAGCACGCAACAGGCAGACTCAAACCCTGAGACGCTGCTTCCACATCTTGTTTCTTGGATTAGAGAGCAGCGATGGTTCTTGGATAAAGAAACCCAGATTTTGGCGATTAAGGTCGACGACACCTTCCGCCTTGATTCGGGAGAAACTTCAAATGTGGTAGGCGTTATCGCAAGCTTCCGTCTGCAGGGAACTGATGGCGCTGTTCGGATTAAGCGATATCTGATGACGGTAATTATCTCAGAACAACCTATCGCCGGGGTACCCGATGGGGATGTCCTTGAACTGGTTCTAGCGGATGGACAAAGGCTCCTTTCATTCGCCGATCACAGCGTGCCATACCAACAAGGTCTTATTCGGCACTACCAGTCGGGTCAGCCCATACGGACTTCCAAAGGAGGCGAGATCGTCTTTATCGCCAATGGGGATACCTTGAGCGCCGTAGATCTTGGGGCAGTGAAGTCAGGCCCCATGGCAGTGTCCACCTCGAACGTCCTCACCGTGGTGGAGGCCGGCAAAAACACACTCGTTAGTAAGACCTATAAGGACATGCGAGGGTTGACCGGTGAGGAGGGAATGAAGTGGCCAGTGAATATGGAGCTGCCGCGTTATGAAGCATTGGCAAAAGCTAAATATCCATTGAGCCCACAATTGTATGGCGCTTCCTATTATCAGTCTTCGGATGGCGAAAGAGTCCCGCTGGGGATCGTTATGGAATCCGTCAGGACCGAGAACGAATTGGGAGGGGCTTTTTGGATGGCTCTTACCCAGTTAATGGAAGACTTGCGGGCATCGGCTCCTGATGATTACCGGAAAATCGCTCATCAAAACGCGCAGGCTACCGGATACCTCTCGCGGAATGTTGCGCAAACTATAGCACAGCTGCATGTCGCTTTTCTTGAGAGTAGACGGCCCGGATTCGAATCCCAAGCCGCAACCCAGGCTGATCTTTTTCGCTGGTCTAACAGCGTTCTCCACCATGCTCAAGAAGCAACGATAGCCCTCAAGGCCAGAAGCGATGCCCAAACGCAAGCACCTGCGCTTCGTGCGATCGTTGAGCAGATCCTTCAGTTTGCTCCCTATCTGGCGCGATTGAATGTGGGTGACTCTGAACCTGACGGTGTGCTTGCCGAGGTAGTCCTGAGCCTGCGTCAGCTCGACGGCGTTTTGATGAAGGCACAGGTGCACGGTGATATGAGCAGCGCCCAGGGTCTTATTGCTGCTTCGGAAAACACATCCCTGATTGGCGCGTTGGTGGAATCGCTTAAGACAGGGGATCCTACTCAAAGCCAGAGCGCGGCCGATGAAATTGCGAAAGCTATCCGCTGGGTCGATTTCGAAGGGCCTCCATCCAAAGATTCTGTTGCGCAGGATCTTGATCCGCGGGAAAGCCTTCTCGTTGATCTTGCAGGTGTGCTGCAAGGTTTCTGGTACATCGCGAACATCCAGCTTTATACGCTCCTTGGTCTCAATCCTCAGGAAAACCCCACTGACCGCGAACTTGCCCGTAGAGCTTCTCTTGTATTCGCCGGCCAACTTTCTGCCCAAGATGCTGCTGTGCCAGACCTCGATGAGAGACTGGTCCACGCATTAGGCGCGTGGCTTGAAGAGATCAGCGATGCTTTTGTGCAAGGTTACCTTGACGAGATCGAGGCGAATGGTTCGCAGCAGGATGTATTGACCCGCTGGGATCGTAGTCAGGTTCGAGGGCTGGTCGACTATTGGATATTGGCAAGGGCTTTTCATGAGCTTCGATACGAGACCTATGCGAGGGATTGGGGTTGGGAGGGGATTCCTGGAGGCAGGATTCTCAGCCTGCTTGCTCAGGCGCGTGATTCAGGCAGGGATGGCGCAGCGCAGCAGGGAAAACCAGTCCCCCTGGAGGCGCTTCCTCCTTCGGACGAGCCTCGAGCTTATTCACCAGTGGAAGCGGGCATCCCTATCGGGGGTACCTTCATGCCGTTTCACCACATGCGTTCTGATGAAATGTGGGATCCAGAGGATGGGGGGCCACCTATACCCATGGATTGGGGAAGCGGCGATTTTGCTTTAGCTCTCGAAGCAGTTGATCTGCACGAGAGTCTGGGGTTGTCGCTGATGCAGTGGTTGCCTATCACCTGGTCTTCGGCCGGGCATTCTCCCTACTCGGTTGAGAGTAGACGGGCTCTTGAGCCTGAAAACGTCAGCATTCCGTTCTTATTGCAGCGGTTGAGGAATTCTGGCGTGGAATGTCCGAAGGCACTTGCTTTTATCCGTGAGAATCTACAGAAGATCGAGCAGCTTAGAAACAGCGATCGCATCGATCATGATGCGGTGACGCAATTTAAGCTTGAGGCGTTCCAAGCTATTTGGGATGAGTTTCAGAGCCATGCCGCAACGGAAGTACATCGAGAATTTGAAGAATTTCTGGACGATAACCGCTCGTGGTTGCCTGACCACATGCTGCATTTTGCGCTGAAGCGGGAGCATATGCAGGCAAATTTCGAGACGGGTTGGGATTGGCGCACATGGGAAGAAGGACTGCGAGATTACGGGGAGACTAGGCAGGAAAATTCGGCAATGCAAGCAGCGCGTAAACGGCACGAGCAGGAAATCGCCTTCATGTCGTTCGTGCAGTTCGCCGCGCGGACTCAAGCACGATACATTGTACATTATGGGGTTGATAGGAACGTGCAGGTGGCCATCGATATTCCATTTGTGCCTGATGGCGCGGATATTTGGCTTAATCCGCGCGTCTTTGGGCTGAGTCGCAGCAATGGCTACCGCAGGTTTGTGACGCAAGGGGCACCCCCGAAGCCGGAAGCCCGCTTGGGGCAAAACTGGCAGTTCTATGCCTACGATTGGTCCTATCCGGGGACCGTTCCATTTCTCCTCGAAGCGTTCGAATCAGACCTTGATCTGGCGGACTATGTCCGGTTGGATCATGTTTTAGGCTATTACCGCGCCTACCTTTTCACTCCAGAAGTCGAAGGCAAGCTGACTTTAGGCAGCCTTGGGGTTTTTGATCAGATCCAGGCCATCAGAGAAAGGGCGCTTCAGGCGGAAACGGATGACGCAAAGCGGCAGGCAGTGGCCGAAGTGTATGACGTGATTCGAACCCATCTTGCGCACTGCAATCCAACTGAGTTTGGGTTGCCTGCCGATACTGTTGAACAAATGTTTGATGAGAGCGGCAACCTTAAGAACAGCGACAGCATGATCATGGTCGCGCGTCCTCTTGCGCTTGAGGCTCGTGAGACTAATCCGCCTCAGGATTGGTACCGTTGGTCGCAGCAGGTCGAGGGAAGGATCTTTCAGAGTGATGCTGATTTTGACGTGACGCGTATTAGCCCAAGCCAGCGTGCTCAGGATGAGGGTTTCTTATGGAGTTATTTGTTTCCCGAAAATGAGCAGCAGGCTCCGAAGGCAACGGATAGATTGAAGCTGGCCTACTTTCAGCTGGCTCCGGCAGAGGGGATCCTTTCACAGTTTCTTCACAGGGCACAGGAACGGGGAAAGGTTGTGATCTTCGAGACGCTTGGCACTGTGCTGCCGGAGATCCAAGCCTCTGTGGAGCGTTTGAAAGCCTACAACTATATTCCATTGGTTTGGGGATTAAAATCCCAAAGCCGATATCATCCCCGTTTCCATATTCGAAATGCATTCAGCGTTTTCGGAATGCAGGACTCAGGCCACGCTCGCACAGCATGGGAAACCATGAGCCTTCAAGATAAGAGTGCACTGCTTGGCGTCTGGTTTCCAGATTTGGATGAGGCGCAACATGCTCCCCATTTGGCCTCGATGACACCGGAGGTCCATGAGAAGTTGTTGCTAATGGCGGTTAATTCACATCTTGCCTCAAGCGATTTTTCCGATTATCAGGTACCGCTCATGGCTGTGCTCAGTTGGCAGGATATATTGGGGCTATCCGATGATTACCGATTGAATCTTCCGGGTGAAAACAATCAATGGGAAAAGCGCCTTCCTCCGCAAGCTTCACTTACCAAGCTCCTTCATGCGCTCCACGTAGATCGTTCTACTGCAGTTGATCCGATTGCGCATGAGGCTGTCGGAATGCTGGAGAGAATGAAGAGTGCTCGTGATCAAGCTAGATCTAAGATCGACAGGGATCAGGTGCAGCTCCTTCGGACGACTCCTGATACCGATGCCACAACTGTTCAGATCCGTGAGCTGGATCCAGCTAATCCTCAACTGACAAAGCCGTTTATTATTTCCGCTTCCGTCCATGGAGAGCCTGCCGAGGTTAACTTGATCGTCAAATCACAAGATGGGAAAGAGCAGAAGTTTCCCTTGAATCATGCAGTTCTGGAAAGCAATCCCGAAGGAATTTCCGTATGGGAAATCAGGCTGCAGCCGCATGAAGCCAACACATTTATTTTTGAGGTGGAAGTGATAGCACCAAGCGGTGTGGCACAGCGATCACCCAGGGGATACTTGGCGGTTGTTCCCAAAGGGTCCGATCTGAATCCGTTATCCGCTGGCTACGTTCTAAGGGGACTGGGTGCGGATGCGCAGGCGGACAGCCAGCATATAGGGGCGCAGCAAGTTGTGAAAGAAGAGATGAACGGCGTGCATTGGAGCATTTCTCGGCAAAGCGGGTTCCTCTTGGCCATAGCTGTAGCGTCCGATGCCCCATCAGCACCTGCGGAGCCGATTCCTCTATTTGAAGACTTACCGGTGCAGGCAGAGGCTGAATCTCAGCAGGGCCTTTTTGAATTACTTGCATCCTATCGTGAAGCTGCCGGCGCTGCTTAGAGTGAGGAGTAGGGCTGCCGTAAGCCGAAAAGTTCTTTGTATTATCCAGTTCAGGCAGTTTTTGACACCGACTCCTCCGCTGACTAAACCCGTTTCAAGAGTATTTAGCTCTCAAACAGCCAAGTTGTGTGGCGTATTGACGGGTCCCCAGAATCAGGGCTATCCTTCATAGCAATGAATCACAACCTGTATGATCTTGCCGGTAGCTATCTCAAACTGATCGAGCGAATTGAGCACACAAGCGACCGGGCCGAGTTAAAAAAGCTCAAAGAAGAGCTATGACGCCGCGAGAAGCCGCTCGAATCTATGTTGATTTAGTTCGACTGGAAGAATCCATCCCGCAACAGGATTGGCACTCCCGTCAAGAAGTGACGATGCTTAGGTCGAAGTATCACGACATCTTTAGCGACGTGCTGCGTCAGGCCGGAATTGCCTGTGCTGATCGTTTTGAAGCGACCCGCAGAGCTTTCGAGCTTGTGGAAGAGTCATCCTCATCGCGCAAGCAATCATAGCGGCGCTTGCAGGCATTTACGCTAACCCGATGCATCTCTATTCCGAAGCTGTCGACTAGCGCCACCTGAACGGTTCTGCCAGCATCGGGTTCAGGCAGTTTTTGATTTTCATGCCGCCCCTGTGTCGTCACTCTTGACAAATGTATTGCTGTGTATATACACTTAATGAGGGATGAGATGACCGTCTGGCCAGAGCCGATTCGATTTCAATGGGACGCCGGTAATCTTCACAAGAATTGGGTGAAGCATCGGGTGTCGAATGGCGAGTGCGAGGAGCTATTTTTCGATCCTCATAAGCGGTTGCTTCATCTGACCCAGCGAGAGGAAGGGGAGCTGCGCTACGCACTGATCGGCCGGACCAAGTTGGAACGACTCCTATTTGTGGTTTTCACGGTTCGAGGACATACGGTTCGCGTTATCTCAGCCAGGGCGTTGAACAAACGAGAGCGAGGACTCTATGAAGAAGCCACTTAAGCTTCCAAAATTCAAAACAGAGGATAGCGAGCGCCGGTTCTGGGCCAAGATCGACTTGGCGAGCTACTTCGAAGCGAAGGACTTCCAGGCTGTGTCTTTTCCGAATCTGAAGCCTTCATCGCGAGCCATCTCATTGCGGCTGCCGGAGCCGATGATCCTCCGCTTGAAGGAACGCGCCAATGAGCGGCACGTTCCGTACCAATCACTCATCAAGCAATTCATCGCAGATGGGCTGAAAACGGGATGAAGAAGTCATTATAACCCGATGTATTTCTTACCCTTAGCCGCCCGCTCGACCTTAATCCAAAAGCCATTGATTATAGCTATCTGAGGGGTTCTGTCGGCGTCGGCTTCGGGCAGTTTTCCTGATAATCCCTAAGATTCGAGCGGAGCGCCGACCCGCCACTAGCCGCGACGAGCATGAGCGGCGAGAATCTTCAAGCAGCGAACCATACTAGCGAGCTTCTAAAAAGGAATCGTCCATGCGCAAAGTGATCTTGCTTGGCCTAGTTTTGATGGCTATTCTTCCCACCGTGTGCCGCGCAGACGAGACTAAATTGGAGCTTACCGTGGCAAACGAACCTGGCCAGCCCGGCCTAAGAGTCGATTGCCCTATTAATGCGGTTTGCGATGAAAACGACTACCATCACGGCTACATTTATTCAGATTCCCGGGTTATGGTGCGTCTGTCTTTCAAATCCGAGGTCATTCACGATAAATCGCTCGAGGGGCTTCGCAAGCATTTCGATTACATGAACCTAGAGATTCAGTTTCCTGAGAAAACAGGGGCCGGGGTGACAGAGGTCTCTTGGCAAAACTGGCAACCGATTCGCGAGATTCATTTCGATAGCTTCGACAACGATCGACTGAAGTGGAACTACTCCGGCCTTATCGATCATCTGGGCCAGTCCCGGAACGACGGCGATCTATCCTGCCGGAGCGACGATATTATCGGGGAATGCGGTGTGCCGGGCAAAATCTCAATTCCATTTGTCCTTCACTTCGATTTGAGCCTCTCCGAGGAAGTAGATCGTACCGCGGAGGAGGCGCTCAAGCGCATCCACGACAGCTGGAAGCAAACGGCGGATGACTCCGACGTCCGGCCGGGGCCGCGGCTTCCTGAAGGGATCGCTACCATCGAGCCGAGCCCGGAAATCAAGCAGCGCTACGCCGATCAGGTTCGGATCCCGAATACCGGAATAAACAGGATATTGGAACGGGGGAAATTTGAGGGGGTCATTTCTCAGCGGGGCGGAGGCGCATACTTTTCATTCACGACCCGGAGCAATGACTACAATCAGTCCCCGGATCTGGAGCTTCAGAACGGAAGCTTCAATTCGGGTTTTGCCGGTGGCGACCTCGGCATCGTGCGCATGCTTTCCGGCATGAAGCTGGACCAGCTCACACTCAGCGATTTGCCTTCGGAATTGACGATGGAGGATGCCTTCGATTTCGCTGCGTATGAACTCAGGAGCCGATGGGAGCCTCCCCTTGCGGAAGCCGGCTCTGTGTACGTGATCTGCTCCGTCAGATGGGATGAATCAGACCTGCTGGCTGCGTTTGAGGTGGTCGACAGAGATAGCGCCGGTGCCACGTTCATATGGCGGGTGCTGAAGCAGTTTCCCGTTCCCACGCTGCGAACGGACGAGGGGCGAAAAAGATGGGAAAGCCTCCGCAAGAACAGGTAGTACGGACCTGCCAATGCGGAAGCCAAGCCGAAAAGTTCTTTGTATTAGCCAGTTCAGGCAGCCACCTTCCTGAGTCATCGCGTAACTGTGGGCGTGATTGAGATTCCGGGGAAGCCAAGGGTGTCAGGGATGCGGGGTGATGGCGATGATCGTGATCTGTTTCTTTTCCGGCCCGTAGCACCA
>JAHFGY010000140.1 GCA_023247195.1 Candidatus Omnitrophota bacterium | reverse complement strand
ATGCGGAAGAGGCCACGGAAAAACTGCTCGACTGGCTGGAGCGGCACGAGCATTCGCTGACCGTCCGGCTCGTGAAGGGCGCCTATTGGGATTTCCAGGTCGCGCAAGCGCAGTCGCAAGGCTGGCCGGTTCCGGTTTACGAGGACAAAGCCGAGACAGACCACGCGTTCGAGCGGCTCACGGAAAAACTGCTGGGTTCTTATCCGCTGGTCAGCACCGCAATCGCATCCCACAATATTCGCTCCGTTGCTCACGCCATGGCTGTAGCCGAGTCGCTGGGCTTAGCCAAAGACCAATTGGAATTCCAGCTCTTGTACGGCATGGGCGATGCCATCGGCGCGGCGATCACAAAGCTCGGCTACCCGTTGCGCATTTACGCACCCGTGGGCGATCTGATTCCCGGCATGGCGTACCTCGTGCGCCGCATTCTCGAAAACACGGCAAACGAATCGTTCCTGCGGCAAGACGCGCTCAAGGAGCGGTCGCCCGACGAGCTGCTGGCGTTTCCGATCGGGAAAGAGCGGCCGGGCGCTGCGCCGGCCGCACAGGATGAGCATCACGGGTATCGGCCCGAGCCCTTTGCTGACTGGTCGCAGACGTCCGAGCGCCACCGCATGCAGTATGCGCTTGCCGCAGTGCGCGAGCGGCTGGGCAAACGGTACGGCTTGCTCACCGCGGCTTCAGCTCGGGCAAGCGATGCGGGCAAGTGGGCGGCCTCCCGCAACCCGTCGCGGCCGGATGAAGTGATCGGCGAGGTCGCGCAGGCAACGCCGGCCGACGCCGGGGCGGCGGTGATGGCGGCTCAGGCTGCGCAGCCCGCGTGGGCCGCGCTGCCTGTCGCGGAGCGCACCGCTTGCTTGCGCCGCGCCGCTGATGCGCTGCGCAAACGCCACCACGAGCTGGCTTCGTGGGAAGTGCTGGAGGTGGGCAAAACCTGGCGCGAGGCGGATGCCGACGTCGTGGAAGCCATCGAATACCTCGAGTACTACAGCTTTCAAATGGAGCGGCTCGCGCGCGGCCGTCCGTTGCTGCAGGTGCCGGGCGAGCGAAACCTCTACCGGTATGAGCCTAAAGGCGTGGTTGCCGTGATTTCGCCATGGAATTTTCCCGCTGCGATCCTCACGGGCATGGCTTCGGCTGCGCTGGTCGCGGGCAACGCGGTTATCCTCAAGCCATCGGAGCAGTCGAACGTGATCGCGCACCACGTGGCCTCGGCGTTGCGCGAGGCCGGCGTGCCGCCGGGCATTCTTCAGTGCCTGCCCGGCAACGGGGAAACCGTTGGCGCCGCGCTTGTGGATCATCCGGGCGTGCACGCGATTCTATTCACCGGGTCAAAGGCTGTCGGTAAAACGATTATCGAGCGCGCCTCGCGCGTGGCGGCGGGGCAGCGGCACTTCAAGCACGTGGTCGCCGAGCTGGGCGGCAAGAACGCGCTCATCGTCGACGACGACGCAGACTTGGACGCGGCCATCACCGGTATCTTGCATTCCGCGTTCAGCTACGGCGGGCAGAAATGCTCGGCGCTGTCGCGATTGATCGTGCATGAGCGCGTGTACGAGCCGCTCATGAAGCGGCTGATCGAAGCCGTGGACCGCCTGAAGGTCGGCGACCCCGCGCAGCCGGACACCGATTTCGGGCCGCTGATCGAAGCCGATGCCCAGAGCCGCCTGCGCGAAGCTTTGGCCTATGCGAAAACAGCCGGCCGTGTTGCCTACGCCTATCCGGATGCGCGGCTTCCGAAGGAAGGGTGGTTCGTTGGACCCGCTATTGTCACCGACATCTCGCCTCAAGACCGCTTGGCGCAAGCCGAGCTGTTCGGCCCGTTGCTTTGCGTGTTCCAGGTGCAGTCGTTCGAGGCGGGCATTGCACTGGCAAATGGCACGGACTTTGCACTCACCGGGGGAGTATACACGCGCTCGCCCAAACACATCGACGTTGCGGCGCGCACGTTTGACGCGGGGAATTTGTATGTGAACCGGCCGATCACGGGCGCGATCGTTGGCCGTCAACCCTTTGGCGGTCGCCGGCTATCCGGCCTCGGAACCAAAGCCGGCGGTCCGGACTACTTGCTTCAGCTTCTCACGCCTAAAACCATCAGCATCAACACCGCCCGCCACGGCACGCCGCTCGAGTAGGGCGGCTTACGAGCTGCCCCACACCGCCAGTATCGATTGAATATCTTCGCGTGCCTCTGCGACGGCCACGTCGATTGCCTCGCCCCGACTAGCGCGAAGATATTCAGTAAAAAATTGCTTAAAAGCGCTTCTTCCTACTTGGCGAGCGCCCCTTCCAGCAGGCACACTTAGTAGGACCGGTAAGAGCCCCGGTCTACCTATTAGTACTTATTTGCAGGCGATAAAATATCCATAGCCTTGGATGAACGGGGAGGAGAGACTAGTTGTATCTTTTTCGGCGTACTTACCGCGGTCTTTTCAAAATACTACTGGTGACAGGGGTGGCACACCTCTGCCTCTATGTACCCGGCTCATTCTCCGCGCCGGATCCTTCCACTATCACGATTCCGGCCGAGCACGGCCGCCTGACGGAAACACACGCCTCTGCGGACCCTCAAGCGCCGCTAGTCATTTGCATTCAAGAGGCCCATGCGGATTACGAAACGCAGAAAAACTTGAGGGCAATCCTGCTTCATCTAATCGAGAACTACGGCCTTCAACTTGTTCTCGTGGAAGGCGGCGAGGGAGACCTGAACCTCGATTATTTCCGCGAATACGGCTCGCCTCCGGAGAGAGAGCAGGCGGCGGAGAAATTCCTGAAAGCGGGCGTCCTGTCAGCCGAGGAATACCTGGATATCGCTTCGGACCATCCGCTCACGCTGTGGGGGATTGAGGATCGACGTTTATACGAGCAAAACTGGCGGGCGCTTCAGCAGGCGGAAAAGCTGCGGGAATCGTTTGCTCCTTTTCTCGAGCAAGCGCGCGGCGCGGCCGAGCTGCTGCGTCCGCGCGTCTTAAGCGCAGCTTCGCTGGAATTGGAGCAAGCGCATGACGCGTTCAGGCGGCAGAAGATGGACTTTTCCGCCTACCTCGAAGTGTTATGGCGTTTCGTCGAGCAGAAACGGATGGATACCTCGGCCTATGAAGATCTGGAGCGGCTGGTCTCTTCTTCTCGGCTGAAGCAACAGCTCAACCTGGACGAGGTTAAAACAGAACAACAGGCTCTGGTTCAGCGCCTGAAGCAAACGGCCGGCGATAAGGTATTGGCCCCGTTAACGGAAAAGGCGGCTGCCGTTAAGGCGGGCACTGCGGAGCAAGCGGAGTTTTACCGCGCCTTGGCCGATGCCGCGGAAAGCGGCGGGATCGCGCTCGATGCCTACCCGCATCTGAAGGATTACTCAGCGTACCTGCAGCAGCGCCGTACTGTTCAAATCGGCGAGGTGAGCGATCAGTTGGAGCGATTGACCACAGCGCTTCGCGCGGCGCTCAGCGAGGATTCCCCTCAAGGCCGGCGTCTGGTGACCATTCTGCAAGAGATGGAACTTATCAAAGGGCTGGTCCAGACGAAGCTGCCGCCGGATGAATACCGGCGGTTTCGTGACCTTCCCAAAAGCGGACTGCTGTGCGGTTGGCGGGATTTTCTGGAAGAGCAATCCGCTACACAAGGTCTGAGCGTTCCTCCCTTTTCCGACTGCAGCGCTCTGGAAGCTCAGCTTCCGCAATTCGCGGCATTCTATGAGGCCGCCTTGCTTCGTGATCAGGCAATGGCGCAGCGTGTGGCCGCGAAGTTGAAGGAAACCGGCCAACCCGTAGCGGCGCTGATTATCGGAGGGTTTCACGCTCCGGGAATTACGCGGCTTCTCGAGGAACAGGGGATGTCGGTTTCCGTCGTAACGCCCAAAGTCGGCGGGGCGGATAATTCCGCGGTCTACGAAGCGGCGCTGCAGTACAAGCGCGGCTTGCTGCCGCTGGATGAAGTGCTGGCGCCGGGCCCGGCGGCAGAACAGAAAGCCGAGCGCTGAGATGCGCCGCCCTTGGATGAATACCCGCTGGAAGCGGCCGGCCGCCTGGCTGGTAACGGCCGTTTTTTCGTTCAATCAATTCATTCAGCCTGTTTACGCCTTGCGGTCGCTGGGCGGTGCGCAAAGCCCGGCTTTTCAACGCGACTTCGCCGGACAATTTCCGGATGGGCGGGTAAAAGCGCTCGGGTTGCCAAACGGCGAGTGGCTCGCGCAAGAAATCCTTGATGTGCCGGCTGCCGAAGGCCGCGTTTTTGCCCTGGCCGGAAGCGGCGCGCAGGAGGCAGTCGCCGCAGCGCAGGCTTACCGCGAGAGCCTGCGTCACCGCTTTCCGTCTACGGAGGCGTCGCCCGAGCCTGCCTCGCTTGATGAGCGGCTCGGCGCAGCGGCCCAGGCGCTGGCGGAGGTTTTTGATGCCTTGTCGCTCAACGTGGATGGGCAGCCGGTTGCGGCCGGTTCGGTTCTACAGGCGGTTGTTGTTCTTACCGAGGCTGAGGATCCGGCGCTGATCGGCAAATTGGGTGATGAGCGGCACCGGATGCTTATCCAGCATGAGGCGCATCGGCCGGGAATCCGGCGGGTTCCCATCAGCCTGTTGCAACTGGAAGCATTGCTGGCGCAAGGCGCATCGGGCAAGACGGCGCTGAGGGAGTACCTGCAGGTTTTTTCCCAAAGTATCGCAACAGGCGTGTATGTTGAGCCGGATCCGGCTGTGAAAGCGCGGGCCGATAAAGCGCTCGCGGCGAGTCACGAGCAGTACGGACACGCGGATTGGATCACCCATCGCAAGCCGTTCATCGAGCTGCGGATTCAACACGCGCTGGCGTATAACCAAAGACTGGTCCCTCACAGCGTCGCCAATGCCTACATACAAGCTCATCTGCCTGAGGATTTGCGGGCGGATCGCGGCAACCTTAACCGTTATGACCTCGCCACGAGCTTGTCCGCGCCCAGAGCAAGCGCCCGAGTAATCCCCATTCCGGGATTGTTCAAGGCAACCGGACAATTGGGCCATATAGGCCTGGGCCAGTTTTACGGAGAGCCGGTCATGTACGTGGATGCGGATTTGGCTGCGGATCCCGACCTGCGCAGCCACGAGCTGTATGAGATTTCGAAGTGGGAAGAGAAGCGCCGCGAGCTCGGTCTTGATGAGCCTGGCCGGATGCGGGATTGGATCCTCACGCATTTGGATGAAGCCAGAATCTTGGCTGATCAATGGCACAACGCAGCGCCATCGATCGAGAAATTGTATGCACAAGCCATTCAAACGTACGGAATGCCGGCATCTTATGGCCAAGATTTCCCTGAAGAGATGGATATCAACCTGGCTGGTTTTTTTAAGAAACGCTCCCCTCAAGAAAAAATAGCAGATTCGATATTCAAGGCGGTTAAGAGCAAAGTCCACCCTAATCTACATAAAAATGTACAGGAAGTACTGGCTGCTTTTTCAGATGTTGCCCTGTGTGTGCCGGAGAACCAGGAAGCGATTGTTACTTTATTGACCGAGATTGCAGCGAATGCCGGAGAGTATGCACGGTATGCCTACGGATCCCTGAGAGATTTGGCCGAGGCTGTTAAGGGGGGTGCGGATTCGCGGGTATTGGATCTTGATTTGCTCAAGGCGATTGC
>JAHFGY010000024.1:19078-19609 GCA_023247195.1 Candidatus Omnitrophota bacterium | reverse complement strand
AGCCGATCCGCAAGCTCGAACTCAAGCGCCAGCTTGTCCGCAAAGGGGGCGATTCAAAACCCGAGGTGCTGGAGACAGGCATCAAGATCATTGACCTCCTGTTTCCCATGGTGAAGGGAAGCAAGAGCGGAATCCTCGGCGGCGCCGGTCTGGGCAAGAGCGTACTTATTCTTGAGCTTATCCAGCACATCGTCGAACGCCATCACGGCGCGTTCGTGTTCACCGGGGTGGGCGAGCGCATCCGCGAAGGGAACGAACTTTATCACGAAATCAAGGAACACAATCTGCTTGAAAAAGGCGTGCTGGTGTACGGCCAGATGAACGAATCGCCCGGCGGCCGCTATGGCGTAGCGGCCACAGGAGTGACATTGGCTGAAAATATTCAGCAGCAGAACAAGGACGTGCTCTTCTTCGTGGATAATATCTTCCGTTTCGTGCAGGCCGGCGCTGAGATCTCGACGCTGCTCGGCCGCGTGCCGTCCGAGACCGGCTACCAGCCGACGCTGACGTCCGAGGTCGCAGACTTCCACG
>JAHFGY010000024.1:0-19068 GCA_023247195.1 Candidatus Omnitrophota bacterium | reverse complement strand
CGACCTCACGGATCTTGCCGTGGTCACGATCTTCACGTATCTCGACTCCATCATGGTGCTTTCGCGCGAGCGCGTGCAGATGGGTCTGTACCCGTGCATCGACCCGCTGCTGTCATCGTCGGGCAATTTGGACCCGGACGTGGTGGGTGAGCGGCATTACAAAGTCGCGATGGACGCGCTCAAGACCTTCAACAAATACGAAGAGCTGCGCCGCATCGTGTCGGTCATCGGGGTGGACGAGCTTTCAAAGAGCGACCGCACCGTTTACGACCGGGCCCGCAAATTGCAGTTCTTTCTGACGCAGCCCTTTGTCGTGGCCGAGGTTTTCTCCGGCATGAAGGGCCAGTACGTGACCACCGAACAATCGGTGGAGGGCACCGAGCGCATCCTGGCGGGCGAAGTCGATGATATAGCGGAAGATAAATTCTACATGATCGGCGCGTTACCCAAGCGGTAGGAAAACACCCATGGCCGGCAAAATCGGCGACATCTTGGTCGAAAAGAAGCTGGTGACCCAGGCGCAGCTCGCAGAAGCGCTGGCGATCCAGGACAAGGACCACCTGTTCCTTGGAACGATTCTTCTTTCCAAGGGATGGGTGAAGCCTGACCAGTTGCTGCCGCTCATGGGCGAGCATTATCACCTGCCATGGATCCGTCTGCGCGACGTCCAAGTGTCGAAAAAGGCCGTGGCCGAGGTGCCATCCAAGATCGCGCTGCACTACCGCATCATGCCCATCACGCTCGAGAATTCGACGCTGACCGTGGCCATCGCCAACCCGCAGGACGTGCGCGTCGTGGACGAGGTGCGCGTGGCGTTGAAGCAGCGCTACCGCATCGAACCGATTATCGCGACCGAAGAGGATATTCAAGAGGCGCTCAAGCAAGCGTACGGCTTCGGCGCGGACACGGTCAGCGATATCCTGATCGACCGGCAGAAGAACGGCTCGGGCGCGGAAGTGATCGACGACAGGATCGAAGACATCGAGAAGCTGGCCGAGGACGCCTCGGTGGTCAAGCTCGTGAACCAATTGATCTTGGAAGCGCACAACCGGCGGGCAACCGACATTCACCTTGAGCCTTACCGCGGAAAAGTGCGGCTCCGGTACCGGATCGACGGCCTTTTGCATGGCGTGGATGTTCCGGCCGCCATCCGATCGCTCTTTCCCGCGATCATCTCGCGCGTGAAGGTCATCTCCAACCTGAACATCGTGGAAAGGCGGCTGCCGCAAGACGGCCGGGCCAGCGTGAAGATCGGGGATCAAAAGATCGATTTGCGCGTGGCGGTGCTGCCCACCCCCGCCGGGGAAAGCATCGTGATCCGCATCCTGCCGAACCAGATGCTCATGGACTTGAAGGAGCTCGGGTTTCGTCCCGAAGACCTGGCCGGGCTTTTGCGCGTTGTCCAAAAACCGCACGGCTTGATCTTCGTCACCGGGCCGACAGGCAGCGGCAAAACAACCACGCTCTACGCCTGCCTCAAGACGATCAACACCGAAGAGCGGAAGATCATCACCGTCGAAGACCCGATTGAGTACGAGCTCGACGGCGCAACGCAGGTGCAGATCAAACCGCAGATAGGGCTTTCGTTCGCCGAAGCGCTCCGCAGCCTCCTGCGGCACGACCCGGACGTGATGATGGTCGGCGAGGTGCGCGATTTGGAAACCGTGGAGCTGACCGTGCGCATCGCGCTCACCGGCCACCTTGTTTTCTCTACATTGCACACTAATGACGCCATCAGCGCGCTGGTGCGCCTCATGGACATGGGGGTGGACCCGTACCTCATCGCTTCATCCGTGGAATGCATCATCGGCCAGCGCTTGGTGCGGCTGCTGTGCACCGCATGCCGCGTCAAAGGATCGGACGGCACGTACCAGCGGGGGCCCGGCTGCGATAGCTGCACCCATACCGGCTTCCGCGGCCGGACGGCTATCTACGAGTTCCTGTTTCTGAACCAAGCCATTCGAAATCTGATCTTGCAGAAGGCGCCGTTGGATCAAATAAGAAAGAAAGCCGCGGAGACCGGCATGCGCACCATGCGCGAAGACGGCATGGACCGCGTCAAAGCCGGGCTGACAACGGTCGATGAAATCATCCGCGTGACGCAAGAGGATGAGTGAGCGTGATGCCCACCTTCCGCTACACGGTTAAGAAAGGCCCCCAAGAAATACTCGAAGGCATGCTCGACGCGGAATCCCGCGCCCAAGCCATCGCCACGCTGACCGGGCAGGGCTACACGCCGGTGCGCGTGCAAGAGGCGGCTCAAGCCAAGGGACGCTTCGGCATTGCCGGTTTCGATATGGAGTATGTCAGCCGCAAGCAGCTGAATATCTTCACGCGCCAATTCGCCAGCTTGATGCGTTCCGGCGTTCCGATTCTGCGGGCCATGACCATCCTATCCGAGCAAACCACTTCGGCCGGACTGCGCCGTTTGCTGGACCAGGTGACCGAATCGGTGCGCCAGGGCGAAACCTTGTCGGATTCGCTGTCTAAATGGCCCAAGGTTTTCTCGCCGCTGTACCGGAACCTGATCCGCGCGGGGGAGATCGGCGGCATCCTGGACGTTGTGCTGGACCGGCTCGCGATCCAAGCCGAACGCGAGGAAACGCTGCGGGCAAAGGTCCAGGCAGCGGTGGCTTATCCGGCGTTTGTGGCGCTGACCGGGGTCGGAACGATCATCTTTCTCCTCACCTTTGTGATGCCTCGGCTGCTCAAGCTGTTCGAGAATTTCCACGGCAAGCTTCCCTTCGCCACGCGCGCTCTTCTTGCGGTGACCCACAACATGGCAAATCCGCTGTTTTGGCTGGCGATCGGAGCAGCGGGTTTAGCCGCGGTCGCGCTCTGGCGCGCCCCGGGATTGCGGCTTAAGCACATCGCGGCCCGGCTGCTTTTGCGCATGCCGGTCATCGGCACGCTTATCCGCCAGATGGAATTGGGCCGGTTTGCTCGTTCGTTCGGCCTATTGATCGATCACGGCATTTCCGTGATGCAGGCGGTGAGCGTGAGCCTCACGGTGGTGCGGCATCCCTTGATCCGCGCGGAGCTCGAACGGCTGCCCGGGTACCTGCAGCAGGGAAGCTCGCTGGCGGATGCGATGCGCCAAATCAGGGAAGTGAGCCCGTTCGTGGTGAACACCGTGGCCGTGGGCGAAGAGGCGGGCAAAGCCGGCGAAGCGCTCACCGAGGTCGCGAACTTTTACGAACGGGAAGCGGAGCGCACGCTGCAGGTGACCGCCGCGCTGCTTGAGCCGGCCATGATCCTCATGGTCGGAGCGGTTGTGGGGTGGATCGTGATGGCGGTATTGCTTCCGGTCTTTGAATTGGGTAGTATTGTGTAACTTTAGCGCTTAAAATCACTTAACCCAAAAATGAGCGGCCTTGCTTCATGAGCAACCTTTCCTCGAGACGCGGTTTTACGTTGATCGAGCTGATGCTGGTGGTTGTCATCATCGGCGCATTGGTGGCCATGGCTGTCCCGCGGCTGGCCGGCCGCACGGAATCCGCGCGCCGCGGCATTGCCGAAGCGGATATCAAAGGCAACATCTCGCTGGCGCTGCGGCTCTACGAAGTGGACAACGGCCGGTACCCGACCTCGGATCAAGGGCTCAAGGCGCTCCTGCAGCAACCGACCAGCCCGCCCATTCCCAAGAGTTGGAAAGGCCCTTACCTGGAGCAGGATCCCACGGATCCTTGGCAGCAAGCCTACGTCTACAAGTTTCCCGGCTCGCACCCCCCTCGGGACTACGATTTAAGCTCCCTGGGCCCTGACGGGGTGGAAAGCGAGGATGACGTCACCAACTGGTCATCCAAGTAAACCCCGTCGCCTTGCAGGCCTGACGCTCGTTGAGCTCTTGGTCACGGTCGCCCTCCTTGCCGCTGCAGCGGTCGGCATCCTCCCGGGGCTTGCGGTCGCGGCGCGCGTGGCACGGGTTTTGGAACGCCGCAGCCAAGCCTATTTCTACGCCTTCAATCGATTGTCCGAGCTCGATGCCGCCATCGCGATGGGCGTACCTCCCGCGGAAGAAGACACCGGCAAGGCGGACTTTGGCGCGGACCGCATCGACTGGCGGCTGACCTCCGTGGCAGCAGGCAACGAAGGTTCTCTGCGCGTCCTCCGTTTGGAGCTTTCATGGCCTCGCAGCAAAGCCCGTGATACCTATGACCTGCAGACAGTCGCGCGCGTACTCCCGGAGCCTTCCTTGGTGCCGGATGTTCCCTGAGCCAACTCTATTTCGACGCCGCGCATTCACATTGGTGGAGCTCCTGGTCGTATGCGCGTTGATCGTCTTTGTGATGGCCACCACAGGCGCGGTGATCGCCGCCGGCTTCCGGGTGTGGGAGCGTCTGCGCACGCATGGCGACATGGCTCAGCAAGTGATGGTGGGGCTTGCGCAAATCCGCAAAGATATTCGGTCCGCGCGGAGGTTTTCTCAGTTACCGTTCGAGGGCAAATACGACCGGTTCTCGGTCGCGGGGCGCATGCCGCATGAGGAACCAGACTTCACCGACCTCGCGGCTATCACTTATCGGCTCGACAACGCGACGGGAGACCTGTGCCGCTCGGTCGTACCTCTGCGCGATCCCCGGGCCGCCCGGAAGCGCGGCTGCTCCACGGTGCTTTCAGGCGTCAAACGGCTCCGGTTTAGTTACCTCGGACAAGAGCCCGATTCCACGAACATCGGCTGGCAGAGCCACTGGGAATCTCCCCAGCCGCCGTTGGCTGTGCGGCTGGAAATCCAATTGCGGGATTTGGAAGAATCAAAGGATATTCCCCGGAGCTTTGTGATCGGGATCCCGATCGCTCAGACAAAGCTCTGGCAGGCCCCTGAATGACCACGGCACGGGGCAGCGTGCTGATCCTGACGCTTTGGATGATCGTTGCCTTTAGCTTGATCGCGATCGGGCTGGCGGAGCGCGGCTCGTCGAGCTTGCGCCGGACCGAGCGCTTCATGCAAGAGCTGCGCGGCCGCGCGCTCGCGCAGGGCGCGGTGCAGCATGCGTGGCAGGTGCTGAAGGAAGATGAGATTGAAGATGCGACCACCAAGGCGGACGGCACGGGCGAGAGTTGGGCCTCAGCCCATCGCTTTGACCCGAACGATACCGTGCACCTCGGTTCCCGGATAGAGGCGGAGGCAGCGGAAATCGTTAAGAATGAGGAAATCATCTGGCGCATGCAGGATGAAGAGCGGCTGCTTCCTTTGAACGCGCTTGAGAAGCCTCAGCTGCTCAATTTGTTTTCTCTGGCAGGCGGGGTTAAATCCGACGAGGCGTCGCATTTGGCCGACTGTATTTTGGATTGGCGGGACGAAGACCTGGAGACGCGTCCGGATGGCGCCGAGGATTTTCACTATAAATCCGCCACCGAATACGAAAGCAGCGATGCGCCGTTCACCAACAAGGAAGAGCTGCTGCTCGTCAAAGGCATGAAGCCGGAGATCTATGCGCGGATCGCTCCGTACGTCACGGTTTATGGCAGCGGCCGCTTGAACGTCAACACCTCCGGGGAGCTTCCTTTGAAAGTGATGGGGCTGAGCGATAAGGGAGTGGCCGGGGTGATGGCGTACCGAGCCGGCGGCGACGGAAAGGTCGGCACGCAGGACGATCGCCAGATTGGGGCGGCGGCGTCTCTCATCGGCGAGCTGGCGCCCTACGTGCCCGCCAATGAGCTCACGCTCTTCGGGAAGTTCGTGGAAAAGGAAGTGGTCGATGTGAAATCGACCGCGTTCCATTTCACGGTCAACGTGCCGGCTACGCGGCCGGACGCGGCTGTGACATTAAGCTGCGTGCTTCGCCGCGACGGCGTTATCGAAGCCTGGGACGAGCCGTGATGCCGTTGCCCAAGAGCGGCTCAAGCGGTCTCAGCCGGGTCTGGGAGGTTCTGGGTCCCGGGGGCCAGCGGACCGCCATTCTGTGCGTGGACGGCCAATGGCTCCGCCTTTTAGTGGCAACCGGCGCGTGGGGCTCGCGCGTGCCGACCGCCGCGTTGGCTGTGCCGATCGAAGGGCTCAGCCAAGAAGACGTGGTGGCTCGCCTGAAAGATTTGTGCGACGTGCAGGGCATCGCGGTTGAGACGGTGCTGGTCTCGAATCCGTCCCACCTGACGACCGCGCGCCTTTTTACCGTGCCTTCCTCCAACCCCGCGGAGATCCGCGATATCATCGAGCTCCAGGCGGAAAAGCACACCCCCTACGCCAAAGAAGAGATTCTCACTGATTTCAGCGTCATCGAAACCGATTCAGCCGGGTACTCGCGCGTCATGCTGGTTATTTCGCACCAAGACGTGATCTATCGCGCGCTGCGGATCGTGAAAGGAATGGGTTGGACATTGGAGCGCGTGGGCTTTGAGCTCGAAGGCTTGGTCGGCTGGCTGCAAAGCCCGGCCGGCAGCGGCTTCAAGGACCAGACCGTGCTCTTGGCGGATGTGGACACGGATGAAACCACGCTGGTCGTGGTGCGCCAAGGAAAAGCGCTGTTCCACCGCAGCATTTCAAGCGGCGCGGCTCAAATCGCCGAGCATCCGGAAGAAGCGGCCAAATTCGCCGGCGAGCTCTCCCGTTCGCTCGAGGCGTATGAGTCCGAAGGACAGTCCGCCCCGGTCGGGCAGGTAGTGCTCACCGGCGTGGTCGGCGCCTTGGCATCGCTCGGGACCATGCTCGGCCAGCAATTGAAGCTTCCGGTCGCGATTTTAGCATCCACGGAAAAGTGGTCGTTATCGGATAACATGCGGGCGCAAGTGAATGCCATGCCCGTTGCTTGCACGAGCCTGCTGGGGCTTGCGCTCCATCCCGGGGAAGTGGATCTTACACCGCCCGCGCTTCGCTTGCACCGCACGTTCGAGGTTCGTGCGCGCGCCCTCTTGGCCATCGGCTGCCAGCTCATCTTCGGCGTGGTGCTTTTGTTGGTGCTGCTGATCGGGCACGCGCAAAAGGCCGAGCACTACCATGCCTTGCTGACGCGCGAGCATCGCCAGACGTCGATCGCGGCTGAAACGCTGGAATTGTCGTTGGAGCAGCTGGGGCTGGTCAACGATTGGCTGGGCACGCGCGGCGATTTTCTGGGCGCGCTGCTCGCTTTGAACAAAGCGGCTCCGGCTTCGGTGCGCTGGACCGCGTTCTCCTTTTCAAAGGAAGGCCAAATCAGCGTGCGCGGAATCTCGAATGAGATGCCCCCGGTGTACGACTACGTTTCCGCGATCCAGCAGATTCCGAATTTTTCGCAGGTTGAAGCCAAACGCGTGACCAAGAAGCGCGACGGCGACTCGTACGTCACGGAGTTCGAGATTGTCTGCCGCATAGGCGCGCCGTCGGCAGAGGCAGAGCCCGCACCCGGAGAGCAGCCCGGATGAAATTGCCCGCGATCAAGCTCCCGAATCTCGGGCCTCGCGAGCGGCTTTTCGCCGTGGGCGGGGCCATGGCTTTAGCGCTTGTCGTGCTGGACAGGCTTGTCCTGGGTCCTTGGACGCAGCACATGCGCCATGTCCAGACCGATATTACCCGGCTCGAAAAGGCGATCGACACCGAGCGCCGGCTTCTCAGCCGGCGCGACGCCGTGATGCTGGAGGTATCGGCCTATCAAGACCTCCTGCGCCTTGCCGGTCCGAAAGAAAATGAGCTTGCCCAGCTGCTGCGCGAGATCGAAACGTTCGGAGGCGACAGCGGCATCAACCTGGGCGACGTCAAGCCGATCGCGACCGAGGATCAGGCGCCTTACCAGATGCGAACTTTCGAAGTGCAATGTGAGGGATCGCTTCCGGACATCATCCGCTTCATATACTTGCTGCAAACATCCAAATCGCTTTACCTGGTGGACCAAGCCATGCTGGAATTGAAGGATCAGGGCACGAGCCGGCTGAAAGGGGTGGTCCGCGTTTCGAGTTTGGCCATCGAAGCGCCGCCCGCGCTTGCGCCGATACTGGCGCCCCAAACGCCTGCGCCGGATGCGGCACAACCCGAAGGACAACCGGAAGGCAATGGAGGCGAGCCCGGATGATCCGATGCCGAAAGCGCGTGGGCTGGGCCGCGGCGGTTTTGCTGGCCGTTGGCGTGGTCCCATTCGCGCATGCCGCGGAAAAAGATACGGATGAAACGGTTCTGGAGAAGAAAAGCTCCAAGGGCCTGAATTTCAAACTCCCGCCGGATTGGCCGGTCGAAGAGCGAAACGGCATTGTTGCGCCGATCCCGCCGGAGGAGTATTACGGACGGAAGTTCAACGCCGTAGAGAGCCGCTTACAAGCGGTCGAGAAGCAGACGAGTTCCTTGGAACTGCGCCTGCGCGCGCTGGAGGAAAAAGTGAAACAACAAAATCAAAGCGGTGGGCTGCGATCCAAGGAGGCTGGGCAATGATGAGCCGGTTGTGGACGATTCTGGCTTGTTGCGTGCTCGCCGGCGCATGCGCTCCGCATTCAGAAGCCGAGCAGAAACCCGAAGCCGCCCCCCAGGCGGCGGCTCAATCGAGTGGGCAAACGGTTGCCGCGACCGCCGCGGCATCGCCTCCTGCCCAGTCTGAAATCGCCGGCGAAATTTTCGGCGTACCGGTAACGCGCGACAATTACTACTTCGCCAAGCTCGTGGCCAATATCTTCACGAGGCCCTGGGGCGCGGCGGACCTTCCGGAGCCGGAACGCGAGGCCATTGTCTGGGAAAATTTGATCCTGCATTACACGGCGTTCGAGCGCGGCATCCAAGTGAGCCCTGAGGAGATCGAGGAAGCGGTGAATCAGCTGCTGAAGGATGAGAAGCAGGCCTTCACCCGCTCGAGCGATCCCGAGGCGTACAAGGACTGGGTGAAGAAGACGCTCAACGTGGACACGGAGCTTCTGGAAAACCAGATGCGGTACCTGATCTCGATCCGAAAGCTGAAGGATCAAGTGAGAGAAGAGCAGCAAGTCGTGGTCAGCGAACAAGACATGCAGCAGGAATTCATGAATGAGCAGAACCACGTGGGCGGCGAGGCCGTGATGTTCGACTCCAAGGATGAGGCGCAGGCTTTTTATATGAAATACAAAGACCCTAAGGCGTGGGAAAAGATGAAAGCCTCCGGCGAAAAGAATGTGCGGCCGGTGAGTCTCATGACGCTCGAGGCTTATATCGACCTGTGGAGCATCCCGAAAGACCAGATGTACGCGTTCCACTCCCAAGAAATCGGAACCGTTGGCCCGCCGCTACCGTTTGGCCCGAAGCAATGGGCGGTGTACCATCTCTTGGAAAAGCGGACAGGCGACCTGGCTGAATTTCCCAAGCAGCGGGACGCCTATTATCGGCAGCTGCAGGTCAAGAAGAAGTACGAAGCGGTCCAGCAGTGGGTTGAGCGGCGCAAGGCGGATGCCCGCCTGAAAGTCTTGATCAAGCCTTAGCCGGCGCGGGCGGCTGCATCGGGATGTCCATGCGGACGCGGGTCCCGCGGCCCACTTCGCTTTCAAGCACGATCGCACCGCCATGCGCCTGAAGGATCGTGCGCGCAAGAAATAGCCCCAGGCCCAAGCCGCCTGTTTTCCGGTCGTCGACACCACCCACCACGCGGAACTGCTCAAAGAGCTTCGGCAGTTCCTCCGCGGCAATTCCAGGCCCGGCATCGCTTACCAGAAATTGCACCCCGGTCGGCGTCTGCGCCACGTGCAGCGTGACTTCGGCACCGGACGGGCTCGCCTGGATCGCGTTCTCCAATACATTCCCGATTGCTTGCTTGAGCCGCTTGGGATCCGCTTGAACGGTCGCGTCCGGAACCGGAATCGCGATGGTCAGGGTCACTTGCTTGGCCGCTGCCAAAGGCTTGAACGACGCCCCCAGGTCCGCGACAAAGCTCTGGATCGGCATTGGCTTAAACGTGCACTTCAGTTGTCCGGTCAGGAGCTGCGTGGCGGAAACGACTTTCTCCACCAGAATGTCCAGCCGGCCGGCGTTGTCGTTGACCGTGTTCAGGAAATCTTTTTGCTCGGCATTCACCTCGCCGAGCGCTCCTTCCAGCAGCAGGTTTACTCCTTCGCGGATCGCGGTCAACGGAATCCGCAGCTCATGGGAAATCACCATGAGCAGGTCGTTCTTCATCTGATTGGCTTTGACGAGCTCCTGCAGCAAGTAAGCGTTCTGAAGCGCGGCGCTGAGCTGGTCCGCCACGATGTCGATCACGTGCTGGTCGTCCTGGCCGAAAGCCGCGGGTTTGCCGCTCGATACGCTCAAAAGACCCATGCGCCGCTCGCCCGCGGAAAGCACGGCAAAATACCGGGAACGCAGGTAGACCAGGGGGCCCTGCAAGTCCTGCGCCTTGATGGACGCGTTGGTTTCCATTTGCGCCGGGATCTTGGTTTCGTCGATCGTCAGGCCGAGCGATTGAAGGGCGGTGGTGTAGTGGTCGTTGATCGCGTTCGCGAGATCGATCTGAGCGATGTTCGCAAACGGAATCAAGTGCAGGAGTTTGTGGTCGGGCAGCAAGACGCCCACGAGCGCCGCGGGAAAGGTTTGTTTAAGATAAGCGGCCAGGCGGCGGATCAGGTCCAGCGGGTCCGTCGATGAAGCCAGAATCCGGCCCACCTCATTGATCGTCCGGATCTCCTCGCGCTGCCGCTCGACGAGGTATTTGAATTCCGCTCGGCTTGGCTCAGTCATAACGCTTTCAACTATACCATATCGCCATAAATCGCCACGCTTCGCCAACCGTGACTATCTTTGCCGATACCTTGACAAAGCTCTTCAGAAGCGGGCAGGCTTTCCCAATAGGCCACAATGGAACACAAATTTCTGTCGGTGGAACAGGTCGCAGAGCGTTTCGGCATTAACCCGACGACGGTTTACCGTCTGGTGAAGAGCCGCGTGCTGCCTGCCATCAAAATCGGGTCGCAATGGCGTTTCAGCCAGCAGGCGCTGGAGGAATGGGTACAGACGCGCATGATCGTGCCGCCCGCGCCGAAATCCCGCCTTCGCCGAGGTAAGAAACCATGAACGCGCTTGCTTGGGCCGGAACCGTCGGCATTTTTGCCGTGGCGGCGGCGTTGGCCGTGCTGCTCGTGCGTGCCACCCTGAACGAGCGGAAACACAGGGAAATGGCGAAGCATTTGGCCGAACAGCTGACCTTGAAAGACGAATATGTCGCGACCGTGAGCCATGAGCTGCGCACGCCGCTCACTGCGATCAAAGAGGGCATCGGCCTGGTTCTGGACGGATCGCTCGGAACCCTGAATGACGAGCAGGTCGACTTCCTTAAGACCGCGGACCAGAGCATCGACCGGTTGGCGGAGCTGATCAACAACATTCTGGACCTGGCCAAAATCGAGGCCGGGCGGCTGAGGCTGGTCCGGCATCGGGTCGGCATGAAGTCGCTCGCAGAGTCTTTGATCAACGGCTATCGCATGGTCGCGGGCAAGCGGCGCATCGAGATAGTCCTGGACGGAACACCGGACGTGTTCGCGGATCCCAACCGGATCATGCAGGTGCTGGGCAACTTCTTTTCCAATGCGGTCAAATTCACGCAACCGGACGGGCTGATCCGCGTGACCGCGGAGCAGGTGGATGGGCAGGTGCGCGTGTCCGTAGCCGATAACGGCAGCGGCATCGCGCCTGACGACAAGGACAAGCTCTTCCGCAAGTTTTCGCAAGTCGGCGAGGGCCAAACCCGATTGCGCGGAACAGGCCTCGGTCTTGCGCTGTGCAAAGAGCTGATCGAACTGCACAACGGCCGTGTCCGCGTGGAATCCGAGCTGGGCAAAGGCTCTGTGTTCTCGTTCACGCTGCCCGCTTACACGCCGGAGCTTGCGCTGGAAGAAAGCTTTCGCGAATTGAAGGAGTTTGCGAGCCGCATGCACCGCGACACCGTGGGTCTTTTGAGCATCCAAGTTGACGCGAGCGCCGGCAATCCTGGCGCGTGGGACGCGTTGGCTGCCACCATCCGGTCCAATGTGCAGCAAGGGGATGTGGTGCTGCCGTATGAGCCGGTCGGCCTCGTCATTCTTGCTCTGACCGACGCGGCCGGCATCCGGGCCATGGCCGGCCGGCTTTCCGGTCTTGCAAGCGCTGCGCCGATTGCCTTTCGATGCGGATGGGCGCTCAGCCCAACCGACGGATCCGACGTTCACACACTAATCGCGCGCGCGCAACAGCGGGGGACAAATGGCTGAAAAATTGAAGATCTTGCTGGTGGATGACGAGCCGAGCATCGCAAAAGTGGTCGGCAAGCGCCTGGAACTGGCCGGCTACGCGGTAACCGTAGCCAGCGACGGACAGGACGGTCTTCAAAAAGCGCAGAGCCTTGCGCCCGACCTGGTGATCCTGGACATTATGCTGCCGAAATTGAACGGCTACGAGGTCTGCACGATGTTAAAGGGCGATAAGCGCTACCAGCAGATCCCGATCGTTATGTTCTCGGCGCGGGGGCAGGAGAAAGACGTGGAGACCAGCAAGTCCTGCGGCGCGGACGGGTACGTGATGAAGCCGTTCAGCCATGGGCGCATTCTGCACCGCACCAACATGCAAGAAGGGCACAGCATCTGCGCGGAAGTCGCGACCCTGCTCGAGCGCGGCGTGCTGGTGACCGAAGCTCCCGATGAAAAGAAGGAGGAGACGAATGGGTGACAAGCCTCGGATTCTATTAGTGGATGATGAGCCGAGCATCACCAAGGTGGTAGGGAAGCGACTCGAGTTGGCCGGCTTTGAGGTGGTCATTGCCTCGGACGGCCAAGAAGGGCTGCAGAAGGCGCAGACGTTGTCGCCGAATCTGATCATCTTGGACCTGATGCTGCCGAAATTGAACGGCTTCGAAGTCTGCACCATGCTCAAGGGCGACGCGCGGTTCCAGGGCGTGCCGATTATTCTTTTCTCGGCCAAGGCTCAGGAAAAGGACGAAAAGATGGGCAAGGAATGCGGCGCTGACGCGTACGTCACCAAGCCCTTCAAGGCTGAAACGCTCCTTGAGCAAATACGCACATTGCTGCACCTCGCATAACCAATCATGGCCAAACCGGCTGCACGGACATTGGACGCGGCGCTGGTCGAGCAGGGGCTGGTGAATCCCGCTCAACTCGCGCAAGCGCAGGCGCTGGCTACCCGAACCGGGCAGCCGCTCACGCGCATCCTTGTCCAGCAAGGGTGGGTCAGCGAGCCGGCCATGATCGCGCTCATCGCATCGCACTCGGGCGTGACCACAATCGACCTGGGCAATTACATGATCAAGCCCGATGTGATTCAACTGGTGCCCGAAGAGCTGGCGCGCCGGCATACGCTGATTCCGGTGTTCCGCATCGGCGAGCACCTCACGGTTGCGGTGGATGATCCGCTTAACTTTCTTGCCGTGGATGATCTGCGCGAAAAAACGCATTGCGAGATCAAGACCGTGCTGGCCAGCGCGCAATCGATCCGCCAAGCCATTGACCGGTATTACACTTCGAACGAACAAGGCACCTCATCCACGCCAACGGCGTTGCCCGCTTCCGGCGCGTCGCTCGGGGGCGATATGCCCGCGACCGACGACACACCGGTTATCCGCATCGTGCATAACCTCGTTTCCAAAGCATCCCAATCCAGAGCCAGCGATATCCACATTGAGCCTGGAGAAAAAACGCTCCGCACGCGATTCCGGATCGACGGTGTCTTGCAAGACATCAGCGGCCCGTCGGTGGACCAGCAGCAGGCCGTCGTTTCGCGCGTAAAAATATTGGCGAACATGGACATCGCGGAAAAGCGCAAGCCGCAGGACGGACGCTTCCAGATCGAGGTGGACAACCGCATGGTCGACGTCCGCGCGTCCATCGTGCCGACTCAATTCGGCGAAAAAGTGGTGCTGCGGCTGCTGGACCGCTCGCACGTGATCATCGGGTTTGAGCATCTCGGCATGCAGCCCAAGATGCGCGAAACATTCGAGGCGCTCATCCGCAGCCCGCACGGCATCGTCCTGGTGACCGGACCGACCGGAGCGGGGAAGACCACGAGCCTGTATTCGGCGCTTCAGGTCATCAATTCCGCGGACAAAAATATCCTGACTATCGAAGATCCGATCGAGTATCAATTGTCGGGCGTCAACCAGGTGCAGGTGAATATCAAGGCGGATTTGACGTTCAGCTCCGCGCTCCGGTCTTTCCTGCGGCAGGACCCCGATGTCATCATGGTCGGCGAGATTCGCGACAAGGAAACAGCCGAGATCGCGATCCAGGCCGCGCTCACCGGCCACTTGGTCTTGTCCACCTTGCACACGAACGACGCACCGAGCTCGCTCACGCGGCTGATCGAGATGGGGATCGAGGCGTTCCTGATCTCCTCAAGCGTGGTCGGCGTATTGGCCCAGCGGTTGGTGCGCACGATCTGTCCGTCATGTTCGGAAAGCTTCCGTCCCGCGGCCGCGGTCGAAAGCGATCTGCGCTTGCCGCAAGGCGCGAAGCTTTATCGAGGCAAGGGCTGCGGTTCCTGCCGTCACACCGGGTACCAAGGCCGCCTGGCTTTGTTCGAGCTCCTTGTCATGTCCGAAGCGGTGCGAAATTTGCTGTCCTTGCACGCGGCGAGCTCGCATATCCGCCAGACCGCTCGCCAGCAAGGGATGAAGACTCTCTGGGAAGACGGTGTGGCCAAAGCGCTTGCGGGCGCAACGACCATCGAAGAAGTGCTGCGCGTCACGCGCGTGGAACACGCGGCCGAGACAGAGGTCTGACGCCCATGGCTGAGTTCCGCTACACCGCGCGAGACGCCCAAGGTCGGGCCTCAACCGGTATCAAGACCGCGGCCACGGTCGATGCGCTCGTGGATGACCTCAAGCGCAGCGGGCTGATGGTCATCCGCATCAGCGAGCAAGCCGAAAAGAGATCCTCTTTCGTCATGCCTTTTGCCTCGCGGGTGAGCGAGGACCATTTGCTTCTTTTCTTCATCGAGCTGGCCAAGATGGTGGAGGTGGGCATACCGTTGCTCACCGCTTTGCGCACCATGGCGGACCAAAACGACGCCGCATCGCTGCGCCGGGTGATTCTTGACGTGGCGTCCAGCGTTGAGTCCGGCAGCGGGTTGTCGGAAGCAATGGCGAAACACCCGGAGGTTTTTGATACGGTCTACGTGAGCCTTGTGCGGGCAGGGGAGGCGTCCGGAAAGCTGGACGACGTGCTGCGAAGGCTCGCGGAATTTTCAAAGCAGCGTTCGTCCATCCGCCAGCAGCTGATCACCGCGCTCGTGTACCCCTGTTTTCTGCTGGTGGTGGGCGTCTCGATCATCGGATTCCTGGTCATGGCGGTTATCCCGAAATTCATGGCGCTCTTCTTGGAAGCGGAAGTACCGCTTCCCTTGCCGACCCGTTTGCTATACGATTTGAGTCAAATGCTCCTGCATTATTGGATACTGATCGGCGGAGGCATTGTCGGGGTAGGGATTTTGTTCGAGCTTTGGCGCCGGTCGCCTATGGGCCGGTTGACGCTCGATACCTGGTCGCTTCGGCTTCCCGTGATCGGACCGCTCGTTCGCCAGATTATTCTCTCCCGGATCTGCCGCACTTTCGAAACCCTGTTGAGCAGCGGTGTTCCTATTTTGGACACGCTTGAGATCGTTGAGGACGTGTGCGGTAATCAGGTGCTGAGCCGGACGATCCGCGAAGTCCGCGACAGCGTCCGGGGCGGGGCATCCATGTCGGAGCCGTTGCGCCGGAGCCCGCACATACCGCCCATGATGGGCCAGCTGGTCGTGGTCGGCGAAGCGTCGGGCACCGTGGACCAGATGCTGCGGCACCTGGCGGATTTCTACGATGAGCGTGTGCAGCACGGCATCAAGCGCGCCACGGCGTTCGTTGAGCCGCTTTTCCTGATGGTCATGGGGAGCGCTGTTGCCTTCATTATGGCCAGCTTGCTCCTGCCGCTCTTCCGGCTGGCCAGCGTGGTTCGTGCATGAGGCATTCAATGGAGGGAAAGATGCAGCGTAAAGGTTTTACGCTTATCGAAATGATGATCGTGATCGTCGTGATCGCGATCCTGGTCGGCATGCTGCTGCCCAGCTTCCGAGGCACTCAGGATGAAGCCGCCGAACAGCGCGCCCGTTCCGAGCTGCGCACGCTCGCGACCGCGGTCGAGTCGTACTTCATCCATAACAGCAACACGCTGCCGGCAAACCTCACGGCTTTGATCACCGCAAGCCCGCGCATCGTCAGCGTTGTTCCGGATGACCCGTTCCGCAGCGGCAGCACTGACTACTCCTACGCCGTTGATTCAAACGGCGTTTACTATGTGCTCTATTCCTACGGCCGTGACCGCGCCGTGGACATCAGCGGCATCGCCACGAGCGGCAACCTGACCGTTACCGGCGTCGCGAGTGAGGATATTTTTGTGACCAATGGTACCGGTAGCTAAGCCGGTTCCGTCTCTCCTGCGCAATCGGCAAGGGTTCAGCCTTCTTGAAGCGATCCTTGCCCTGGTCATTTTTGCGGTGGGGTCGGTCGTCATGCTCGACCTCCTGCATCGGGGGCAGGCGGGTTCGACGGATGGTGAAAACATCCTCATCGCCTCGCACTTAGCGTTCAGCCGCATGGAAGAGCTGCACAACGTCACCTACGCATCGGTCGCCACCGAGGCCCGGGCCGCGGTGGCCAGCCCGGCCGGGTTCACCCGATTTGAGCGGGCGGTTACGGTCACTACTCCCTACACAAACTTGAAGCAAGTGGTGGTTACCGTGTATTGGCAAGCACCCGGCGGCGAAACGAATGTCTCTCTCCAGACCTATCGCTCAGCGATTTAAGGCTCGCCTGCGCTCGCGGCGCGCATTCACCCTGATTGAATTAATGATCGTGCTTGTTCTATGCGCGTCTTTTGTCGGTGCTCTTTACGAGACCATCCTGGTCGCGCTTCGCGCCGCGCATAACGCCGATGACCGCGAAACCGTTCGCCAGCAGTTATCCAACGCGCTCGACCGAATCGTCCGGGAAGGAGCGCTCGCGTACAACGTCGACCAAGCCCAAGACCAGCGCTTCCAATTTGACGCGGACCTGGACGGCGACGGATCGAACGAGACCAACATCAACTATGTCGTTCAGAGCGGGGACCTCGTGCGCACCCAAGGGGGAGTGACGGTTACTCTCATCCGCGACCTGACCTCGCTCGATTTTGATTACGTTGACCTAAACGACGCGGCCATGGCCACGCCGGTTCCGTCCGGATCGCGGGATGACGTCCGGGTTGTCCGCATCCTTGTCACGGCGGGTAGGAATAATGAGACGATCACGCTGGCCAGCGCTGTGTTCTTGCGCAACACGTAATGAAATCCTCGCTTTCCACGCAAAGCGGAGCAGTGTTGCTGCTGACATTCCTGCTGCTATTAGTGCTTACAGGGCTGGTGACGGCGGTGGGTCTTTACGCCAATCACAGCTTAGCCACGGCGCGCAGTCAGCGGCTGGACCGGCAAGCGCTCTATATCGCCGAGGCGGGCTGGCAGCGCGCGCGGCAAGCGTTGGCAGCAGGCGCCTGGACCGGCGCGGTCTCTCCGGGAAATGACTACACCGAAGCATTCGGCGGGGGAGAATACGTGGTGAATGTGACCGCGGAGAACGCCTGCATAGCCAGCTGCGACTACACAGTCACTTCCAGCTCGTATGTTCCCAACCAAACCGCTGTTCTCGCGCGGCGGCGGATCACGGAAGTTGACGCTCCGGTCACGATCGTGACCGGAACCAATTTCTCATTAGCCGCGACCGCTTCGGCTTCCTCCTCCAGCGGAAGCAACACGCCCCCCAACGCGAACGATGGAGACTCGGGGACCAAATGGCAGTCCAACACCAACGGCAACACCAGCTGGCTTGCCATGGACTACGGTTCTTCCGCGACGCTGAACCGGCTGGTCGTGGATGAAGACTCGAACATCGGCGGCATCACGGTCGAATATTCGGATAACGGCAGCACGTGGGTATCGATCAGCGGGGCCACGGTCACCCAGTCCCCGAGCAAGACCTGGAACGCAACGTTTTCTCCGATCGCGCACCGCTATTTTCGGGCAAACTTAACTGGCGTGGGCGCCAGTAAAAAGGCTGCGGTGAAGGAGATGCGCAGTTACAATACGACCATCTCTTTATCAACCGGCGACATCACAAGCCAATGGTAAATTGGACCAGGCGCGGCACCCGCATCGGTGTTGATTTGGACGCCGCCGGGTTTCGCGTCGTCGAAATTTCCGACCGCGAGTCCGGCCCGGCGGGTTCGCAGATGATTCAGCGCTGGGAGAGCGCCGATGCGGCCGCCCAGGCGGAGCAGCTGCGCAAAGCGCTGGCCGTTTTCGCCGGCCGGTCGCTCCACGTCGGCATTGCCGGCCCCGAGATCCTGCTTAAGCGGCTGACGCTTCCGCCGCTGCCTCCTTCCGACGTTCCTGAAGCGGCTCGCTGGCAGTTGAAAGACCAGGCGAGCTTTCCCGTGGGCGACGCTTACCTGTCCGCGCTCCCCATTCCGTCGAAGAAAACCGAAAAAACCTCCGTCGAGGTCCTGGTAGCTCTGGCGTCGCCTTCGGCCGTCGGAGCGCGCCTGTCGTTATTCGCGGCGACCGGCAAGTCGGTCAAGAGCATGGTTCCCCGAGCGGTTGCGCTGTTCGAAGGCATGCAGGTGATTGCCGGGGAAACAACCGAGCGAGCGGTCGCGGTCATGGACATCGGTTGGCAAGCCACGAACCTGGTGATCGGAAGCGCGGGGGCGGTCCGCGTCGCGCGCGATCTCTCCGTTGGGCGCAATACGCTGGCTGGAGCGCTCATCGGCACGGTGTCTTCGGAGCACGGCAGAATGCAGATCGACGAAGCGCTTGCCAGCGCGTTGACCCAGCGGCACGGCGTTCTCGCGACGGATGAGAGCGCGCTCAGCGAAGAAGGCATCCCGCTTGTGCAGATCGCCGCGATGATGCGGCCGGTGGTCGAGGCGCTCTTCACGGAAGTGAGGCGATTCTTCGAGTTTTACCGCGTCCAATTGGATGAGTTCGGCGTGTCCAAGCTCTACCTGTGCGGCGTGGGCGCGTCGGTCAAAGGGCTGCCCCAATTGCTGAGCGAAGGGCTCGCTATGCCGGTTGAGCAGCTGAATCCGCTGCCGGGCAATGCGGAGGAGGGGCCGCAGCTCGTGGCTGCGTTCGGACTGGCCACGAAGCGCGGGGAATCCTTG
>JAHFGY010000139.1 GCA_023247195.1 Candidatus Omnitrophota bacterium | reverse complement strand
GCGCGCACGGTGAAGGAGTACACGAGAAAAGCCTCGCCCGGGCCGAGCGGGTACAGGATGCCCGTGGATTTTCCGCGGTAGGGTTTGAGGGAGAACCAATTGTAAGCGACAACGCGGCCGTCGACTTCCGCGGCCAGGCAGAGCATTCCCTGCCTTAACAAACCCTCGAATGTGCGCGTGAGCGAACGGGAAAGGATCGGCTCCAGGCGCCGGAGGTCTTGCTTGCCGATCTCGACAATCACGGGGTGAGCCCAGACCCGCTTCGGCGTATGGACGATCAGCTCAAGCGGCTGCGTGAATTCAATCACCGTGCCTTGCTCGAACACGGCGCGCACGCCGCGCTGCCACGCTTCGCGAAAGCCCGCTTGCAGCCCGCGCTGTTGCACCATAAGCCAGAGCCGCACCCAAACAGGATCGCGCGGCGACCATTCCGGTTTTTTCTTGCTCGCGTCCATCCGGTGAAACCACCGCAGCGTCGGATCAACGATCCCCGGCCATTCGCTCGGCAAGCCTGAGCGCCGGCGGCGTTCGTTGAAAAGAGCCGCCAGCGGATCTTCCGGCCGGATGGCGCGGGACTGCGCCCGCATCCAAAGCCCGACCCGTTCCATTCGAGATCGCCGCAACGGGATGCCTCCGAGCCGCGCAAGGCTCTTGAGCGTGGCGCGGTTCTCGGCCGCGATGCCCGCATAAAGAACCGGCACGCCCGCCTGGTCCAATGTTATTCCGGCATGGCGCATCAGCGCGTTGACCACGCCCGCGCCGCGCGAAGACGGCCGTACGTACGCATATCCCACAAACGCTTCGTCTTTTGCCATGGGAATGTGGCCAACCACCGGGCTGTGATGCGCGCCTCCCTGCTTGATCCACAGGTAGCCGGCCAATTGCCCGCGCTGCCACGCGCCGTAGCAATCGCAACCTTGAGCCGCGTAGCGCTGAAACAGCTTCCAGCGCGCGCGAGGCGCCGTGGGCTTCAAAAGCGGCCGCTCGTCCGCGCTCACCAACCGCACCTGCACGTCCGTCGGACAACGCGCGGCGGCCAGCGTCTTGGTTTCCACAGCCGCGAGCACGAATTCCTTGCGGCTCAAAAACAACTTCCTGAATTTACGGATCATGGCGCACCTGCTGATAAATCTGAAGGTAAGCGTCCGCCACATGCTGCCACGTGTATTCCTGCCGCACTTTCTGCGCGTTGCGCGCGCCCATGGACCGGCGCAGCCCCGGGTTGCGGGCCAGCGAGCGGATCGCGTTGGCAAGCGCTTCAGGATCGCGCGGCGGAACGATCAACCCGTTCTCTCCGTCTTTCACATATTCCACCATGCCACCGACGCGGCTGACCACGACCGGCAGCCCGCAAGCCATGGCTTCCAATGTCGCAAGGCCGAAGGATTCAGCCAGCGACGGCATAACAAAGAGATCGGCTTTCTGGTACACGACCGGCAGCGAGTCGCGATCCTTGAACCCGGCAAAAGAGATTCGGTCCGCGACGCCCAATGAAATGGCAAGCCTCGCCAGCTCATCCTGCTGGCTTCCGATTCCTTGCAGCGTCAGGTGGATGGGTTCATCGCGCAGCAGCGCCATGGCGTGGAAAAGATCATCGAGGCCTTTGCGCCGCACCAAGCGCGCCACGCAGAGCAACCGGAGCGGGCCGGCGTGCTCGGTAGCGTGATAGCCGTTCGGGTGAAAGTGGTCCACGTCGATGCCGTTGGGGATCACGCCGATCGTTTTCTCGGGAAGGATGGGCTGCGCCAAGTCGCGCAAGGAATCGCTCAACGCCACGAGCGCGGACGCCTTTTTCCAAATGCGCTTTGTCACCGGCAGCATTGCCCGATGCACCCATTGGAGTCCGTTGTTGCTCGCGTCGTAGCCGGGCACGTCGGAGCCGCGGAGCGAGATCACGCTGGGAATCGTCCGCGAGCGCGGAGACAAAAGCGACAGAAACCCGGTAGGCAGCCCGAAGAAGTAATGAATAACGTCGTATTGCTCGGCGTTCAGCAGCCGCTGGAAAATAGGGCGCGCGGCGGCCACATAAGCCCAGGCGCCTTCCATGCCGCATTCGTGCAAACTTCTTCGGTTGCTCTTGACCCGAAAAATTCGCAGGCCGGAGTGCACTTCAAAAATCGTGTGGCCGTTTGTTCCTGAGGTGATCACGTCCACGTCGCAGCCCGACTCCGCCAGCGTCCGCGCGATATGGTAGCTCGCGTGCCCGGCGCCGCCGCCCATGGGCGGGAATTCGTAGTTCAAAACCAGGACGCGCGGCATGCGCGGGCTCATGACCCGACCTCTTGGCTGTGGCGCAGCAGGAAATCGTGCACTTGGTGCTGAGAGAAACGGCGCTCGCGGTTTCCGCCCAAACGGTAACAGGCCAGGGTTCCGGCATTCGTCCATCGTCGCACGGTGGCGGTCGAAACCCGGAGGAAACGAGCGACCTCCTCGAGCGTCAGGAGCTCGCCATTCTGTGGAAATACTTGGATAGACGGATCGGATTTAGCTTGCATGAGCTTATACAGAGGTATACAAGCATATTGTATGCCGTAATTTTCCAGTGGCACCATTGATGATCCTGCTCATTTTAACCTGAGCAGGGCATCAAAATGTTGTTTTCATCAAACGCTTGTTTGGATTGAAGAACACTTCAATTATCGAATAAGCGCCTCTTATATATTACTGTGGGCGTTGTACTTACAATTCGTTAATAAGACTATAATTAATCTTTAGCGGGTCTAAGCTCCGTTGACATGGCCGGAAAAAGCGTGGTATAGTTTCTCTGCGATGGCAATGACCTCTGACAGCAATACTAATAAGAAGATTCCCTTCCGCCGAAAGCTCGAGATTTTCTGGGAAGAACACTGGGCCAAGGTTATTCTCGGCCTCATTTTGATCTTCTCCTTCATCTGGCCGATTATTGCACTGTCGGTAATCGACTCCTATCAGCGAACGTACATCCTGGCTTTCACGTCGTTCTTCCCGATCCAGAGCATTTTCTACACCGCTCTCTTTTTCGCCGGCTTCCACTGGATGCACTTTGGCGGCGGCGGCTTCGGCAGCTTGAAGAAGAGCCGCATTTCCAGCCAAGACATCAACATTAAGTGGGACGAAGTCATCGGTATGGAAGAAGCCAAGCTTGAGGCTTGGGAAGTCGTCGAGCTTTTGCGCGACCATGCCAAGGTAAAATCCATCGGCGGCAAGGTGCTCCGCGGCGTGCTTCTTTCCGGACCGCCGGGATGCGGCAAGACTTACCTGGCCAAAGCCATTGCGACCGAAGCCGCTCTTCCCTTCCTTTCGATTTCGGGATCGGAATTCATCGAGGTGTTTGTCGGAACCGGTCCTTCCCGCGTGCGCCAGATCTTCAACAAAGCGCGCAAGCTCGCCAAGTACGAGGGCGGCTGCATTATCTTCATTGATGAGCTGGACGCCGTCGGCACGTCGCGCACCACGGATCTCGGCTTCGGCGCGCAGTCCGAGCGCAACAACACCGTCAACGAACTCCTGATCCAAATGGATGGTCTGGAGAGCGCCAAGTTCAACATTGTCGTGATCGGCGCGACCAACGCCGAAGAGAGCGTGCTGGACCAAGCGCTCTTGCGCCCGGGCCGCTTGGACCGCAAGATCTACGTCGATCGACCCGGCTTGGCGGACCGCGAAAAGCTCTTGCGCTTCTACCTTGCCAAGGTGAAGGCGGATCCCACGGTCGACATCCCGCGTCTGGCGCGCCGCGCCGTCGGCCATTCGCCGGCTGAAATCGAAAACCTCGTCAAGGAATCGGCTCTGATCGCGACGCGCAATAAGCACGAGACCGTGACTCACAAGGATCTGTCCGAAGCCCTGGAAAGAATCGACCTCGGGTTCCGCATCCACCAGAAGCTCGTGCCTGAGGAGCGGAGGCGCGTGGCTTACCACGAGACCGGCCACCTGATCACAACCTACTTGCTCCACCCCACGGACGACGTGTTCAAAGCCTCGATCATCACGCGCCGCGGCGGCACGCACGGCGTTGTGTGGCATGTTCCGCGTGAAGAGCACAAGCTCGATCACCGCGACCAGTTCCTGGCTCAGATCAAGATCTCGCTTGCCGGCTATGCCGCTGAGAAGATCAAGTTCGGATCGACTTCGGACGGCGTCGGCAGCGACTTCGCCCACGCCACCCGCATCGTCCGATCCATGGTTTGGAACTTCGGCATGGGGGCAAATGGCTTCATCGGCAACTACGACGTCCTGGTTGATTCGTGGCGCTTCCGTTCCGGCGGCAGCGGCAGCTACCTTTCCGAAAAGGTTAAAGAGCAGCTCAACGACGAGATGCATACTATCCTGAAGCAGTGCCTCGCCGACGTGGAAGAGCTTCTTAAGAAGGAAAGCGCGCTGCTTGAGCGTTTCACCGAGGAATTGCTCAAGAAAGACGAGCTTGAGTACGACGAGATCGAGGCTATTTTTGCGGAGTTTGGAAAGCAGCGCATACTGCCTTCCATTTCAAAGTTGATCTAACCGTGCCTAAGCAGAACCATGCAAACTCAAGCGTTTCGGTCAATCGGGATCGGCCTGCTGCTGACGCTCGCCCTGAGCGGATGCGGGACCGAGCCTACCTATAAGAAAGAGGTCGTCGCCGGTTCCCTGCAAGACATGCTCACCAAGGAAGGGATAAACTCTTCCGTTCGGTTGATCGAGCATACCCTCGCTATTCATATGGATTATCCCGACAGCTTGCAGCCGTCGGCTAATCACCTCAGCTTCGGCCCGGCGTTCGACGACGTCATGCGCAAGAGCATCCAGCGCATCCACACGGTTGCGCTCAGCTCGAACGCGGACATCAACTTTTACGTGCTGCTCCTGTCCGATCCGAATAACCCCGGCGCCTACCTGACCATCGTGCGAAACCTCGACGACGTGATGCGCGCGAATGCCAACATGTTCGACATGAACGAGTTTTTCTCGCGCTCGATCTTCGAGATCAACGACCTGGGGCCGAACCGCAAGATATCGCTGGACCAGTACGTACAGCGCGACATCAAGCTGCCTGAGTTTCTCAGCTGGCAGCTGGCCCGCAGGATCCAAGCGCGCTTGCTGGATACTTTCCATGAGTCGGCGGGGGTCGAAGTCGGCCGCTGCCAAGGCGAGTATCGGAACGGGCAATTTGCTTTCAGGTTGAACGTAGCGCCGACGAACCAGGAAACGCGCCTTAATGAGGAAGAAATTCAGGAGGCGTTCAACACAGCGACCGGCGTGATCCAGGAAGTGCTTTCAAGCTACGACTTCAAAGGCTTTGATTCCGTCCGCCTGATCCACATGCCCACGGGACGGAACCTCGTGTTACCCAAGACGACGTTTATCGGGCGCTAAAGCCCCCGCACTTTCGCCTTTCTTCCTTCCACCTTTATCTTTCCGTCCAGCATCAGCCGAATCGCGCGCGGGTAAAGCTTATGCTCCGCGGCGTGCACCTTGGCTAGCAGCGTCCTTTCCGTATCGCGCTCCGTGACCGCAACCGCCTCTTGAAGCACGATCGGGCCGTGATCCACCTTTTCGTCCACCAGATGGACGGTCACGCCGGTCACCTTCACGCCCCACTCCAAAGCATCCTTCACGCCGGAAGCGCCGGGGAATGACGGGAGCAGCGCCGGATGGATGTTCAGGATGC
>JAHFGY010000138.1 GCA_023247195.1 Candidatus Omnitrophota bacterium | reverse complement strand
CAAGAACCCGGTTATACGACTGAGAGGACCACCGCTGCCTCTTCACCCGCACAGCCTTCTTTGGATCCTGAGCAACTGCAGGAGCTGATTTCCCGCTACTTGAAGCGCTACCGTACATCTATTCTGGGTCTTAAGTCGGAGAGAGGCTTTCTGTTGGCCTGGTGGCTCGAGTTGAAAAGGAAGTACCCCCAGCTTTTTAGCGAAATTCGCTCCGCGACAGTGCCGCCCGGTAAGCATGCTTTTGATGTGTTTGCTGAAGAAGCGGAGCTGGCGCTCACGAATCCTGCGGCTGTAACCCAGCTCTCCGAGAGCGCCGTGGTGATTATCTACCGCGATTTTTGCAGCTTTGCCGGCATCAAGCCCGAAGTCACGCCTCAGGAGTTGCGGGTGATAGACCGTCTGAGCGTGGCCGTGCAGCGTGCCATCGAAGCGGCGGTTTCTTCCAATAAGTTGCGCCTGGCGGGGGAAATCACGTTCCGTGAAGTCAACCGTTTCAGCGAGCTTTTTTACCGCTATTACCTGTTGAATCCCGATGAGACGGTGGAGAACCTGTTCCGGTTGTATATCACTACCGCGGCCAGAGTGTACGGCGGCAAGCTGGAGAGAGAAGAATGGCTGACGTTCGGCCGGATGCTGCAGCGGGTGTTCATTCAGGACGAGTTCGTTTCCTTATACGCGCTTTCCAGCGCGTATAGGGGAGAGATCAGCCAGGAGGAGATGGAGCTGCTGTTCGCCGAAGGCACCCTTGAGCCGATGGACTTTCCGGATGGGATTTCCCAAACGGAGAGAGAGATTCTCACCGCCGCCCAAAGTGCCGCTATTGCCGGTAGATCGCTTATGCTCTTTGTGCCCGCCAATCAGTTTCCGGGGGTGGTGGCCCGCACGCTGCAGCGGCAGGAAGATAATCTCGTTTTTACGTTTCCGATGAGCGGCTTTGCGCAGCCCGACGCGTTCTTCGGCCGGGCGCTGCCCGATCCCGAAACCCATCAGCGACGGTGGTGTCTGGGCATTATCGCCAGGGCCATCGAGCTGGCCAGGCAGCAGCCCGGCAAACAGGTATACCTGGTTCTTGAAAACATCGAGTTCGCCTCGGGCGACTTGCGCATGGCTCTGCACCAGGTGCTGCTGGAGCACAAAGTGATCCTGGAAGGCGAGAACGAGCAGAGCCTGCCGGCCAACCTGCATTTGGTGATGACCATGGAGAAGGGGGCCGATATCGGGGACGAGTCCTTCATGGACCGCAGCTTCGGCCACCGCTTGGGCGAACCGTCACCGGACGAGCTGCAAGCCCACCTAGCGCGCGAGTTTGGTCTTCCTGATGAGATCACCGTATTCCTCGCGCGGGAGATCTATGGCCCGGTTCGCGAGGAGCCCAGGCTTTCGGACCGGATCCACGTGGCCGACATTCTGCAGATCGCCGCGTTTGTGGCCGGTCGGCTCAAAGAAGCAGAACCGGCACCCGTTCCTCTTGCGGATGCCATGGCCATCGTGCGGCAGGAGGCGGCGCTGCATTTAAGCGCCAAGTTTTCTCCGCTGACCGAGGGCGATTTGTGGGCGCAGGCGCGGGAACTGCTGTCTCTGGACAATGAGGATTTCCCGGCTGCACCCGTGCGCATCGTGGACGACGGCGCCAAGGGGATATGGCTGGACTGCGCCGGCGTGCGCGTGCCGCTGGCCGCCGACAGCCGCTTCGGCGATTACTTGCGCCGGGCCCTGCAGCAGAACCCGCGTTTGACTTTTGCGGAAGCGCTGGAAGGTTTTGTCAGCGAGTCGAGCAAGGGCAAAAAAGATTATTTCCTCACGGCAACGGAGGAGCGCGTCTTCAGCCTTCTGGCGCGCGTCTGGCTGTACGCGCCTTCGAAGGTGTTCTTCTTGTACGGGCTGCCGGGCGGCGGCAAGACGACGTTGATGCGCGTCTTTGCCGACGTGGTTGGAGCCGCGCAATACAGCGAGTACACGTTGAACCGGGAAATCGACTTATCGCTCTTCCGCGGGGGGTTGAGCCTGACCCAAGAGGGCATGGAATTGCGTGTTCCGCCTTATTGGGGAGCGCTGGAGACGGACAACGCGGTGTTCGCTTACAATGAAGCCGATACGCGGCTGTACTTCCTTCAATGGCTATGGCCGCTGATCGAAGGCGACGGGCAGCGCCTGGGCATGGAATTTCCGCCGGTGGATTTCGATCCGGCGGACCCGTTCGGCGCCAAGGCGTTCGGCAAGAATCAAATGCACGGCCTGACGGGCAACATGCGCGAAGACGGCTTTCCAGAAGTGCTGATGGCGCATCTTCCGGCCACGTATTCCATGGAGCGCTCACCCGAAGAAATCACCTATCTATCCCAGAAATCTCTGGGCGCTGCCTTGGCCCGCCGTCAGCGGCCGCCCCCATCCGCCGCTGCTTTGCAAAAATGGACACAAACTCTCTCCGGCCTCTACGAAACCCTGCGCCGCGCCGTCCAAGAGAACGAATTCGAATCAGTGCGGCAAATCACCCCCCGACAGATCGAGCGCTTCAGCGTGGTGTTCGCTCACCAATTGCAGCGCGGCCTGGCGCCTACAGACGCCTTTGCGGTCACGGCGGACCTTGTTTTTGTCCGGATGTGGGACAACCCCGCGGACGCCGCGCATGCCCGCGAGCTCGTCCTGCAGCACGTCCCCGATCCTGCGTTGACAACGCAGGATTTGCTTTCGTTTCTATCGGAATTTCCCTTGGACGTTCCGCTTCTGGTGTTCAACGACGGCACGGTGCCGCAGTCCGAGATCCGGAAGGCGGTAGTGCCTCAAGACCAATCAGTGGATGAGCACCAGGTCCTGTTGAGCCGGTTCCACACCAAGTCCAAGCTCATCGGCGGGCTCAGCCGTTCGCCCGAAGATCCGCAGCCGCGCAACAAGCTCGGGATCCTGAGCTGGCTGATCCTGCAGGCGCACCTGAGCGAGCGCCCGCAGTACGCCTGGCTCCAGGGCTACCTGGATCTGAACCCGCAGGTGGCCCCTATCCTGAACGAGTTCTTCCAGACAAACTGGCTGCAGACCGAGGATATTTTGGATGAGGCGCTCATTCAGGAGATCCTCACAAAAATACCGGATCCCGCCTCATTTCAACGGATCCGATCTGCTTACGAATCAGTCACCGGCGATAGAACGCTCCCGAAGGATCCCAATGCATTTGAGGCCAAGCACCGGAGACGGCTGGCCCATTTCCTCATCAGTTACAAACCCGACAACCTCCGCCTGGTGGTGACGGCTCCGGCCGAGGAAGAGATCACACTGCATCCCGCCGACCTGGACCGCTTTTTTGCTGTCAATGTCAGCCAAGGATTCGATCCGGAATGGATCCAGGCCCGCGTGGCGCAACGGCTGGCGGACCGCAAGCCCTGGATAGTTCGGGCAGCTACCGAATACGCCCAGCAAGCCTGGGAGTTGTATGAGGAGCAGCGGGAGAATGAGCTGTACCCGCATAACAGGCTGGGTGCTGCGGAGCTGAATGCGTTCCTGGACGAAGTGGCTCGCCGCGCGGAAGCGGGTGATCTCGACGGGAAATTGCTTCAGCTGCTTGCGTACCACATGTTGGGGAGCGGATTGGCTTTTGAAGAAAGCGAAGAAGACGAACCGGATGCGGTGAGCGCCAAGGATTATCGCGCGAGCTATTTGCAAAGCCTCGGGCTTGACTTGAGACCATTCCAGTACACGCGGCATTTCGATATCAAGCAAAGCCGCCATGATGCAAGCCGAAACAGCGTGTACTTCGGCATCACAGCCACGTTTTTCGACGGTGAAACGGGAAAATCCATCACCTACCTATTGGCTGAAACCGAGACGCGCTACGACGATTTCCGGAAGGAAGACGCTTTCGGCCGGTACACGTTTTATAAGGCCGGCGCGCCTGTCGAGGCGCGGCTGCAATCTCCGCTGCAAACTTTGCTTGCTCAAGAAGCGGGCATGCTGCTGTTTGCCGAGAACGGGTTGAGCATCGTGCTGGAAGGAGATCCGGGCGGCGGCAAGACGTCTTCCTCTCAGGAGCTGGCGCTGCTCACCGGGCGGGAGCACCATGAAGAGGGCATGTACCAGTGGATTGACCTCGCCGCGCTGCTGGGCGCACCGATTCCGCGAGGCAAAGAAATCGTGCTCAATACGCTGGATAAAGACCCGCAGGGCCGCTACCTGCTTCATTTTCTAAGACTTTACAGCGAGGGGGGCGTGTTTGTTCCGGACGAAGGGCGCGTCAGCGACAATGCCGGCCACCTGCTGCGCTGGCTGGTTCAAGCCGCACAGAAAGAAGAGATCGATCTGGGGGACTACCATCCGGGCCTGCAGGGTATTACGGTGCGCCGGCATCCCGATTTTGTTCTGGCCATCACGCAGAACTACCACTTCCGCACCGAAGGGCGCAAGCCGCTGACGCGGGATGTGGATCATGCCTGCGGCAAGATCCGCGTGGACAACGTGCTCTCGTATCCCGACGCGCGCACCCTCATTGACTACTACCTGGAAGACGTCCCTCTGGTGGACGGCATCAAAGACGGCCTGGCTAACCTGCACATCCTGCTCAGCCGCGCCCATCCGCAGAAGCGCATGGTCAGCCCGCGCGATCTGATCGAGATCGTACTTACTCTTCGGGAGGCTGCTGCGGCCGGAGAGAGTTTGGAAACCACGCTTTATGAACTTCTCAATCTCCATTACGTAGAAGGCCTTTTGAAGGAAGACGAGCGCGCGGAGGCCGTCGGGCTGATTCAAGAGGTGTTTCCAGATTACTTGCTTCCCCGGCAACCGGAACCTCTACCCCGTGTTCCAGGTTCCACTGTTGAAGAGAGCGAAGTCGCTCACTGGCTCAACTCTCCTACGATGCGGGCGCGGGCGGACCGGTTGCGCCAGATGCTTGCTTTGGGCGGCCGATCGGTTTTGGTAGCTCAGGAGCCGGGAGGGTTCGGGTTGGACGCTGTGAAGTTGACCGCTTATCAGGCCGGCGCCGATCTTGAAATCGTCGAGGGGCATCCGTTTCTCACGGCCAAGCGGCTGCTTGAAGGTGAATCCGTGGAGTTCGAGGAAAATTTCGATGAAAGCGGCCGCCGGCGCCAGGTCGGAGAGGGCTATGTGATCACGCGCGGCGCGATCGGCCGGCACATGGTAAAGCCCTCCGAGGTTGGGGCGAGCACCGCCCAAAATCCGGACCCGGTTGTGATCGCTCTTCCGAACATTGAGAGCATCCCGGTCAGCGAGCTGGTCAAGCTCAACCGCCTCTTGTCCACGCGCCGGACCCTGATGCGGGATGAGAACGGTCGGTTGACGGAGTATGTATTGCCGCCCCATGTGCACTTCGTGGCCGTCACCTCCGATATAGACTCGCTCAGCTCTCCGTTTGCCAACCGTTTCAAGAAACTGGCGGTGCCGTTTCTCAAGGCCGAGTCCCCTCAAGAGCGCCAGGAGCTGCATGCCGTATTGGCCGGCCAGTTTCCCGATGTCACGGCGCAGGAAACAGACTGGCTTGCGTACTTGGCTTCCGCGGTCGCCGACATGCGCCGGAACGAGCGCTTGGAGCTGCTGGACAGCAACTTTACTCTGCGGGACGCGCAGGAGCTGGCGCTGCGGGTGCAGCTCTTCAAGCAGAAGGATGCGGAGCAAGGGCGGCTCAAGGCAGACCCCCTT
>JAHFGY010000023.1:12066-19846 GCA_023247195.1 Candidatus Omnitrophota bacterium | reverse complement strand
GCCTACGGGACGCACGCGGCTTTCCTTAAAGTATCTCGCCCCACAAAGTACGGCAACACCACAGTGCCTCGAGGGGTTTTCTATGTATTCCAGAGTTCCGGAGGGCCGGGCGTTATTGCGGCCGCCAATTGGCGCGTTACTTTGGACGCGCTGCATGCCGACGCGCGATACAACGCGATCGTCCTGGGGCAAACCGCCGATGCCTGCTTTATCGACGGCTGCAACAACCTGAACAAGGAGTCGCACTTCGACGGGATCTTCACTTACGATGGCTTTGGCTACGACGGCTCGACATTTGCCGGCGTGAATCAGCAGGTCAAGCAGCGTAACTCCATCTTTTCTCCTTCCGTGGCGCCGGGTTATGTTGCGAACAGGGCCACTTCCGATACGCGAATCAAACCGCGGTTCAATTCCAGCCAGGCCTGCACCGGCTACACCTATGACTGCATGTGGAACGCGGCGATCGCTTCCGGCGCGGAGTGGGTTTCCATCACATCGTTCAACGAATGGCATGAAGGAACCCAAATCGAGCCGGCTGTTTCCAAAACCATCACCGGCTATACGTACAGCGACTACAACGATTTTGAACCGGCCGCTGCGCCGGATCTGTATCTGACCAAGACCGCCACGCATGTCCAGGCGTTTGATCCGTCGACGACCCCGCCCGGCACCCCGGTGCCGCCTCCCGTGCCGCCGACAACGCCCCCGTCAGCGACCGATCCCATTCTTGCCGGAGCGGGCGATATCGCCTGCGGACCGGGTGCCGGCAGCGCCTCCTGCAAGCAAATGGAAACCTCGAATCTCTTGCTCCAGATAAAGCCGAATGTGGTCGTCGCGCTGGGCGACAATCAATACGAGCAAGGCGCTTATCAGGATTTCGTTTCGTACTATGGCGCTTCCTGGGGAAGACTGAAGGCGATCACTCGCCCGGCGGTCGGCAACCATGAGTATCTCACCGCCGGAGCAACGGGGTATTACGACTACTTCAACGGCGTCGGGAGCGCCACGGGTCCGGCCGGAGACCGCAACAAGGGCTACTACAGCTACGACCTCGGAGCTTGGCATGTGGTGGTGCTGAATTCTAACTGTTCAAAAATCGGCGGCTGTCAGGCCGGCTCGGCTCAGGAGCAGTGGCTCCGCGGCGATTTGGCCGCGCATCCCACGGCGTGTACAGTTGCGTATCAGCATCATCCGCCCTTTAGCTCGGGCCAGCATGGCAACGATCCCCAATACCAGGCCTTGTGGCAGGCGCTCTATGACGACCATGTGGAGCTGCTCTTGGTGGGCCACGACCATATCTACGAGCGGTTTGCGCCCCAGACAGCCACCGGCGCGGCCGATGCCAAGGGCGTAAGGGAGTTTATCGTCGGTCTCGGCGGGCGAAACAAGACCTCCTTGGGAGCCGCGGGCCGCCGGGCGAACAGCGAAGTGTTTTACAACAGCGATTTCGGCGTTCTGAAGTTGAATTTGCATCCTGCGAGCTATGACTGGCAGTTCATCAACCTTTCCGGCCAAATCGTGGATACGGGAACCAGCGGCTGCAATGGTTCCGGGGGCACCACGCCTCCTCCGCCTCCGGCGAGCGGTAGCGTCCTGACGATCAAACCAAGCCAGGACGCCTACGTTGATGCTGCATTGCCGGGTTCCAACTTCGGGGCCGCGACCACGCTTCGCGTGGACGGCAGTCCGCAGCTGCAGTTCGCCTTGAGTTTTCCCGTCAGCGGCATTGCCGGCCGGCAGGTCATCAGCGCGACGCTGCGGCTTTACACCACCAACCCCTCGAGAAATGGGGGAGAGATCCACCGGATTGTGAATCCCGCCGCATGGAGCGAATCAACGGTCACGTGGAACACGCGGCCCGCGGTCGATCCAGCCATTGTTGCCACTGTCGGTTCAGTGGCGTCGGGTAGCTGGAAAGAGGTGGATGTGACCTCGCTGGTAAAGGCCGATGGCGTAATCAGCTTCCTGCTCACCTCTTCCTCCACCGACGGGGCCTACTACGCCTCGAAGGAAGCCGGCGCATCCACGGCGCCTGAACTGCGTGTGACCGTCAGCAAATGATATTAGCCAACAAAATAACTCCCTGCCGGGCAGATGCCCGGCAGGGTTTTTATCAAACGATTCCGCTCGTTCTTAAGTCGCTGCCGGCGTCTGCCTGACGAGCGCTTCGGCTTTTAGCCAGTCCTCGACATTCAGGCCGTCTTGACGGCCGCGCTGCTCCTACAGCGAGCTGACCCCGTGACTTTGCCATTAAAGCCTTCCTCTGAATAATTGTTCATGGGTTTAAAGCAGGCGGGTTAAAATGCTGCACGACTCATGAGCGACACAGCCGTATTCCAGAAGGAAACCATCGCAGCCGCGCCTTCTTCCGTTCGGTCTCCTTCTAAACCACAGCCGCAACGGTTGGACGGTATTGATACGTTTCGATTCCTTGCTATTCTCGCGGTTGTCTTCAGCCATACCTACGCGTATAAACACAACCATTCCGCTGTCACCGCATTCCTGGAGCAGCTCAGCCAGTTTTCCGTGCCGTTTTTCCTGATCACGTCGGGCTATTTCTTCGGAAAATCGCTCGAGCGGGGAACCGACGCGGGCCGCCGGTTGGGCCGCACCGCCGGCCGGCTGCTGTTCATGTTTTTCTTCTGGTCCGTGGCCTACGTGGTGGTGCCGAATTTAGTCCGGGACGTGAGCGGGCAAGGGCTGCTGCCCGCTCTGGCGCATCGCGGGTTCTTGCTGCGGGAATGGGTGTCGCTGCATCCCCTTCGATTTTTCTTTGAGGGAACGGCGCCGCATCTCTGGTTCGTGATGTCGCTTATTCTGTCGCTGGGCGTGCTGACGGCAGCGATCAAGACGAAAACGGAGAATGTCTTACTGCCGGCATCGGGCCTGCTTTATCTTTGCGGGCTATTAATGGTCACGTATCGGACTACGCCGATCGGTTTGCCGCCGGTGATCGATCACATCAGCGCGCTGCGCGAAAGCCCGGTGTTCTCGCTGGTGTTTCCGGTAATAGGCTACCAACTCTCCAAACAGGAAAAATACCCGGCGTGGCTTGGAACGGGGCTGCTGGCGCTGGGTGTATTTCTGCTGGTGGCGGAGGTTGGGCTGCTTCAATACGCTTATCACTTCACGAAATCCACGCGCTACTATCTCAGCACCGTTCCTCTTGGGCTCGGGGCCTTCTTTCTGGCGCTGGCGCACCCGCACTGGGGAAGCGGGACCATCGTGCCGTCATTTGGCCGCATGACGATCGGCGTGTACCTGGTGCACCGGATGTTTGTGGGAGGGCTGCTGCGTTTTCAAGGCAATGTCCACCCCCTGGTCTGGGACCTGGGCCTTGATCTCACGGTGTATGCGCTGTCGCTGGCAGTCGTTTTGCTGCTCCGCCGGAAATCTTGGACCGCCCGCACCGTAACGTAAAACCGCCTAATTAAAATTGCATAAAATTACTTAATGGATGGCCATTGTCTGATTCCAAAGATGAACTATGCTGTTAGCGAAGTTCTTTTTTTATACCGGGAAACTTAATTGTTTCACAAACAAGTTAAAAACTAGGGGGCGGCGGCAATGCGGCGATTAGCGACAACTGCGCTTGGGATTTTGATTTCCGGCATTGGTTTCCTTCCGCAGCTCTCGGCAGCAGACGTTCCTACCGGTTTTGTCGACGAAATTGTCGCTTCCACCCTCACCGACCCGACGGCCATGGCGTTCAGCCCGGACGGCCGCCTTTTTGTTTGCCAGCAGACAGGCCAGCTGCGCGTCATCAAGGACGGGCAGCTTCTTCCGCAGCCGGCTCTTACGGTAGATGCCGAGGCTGACAACGAAGGAGAACGCGGGCTCTTGGGAATAGCGTTCGATCCCGCTTTTGCGCAAAATCAATACATCTACATCTATTACACGCTGCGGGGAACCCCTGCGCATAACCGGGTCAGCCGCTTCACGCTGGACGGCGACACGGCAACCGGCGACGAAACAATCATCTTGGAATTAGATCCGCTTTCCGCCGCCAGCAATCACAATGGCGGAGCGATGCATTTCGGCACAGACGGCAAGCTCTATGTCGCCGTGGGCGACAATGCTGCGCGAACAAATTCCCAGACAACGGCAAACCTGCTCGGCAAAATTCTTCGCCTTAATCCTGACGGTACGGTTCCTTCTGATAACCCCTTCTTTTTGTCCGCTCAAGGCATTAATCGGTCTATTTGGGCGTTGGGTTTGCGCAATCCCTTTACGTTTTCCGTGCATCCGACTAGCGGCCGAATTTTTATCAATGATGTGGGCGAAGGCTCGTGGGAAGAGGTCAATGACGGAATCGCCGGCGCCAACTATGGCTGGCCCGAAGCCGAAGGATCGAGCACCAACCCGCAATTTAAGAACCCGCTCTATGCCTATGCGCATGTCACCGGTGGCGAGTGCGCTATTACCGGAGGGACATTTTTTGAGCCAACAAGCACGGCGTTTCCTTCCGAGTACCGCGGAAAATACTTCTTCGCGGATTTCTGCGCGGGTTGGATTAAGCAATTGAATCCCGATTCCGCGGCTGTGAGCGACTTTCTCACGGGGTCGGGGCAGCCCGTTGATATCGCCGTTGGGCCCGACGGTAATTTGTACTACCTGACGCGGACGGACAGCGCCGTGCACCGGGTTCGTTTTGGCGAAAGCGGCGAGCCTGCCGCGATCACCGAGCAGCCCCAAAGCCAAACCGTGACAGCCGGACAGCCGGTAACTTTCACGGTTGGCACCACGGGCACGCCGCCGTTGGAGTATCAATGGCAAAAGAACGGAACGGATATTGCCGGTGCGCAGGCTTCCTCCTTCGCGGTTGAATCCGTGTCCGCGACGGATGCGGGGGAGTATCAGGTGCGCGTCTGGAATGCTTTTGGTTCGGTCACAAGCGACGCGGCGGTGCTCACAGTCGGATCTCCGACAAACACGCCGCCAACCGTTTCTCTGACGTCCCCGGCTGCGGGCGCGTCATTCACGGCGCCAGCAACGATCTCGCTCGCAGCGGACGCCGCCGATTCGGACGGTTCTATCGCCAAGGTGGAGTTCTTCGACGGAGACACTCTCTTAGGAGAAGCCCAGAGTTCGCCTTATGCCTTCCAGTGGGAAAGTGTGGCGGTGGGCATCTATTCGCTGACGGCGAAAGCAACGGATAACGAGGGGGGAACAGGTGTATCCGAAGCGGTTGCCATCACCATCGCAGAGCCTCCGCAGCCGGGAGAGCCGGTGGCTGCGTTCACAGCCGCGCCGCTGTCGGGCCAAGCGCCGCTCGAAGTGGCGTTCACGGATACATCGACCGGCACTGTTGAAACGTGGGCTTGGGATTTTGGTGACGGCGCGACCGCAACCGATCAGAACCCAACGCATACCTATACCGAGGTCGGTGATTTTGTTGCCAAACTCACGGTGACGGATACGCAGCAGCGCACGGCGGTGTCTGAGCCTTCAATGATTCAAGTCATCGCACCTCCGGTTGATGGAGCGCCTGTCGCCGCGTTAACCGCAGAGCCGACAACGGGTCAAGCGCCGCTTGAAGTCACGTTCACGGATGCCTCAACCGGCGCGATTCAATCGTGGGCCTGGGATTTCGGCGATGGGGAAACATCCACCGAGCAAAACCCTAAGCACACCTACGCGCAAGCGGGTGAGCACGTTGCCAAATTAACGGTGACGGATAACCAGCAACGCACCGCCGACGCGACCCAGACGATTGTGGTCTTGGCGGTTCAAGCGGGCGGCTGCAAAGTCGATGCCGGCGCCGACCTAGCGGTGGCGGAGCAGGTTCCCATTTATCTTCAGGGAAGCATCGCGGACGAAGGTAATACCGTCCAGAAGCAGCTCTGGAAGCAGGTGTCCGGCCCCGCGGTCAAGCTGAAGGGCAAGGATACGATCAAGCCGCATTTTGTCGCTCCCGCGTTAACAGGCCCCACTACGGATGCGATCGTTCTTGAGCTTTCAGGGCTCAATGCTGCAGGGGAAATTCAGTGCTCGGATACGGTATCTATTCAGGTGCATCCGCGCGCGAAAAAGATTGAGGGCGCTTCTGCACTGGTTGCGGCCGGCCAAGTCATGGCAAAAGCCGAAGGCGGCAAACTGGTCAACGAGGATCACACTGTTCTAACCGTGGCTATTCCCGCTTCCGACACCGAGTTGTCCACGGAAGGCGCATGGCTTTACTGGAGCGGTGTGGGGGAGAGCCCCTTTGACTCCGCTTCTGAGAGCAAGAGCGGGTCTACCGTTAAGATCAACGGCACAGCGGTTGAGCCTATCGTCATCGGCTACGAACGGAAGTTTTTTGGCGGCGATCTGGTGAGCTATGCCGCGCCGCTTCCTGAATCCGCCGCAGCATTGCTTCAATCCGGCGCGACAACGGAGCTGGAAGTGGAAGGCATGCAATTTGAGTCTGCCAAGCAAGTGGACGGCAACATGGGGATTTCACTCTTGGTGCCGTATAAGGGCGCTGCCGCTTCCACCGCTGACGTGCAGTTGCTCGCTCTGGGCAATGGACCCAAGCTGCCGCGGTTGAGGCTGGCTAAACCCGCCATCTTCTCCATTGGAGAAGGGAGCGAAGGCGCTTCGCGTCTGTTTGATCTGACGCTGGTGCTGGGTGACGAGAATCGAAAGGCGCTTTTGGGCTCTCGGCGGGCGCGCACGATCAGCGTCATGATGCTCCAGGGAACGAAAGAATCCCCGCGCATCGACAATTGGCAGCAGCTGCACAAGGCGCTGGGGAATGCGCTGAAGGTCACGCCGGTGAAATTGCGCGCGCCTATTCAAGGCCGCTGGCAGAACCTGACGCTGAAGGATATCTCCATCGAGACTCCCGATGTAACCTGGGTCGCTTTCCTTATATTTGAAGAAAGCAAGGGAGGCGGGATGCCCGGCAACCCCTCAATCGTAGTTACCGCGGCGGCGCTGTCGCCCTCGATCGCGGAAGACCTGGCAAAGCCCACGGAAGTGATACAGCCTCAACAGGCTAAAGAATTTCCAGGGCGGCGCGGTCGAGCAGCTCGCAATACTTCGCGACGTCGTAGTCCAGCATCTCGATGAGCGCCAGCGGCATGGCCCGCCACGCTTTGACCTTGTCTTTTGCCGAGCAGATCACGTAGCGGACCGTCTCGCCGGCATGGAGCGTGACGCCGCTTGCCTGCAGCTTCCGCGCCGCGATCGAAGACAGCGTGTCGTGCACGTACTCGTCCGGCTCCTTAGATAATTGAAACGCGATCGCCAGCTCCGGCGTCGAGACCTTGCCGGTCTTTAGCCTGTCCCGGTAATCGGCCACGATACCTAGCAAGTCTTCTTTCGCCCCACGGCAGCCGTCTAGCCCGCTTTCTTGTTGCAGCCGCTCGATCATGGCCTGCTGCATGCGCTTGAGCAGCGGCGGCGTGTCGCGGCGCCGCAGCGCCAAGCCGCGTATTTTGACCTCGCCATGCCGGAACGCGCCGAAGTATTTATTCGGAATGCCGCATTTGGCATCGGTGCGGGAAGGGCAGAAGCGAATCCACTTGTAGACGCCTTCCAGGCCGACGGGGCAGCCGGCGGTTTGCTCGATGTGGAGGCGGAGCGCTTCGTAGTCGGTATCGGGCCGGCACTGCACGTAAACCGCGTCGACGTTGGCGTGGATCACATGAAGCCCGAAGGACTCGGCCGCTTCTTTTCCCCTCAGCAAGACCTCGCGCCCCCACGCTGTGACGCACTCATGGCTCTCGATCTTGCCGAACCGCGCATTCTTGAAGCCGAGGTAGCCGAAGCAGCACACCAGCACCCACTTGAATGC
>JAHFGY010000023.1:1574-12056 GCA_023247195.1 Candidatus Omnitrophota bacterium | reverse complement strand
TGAATGCCGCGGCCCGGCGTTTATAGGATGCTGCGTGCGGTCCGCCTTGCTTGGCGCGCTTCTTGTACTCGGCGCGCTTGATGAGAATAGGCGCCAGCACGTTGGGTACGATGCCGCGCCGTTTCTGGCAAAGATTGTGCCCGATTTCCGGGACCCGGTTATCGCGGCAGCAGGCGCAGTTGACCGTTTCCGGAGAAATGTTCTGCTTCACCATCATCGCCGGGTACATGGAAACGAAATCGTACTCCGCCACGTTTTCGTACCAGCCGATTTCCGGTTCGTACACGAGCCCGCCCTTGTCGGCGATGAGCAGCTCGCTCGCCGGGCGGAAGTCTTCCATCTGCTGCTTGTCCATGGGGATCAAGATGCCGCGCCGCCGCGCCTCGGCCATCTGCATGGAAGTCAGCGACGTGCCGATGGTGCAGCGCGCCGCCCGCTGGATCGGGATCTTCGCGATGCGCGCCATCTCGAACAAGCCGTCGGTGCCGCATTCGCGGACGTAGAAGCTGTTCTCCACGTCGATGTGCCAGCGGCCGAAGAGATGCTTCAGGCCGCCCTGATACACCGTTCGGCCGTAGGTCATAAAGGTTCGGCTGCTGTTTCTTCCGGCCATGGATTTGCCGGGATCGCGGGAAAAGGGCACCGGTATCCGGCATTTTTCGGACCACTGGTTAATACGCGGCAGCACGAGGCTGTCGCCCCATTCAGACGTGATGACGTCCGGGTCCCAGTCTTGGAGGCGATTCCTCAGCGACTCCAATTGTTCTTCGGGAGAGCCTTCCAAAACATACAAGCGGTCTTCCCATGCGAGCGAAAGCGATCCCTGGACCGAGTGGTTGGGGTCGATGCGCCCCGCCGTGTCGGAACCGGTCAAGGCCATGTGCATGGTCCGGAGCGGCGGCAGCGGGTAGTCGATCGCCCAAGGGTCGTCGTTGAGCTGCCATTCGAGCAGCCGGCCGTCTTCAACGACAAATGCGCAGCGGGCCAAAGGAAAATGGTTGCGGTCGTAGTGGTAGGCCTGCACGAGGTGGATATCCGCGTCGAACAAGCTGACCCGCTGATTTTGGAGCTCGCCGGCCAGTGAAAAGTAATGCTCAACCGGTACTTTGACTTCGAGCACGCATTTCAGCTCGCCTGAGAAAACCTCGATGCGTTCCTGCGGAGCAACCGAGGTGGGAAAGCGCTTGGATTTTAGAAAAGAGATAACCGATTTAAATTGGTCGCCCACGTAAAACCGGGGCGACCAGCCGTCCAGAAAAGAATGATTCCGTCCTTCGGGGGTGATAATCCAGACCCGCATCCCGTCAGCCTCGGGGTACGCGTCAAAGATCCACCCCTGCAGCCTCTTGCTTGCCATTCGTTTTCTCCAGTTCTTCGCGCAATTCCATGACCATTCGGCAGAGCCCCACGAGCATGGCGAGCATCATCGCGTCGTTCGGCACGGCGCGGCTGCCCATGGCGATCGGGGCGGCGTGTCTTCGGCAGAACCGCCACAGGTGGTCAAAGGCCTCCTGATCCTCTTTCCTCAAGGCGCGGCGGAAATGCTTCCAGGCTTCTTCTTCGTTTTGGATCAATTGAACGACGGTCGGAAGCGTGCGGCCCATTAGCCGAGCTGCCGTTCTTGGGGCGTAATCGCCATTCGCGCCACGGTTCGCGCTTCCCGGAGCAACTGCGGGGAAAGGCGGCTGCGTTGCTCCGGAGCTTTGCGCGCGACAGCCAGGGCCAGCACCGGCAAAGACAGGCCGCGCACCACCCGGATGAAGTCGCGAAAGACGCGGGCCACGTCGTTCTCCGGCATTTCAAGGTCGTAAAAGAGCGCCATGGGGTCGGACAGAATCACGGGGCATGCGCGTGGAATCTGCGGAAGCTGCCTGGAGAGCATGCCGTTCATTTGAATAGCGGTGAAGGGGCGGGCCACCTGGACATGGGAAAGGACCCGGCGCTCGTCCAGTTGAGCGGCCCGGGCGGCTTGGCCGAGCCCGTAGGCGTCAAACCCGTTTCCCGCATCAATCCAATAAACCCGCCGCCCGGCACAGAGGTAGCGGGCCAGCGACAAGAGAACCAGGCTTTGGAGGGAATAAGGGCCTATCACCAGGTGAAGCCCGTCAGGGGCCGGCGGAGGGGGGTCCATAATCTGCTGAACGATCGTTGATTCCGGCATAGTAAATTCATACTAGTAAACAGATGTCTACTAGTCAAGCCAAGGCTGTGCTATACAATGTCCCATGCCGATGCTGGACACGACCCTGCCTGTAAACGGCCACGCCGTCCGGGTTGTCATTGATGAAATGGGGTACCGTACTCTATTTTTTGATGGGGAACCGGTGGTCGAAGCGGGCGTTAAGAGCTGGAAAGGCACGCATGTTTTCCAGAGGCCCATGGATGGCAGCCCTCATGAATTCAAGGTGATCATGCAGGTAGCGGGTCTGCTGCGGTGCCGCTGCCGGCTGCTGGTTGATGGCGTGGAAGTGCACGCCTCGGAGCATAAGCTTTCGCTGGCTTCGGCCGGCAAATCCAACTGGTTTTGGCCAAGCATCAAGACGCAGCTTGAGGCGGATAGGGCGATCGAGATGGCCTTCAATTTCGGGGTTGTCTCCGCCGTCCTGACGTTCATTCTTTCCATTCTGCCGCTTTTTGGTTTCAGCGTTTTTGGAATGGGATTGGAAGGGTTGGTCGACGTGGCGATTATGGCCGGGCTTCTCTTTGGCCTAAAAAAGAAGAGCCGGGTTTGCTCGGTGCTGTTATTCATCTATTTTATTATTTGTAAGCTGATCCTCCTCGCTTCGACCGGCATGGCCGGCGTGGGCGGCGCTGTGCTCTTTGGCGCGGCGTTTTTGAACGGCGTCCGCGGCACCTTTGCGCGGCACAAGCTCCAATGAATATGACGTTTATGCTCAGGACCTTGAAGTATCGCAATTACCGGTTATTTTTCGCCGGCCAAGTCATCTCACTGATCGGGACTTGGATAACCAGTATCGCGGTCAGTTGGCTGGTTTATCGGCTGACGGGCTCAGCGTTTCTTTTGGGAATGGTCGGGTTCGCGGGGCAACTGCCGGCTTTTCTCTTGTCGCCTTTCGCGGGGCTGATCGTCGATCGGCGCAATAAGCACAAGCTGTTGATGATCACGCAGGCTTGCTCGATGCTGCAATCTCTCGCGCTTGCGATCCTGACGCTGAGCCATCAGATCACCATCCCTTGGCTTTTGACTTTAAATGTCTTTCAAGGTTTGGTGAATGCTTTTGACCTGCCTTGCCGCCAAGCGTTCATCGTGGAGATCATTGAGAAAAAGGAAGAGTTGGGCAACGCCATTGCTTTGAATTCTTCCATTTTTAATGCCGCTCGGTTGATAGGCCCCGCGATCGGGGGAGCTCTCATTGCCGCGACCGGCGAGGGATGGTGTTTCTTGCTGGATGCGGTGAGCTATGTGGCCGTGATCGCGGCGCTCCTGGCCATGAAACTCGAGGCCAGGGCACCGTTAAGCCACACTCAAGCGAGCGGGATGGGGCAATTTAAGGAAGGTTTTAGGTATGCGATGAAATCCAAGCCCATCCGGTCTCTTCTGGCTCTCATCGCATTGGTAAGTTTGATGGGCGTTCCTTACATGGTGCTGATGCCGGTGTTTGCGAGCGCGATCCTGAACGGCGGCCCGCACATCCTCGGGTTTCTGATGGCAGCCTCGGGCGCCGGTGCCTTGATCGGAGCGCTGTGGCTGGCATCCCGAAAAACGGTTCTGGGGCTTGGCCGGATCATTGCGCTCGCCACGGCTGTTTTTGGAATCGGATTGATCGCGTTTTCATTTTCGCGGTCTCTCTGGCCGGCGCTGTTCTTTCTTGTGATCACGGGTTGGGGATTCATGGTCCAGATGGCGGCCAGCAATACCATCTTGCAAACAATCGTTGAGGACGACAAGCGGGGGCGCGTGATGAGCCTTTTCATCATGGCCTTTATGGGCGCGGCCCCTTTCGGGAGTTTGCTCTCAGGCAGCCTGTCTCACATAATCGGCGTGCCGCATACGCTGTTCATCTCAGGGATTTGTTGTTTGGGAGGAGCGCTTTGGTTCTACAAGCAGCTTCCCGACATCCGGGAAGCGGTCCGACCTATTTACAAAACCCTGGGGATTATTCCCGAGGTTGCGGCCGGTATCGAGACCGCGGCCGAGCTCTCTTTGCCGCCGGAAGAGTAAATGGTCGCAAACCTGATCGGCGGGCTGATCTTCTCGGGGATCGGTTTGGTAGCTCTCTCGTACGCAAAAGGGCAGGCCAACATCAAGATGGGCTTCATCGGTCTCGCCTTGATGGGCTACCCCTACTTCGTGACAAACACCCTCGCGATGTATGCGGTTGGCATTGCGCTGACCGCAGCGCTGTATTTCTGCCGTGACTAAAGTTTGACCTCCGCATTAGCTGCTTGTTTATTCCCTTTATCAAAAATTAATATCTACTGATCAGGTATACTTTTTAAAGTCTATATTTTTTTCAGAGGGCACACCGATGGCGATTCGCTTGCTAGTGATCGATGACAACCCGGACCAGATTACCCTCACGAAGAGGGCGTTGAGGGATTTACCCGAGTACGTCATCGACTCGGCATTAGACGCTACGACAGGCCTAAAAAAGGCGACGGAACAGCCTTTTGATGTGATTCTTTGCGATTACCGTTTGCCTGAAATGAACGGCATTGAGGTGCTGAAGCGGCTGAGGGCCGCGCATGTGGATGTGCCGCTTGTACTTGAGACATCGGCCGGCAGCGAGCGAGTTGCCGTGGAAGCGATTAAGGAAGGCGCGTCGGACTACATCGTCAAAGACGTTAACTTAAAAGATATATTGCCGACCGTTATCGGGCGGGCCATCGAGCACCACAAAGCGAAGCAGGAACGCATTCGTCTCGAGCAAGAACGCAACGCGGCTTTGGAAGAGGTTCGCACCGCGCGCGATATTGCGTTGGAGGCTTCCCGGGCTAAATCGGAGTTCCTCGCGACAATGAGCCACGAAATCCGCACGCCCATGAACGCGATCATCGGAATGGCGGAGCTGCTCACGGAGACGCAACTGGATACCGATCAACGAAACTACGTTGAGGTGCTCAGCCGAGGAGCGAATAATTTGCTGGATTTGATCAACGATATTCTTGATTTATCGAAGGTGGAAGCGGGGCGTTTAGACATTGAGCAGACTGAATTCGAGCTGCAGCCTTCCGTGGAGTCCTCGATTGAGCTGATGGCGGTTCGCGCCCACCAGAAGAATCTTGAGCTCAATTGCCGGATCGCGCCGGAAATCCCCAAGGTATTGATCGGCGATCCGCATCGTCTTCGCCAGGTGCTTGTCAATCTCATCGGAAATGCCATCAAGTTCACCGAGAAGGGTGAGGTGTTTGTTGAGGTCGCTCAGAAGGCATCTGCTGCAGAGGGCGCCTGCCGACTACGCTTTGACGTGAAGGATACAGGCATCGGTATCCCTCTCGATAAAATCGATAAGATTTTTGAACCGTTCACGCAGGCGGATTCTTCCACAACCCGCAAGTACGGAGGCACAGGGCTTGGGCTGGCCATTTCAAAGAAAATTATTGAGCTGATGGGAGGCCGCTTGTCGGTCACCAGCGAGTTGGGCAAGGGAACGACTTTTAGCTTCACCATAGATCTTGGCATCCAGCCCACGACCGGGCGTCCGGTTGTGACAGAGGCAGGCCCGTTGATAGGTCTGAAAATATTAGTCGTTGATGACAACGACGCGAATCGCCTCATTCTGCGCGAGATGCTCAGCCGCTGGGGAGTGGAAGTCCGGGATGCGGAGAGTGGGGCAATCGGTCTGGCTGAATTAAAGCGAGCATGTGCGGCGGGAACTCCCTATGACCTGATGCTTTTGGATTGCCGAATGCCGGACATGGACGGCTTCCAAGTCGCGCAGGCGGTCCAGTCTGAGCCGCAGTTGGTCGCTACCATCATGATGCTGACTTCAGACAACCGTAAAGGCGATATGGATCGAGCCAAACAGCTGGGGCTGGCTCGGTATTTGGTAAAGCCGGTAAAAATGACGGATTTGCGTGCGGCCGTTGAAACAGCGGTAGGCCAGCAAATGGCTATTGCGGCTACTGCTTCGAAACCGGCCGCGGCCACGCCAGCGGTGCGGCCGCTTCGCATTCTGGTTGCGGAAGATTCTCCGGACAACTGGATTCTTGTGCAAGCTTACCTTCGCAACAGCCCCCATCAGCTCGAGTTGGCTGAGAACGGTGAAATAGCGGTTAAGAAGTTTCAGTCAGAGGCGTATGACCTCGTTTTCATGGACATGCACATGCCGGTAATGGATGGCTATAGCGCGACAAAGGCCATTCGACAATGGGAACAGGCTCAGGCATCCAAGAGTTCCAGACCGTCTGTGCCGATCATCGCGCTTTCCGCCGATGCCATGAAAGAAGATATTCAGAAGAGCTTGGAGGCAGGGTGTGTGGCGCATGTTACAAAGCCGGTGAAGAAAGAAACGCTGCTGAAGACGATCGCTGCTTACTCGACGCCCAATGGACACGCCACTGCCAACAATGGCAGTCCCGTTAAAGAGCCCAAAGCGGACAAGGAATCCAAGATTATTGTGCGCGTTGATCCGGAGCTCGAGAGTCTTATACCGAATTTTCTGGTCAACCGTCGCAAGGATAGCCAGACGATTGAAGAGGCTCTGGGTCGCGGCGACTATGAAACGGTTCGTCATCTTGGGCATTCCATGAAGGGAGCCGGTCGTGGGTACGGCTTTGAAAAAATTTCAGAGATAGGCGCCCAGATGGAAGCTTCCGCAAAGGCCAAAGACGCTGACGCGATCACGCGCCAGGTTAAGGAGTTGCTTTTCTACCTCGACCATGTGGAGCTTAGCCATGACTAGCCCGAACAAGCCCAGAATATTAATGGTCGATGATGAAATGGATTTCCTGCGGCTTGCCGCCGAGAATCTGAAATCAGCCGGCTACGAGACCGTTTGTGCCGGTAGCGCCGAGGAAGGATTGAAAGTAATCGAAAAGGGAGCGCCGGATCTTATCTTTTTGGACGTCATGATGTCCAAGATGGATGGATATGAGTTTTGCCAGCGCGTGCGGGGCCGCAAGGAGACCGCCACGGTCCCGGTTGTGTTTCTGACCGCTCTGCGGACGGCGCAAGATAAGGCGAAGGCTTTTGCCGTGGGTGCGACGGACTATCTGGAAAAGCCCGTGCAAGCCGAGGATCTGTGCGAAAGGATTCGGAGGCACCTAGATACGAAATCCCGTTGGGATAAATTCGAAAATCAGCCGCCGGCAGCGGCTCAGCCAAAAGCGCCGGCGAATTCGTTGGGAACTCCGTCGCGTTTCGATGAGTTCAAGCAGTTTCTGCGCAAGAAGCTCGATGTGTCGGCGGAGAAGTGGCAGCAAATGCAGCAAGTCACTAAAGTATCGGAACTTTACAACCTAACCGGCATTCTGGGGTTGCCGGTCAACGCTTTGGCGAAATTTGTCGCCGAATGGAGCGGTCTTCGCTATTTTCCCTCGATCAACCCGGAGCTCATCCAGCTCGACTTGCTGCCTCCGCCGTTTTGCCGGCAAAACCTTGTCGTCCCTCTGAAAGATTCTTCCGGGAAAACGATTTTTGTCCTGGCCAATCCTTTTGATGAAGAGCTGGTGAGTTCGCTCACGATGCGAATCCGGTTTGAAAAAGGATCTCTTGAGTTAGCTGTGATCGAGCCGGACGCCATCCGGTTCTTGTTGGGCGTTCAATCTCACCTGTCGAGTGACCAGTCCCTTCCGGCTTTGAATGAACAGGACGCTTCAGGCCTCGATGATGGGGAAGGGCAATCAACAGTCCAGATGAGCGACAATCTTATTTCCGCAGCCATTACCCACCGAGCCAGCGACATACACGTGGAACCCAAAGAATCGCACTACGTAGTCCGCCTGCGCGTGGATGGGGATATGCGTGAGCTTTATACGCTTAAGCAGGATATGGGCGCCAGGCTGATTTCGCGTTTCAAGATTCTTGGCAACATGGATATCGCGGAGCGTCGCAAGCCACAGGATGGCGCTTTTGAGATGAAGATCGGCTCAACCAACTATAAGTTGCGCTTGGCCTCCACTTCAACACCCAGCGGTGAAAGTCTCGTGGTCCGTATCCTGGATCAATATATGCGGCCAAAAGCGCTGGCAGAGCTTGGCATGACACCCGAACAAGCGGATACCTTGATGATGTTGGCCAATCAAAGCCGCGGGCTGATTCTGGTGGTTGGGCCTACCGGATCCGGAAAAACAACCACCATCTACAGTCTATTGGCCCAGATCAACTGCCGTTCGCGAAGCTTAACTTCCGTTGAGGATCCCGTCGAGTATCGAATTCCTTTCGCGAATCAGCAGCAGGTGAATGAAAAAGCCGGAGTGACATTTGAATCGGTATTGAAGTCCGTTGTCCGGCAGGATCCCGATATTCTCTTTGTCGGTGAAATCCGCGATCCCTTGTCGGCGAAGATCTGCGTGGATTTTGCAAGCACCGGCCATCTCACCATCACCACGCTGCATACGTCGAACGCAACCACGGCGATTTTTCGGTTGGAGCGGTTGGGGACTACCCGAGGGGCGATGGCCGATACATTGCTCGGTGTTGTCGCCCAGAGGCTGCTTAAGAAGTTATGCAGCCAGTGCAAGCAGGTAGTCAGCCCAACTGCCGCGGAGCTGGAAATGCTTGCTCCGTATACGCCGACGCCGCCCGCGAAGGTGGCGCAGCCGGTGGGTTGTACCCAATGCAACGGGACCGGCTATCAAGGACGGGTGGGTGTGGTCGAGGTTCTTTCTTGCGATACGGACATTAAGAGCTTGATCCGGACCAACCGGTCAGTGAACGAAATCAGGGAGTATGTCCGCGATCGAAACGGATACCTGGTCAGCCACCATGCGGTAAGCAAGGTCGTGGCTCTTGAGTGTGCGCCGCGCGACGTTTATGAACAAATCCTGGTGGAAGAGCCTGCGATTTCTCAAAATCATAAGGCCGAACCCGCTTCTACCACGAGCGTGCCGGTCGATCAGCCTCAGCCGGCCGCTCCCGCGCAGGCGCCCGCCAAGACCGAGCAGCCCTCTATCTTGATAGTCGACGATGACAGCGATACGCGGCTTTTGACCGGAAAAGTGCTGGAGAATCGAGGTTACTCGGTTACCTTGGCAGAGGATGGCATAGGAGCGCTGTTGATACTGGGAAAACGCTCCTTTGATTTGATTATCTCGGATGTCAATATGCCGAATCTGGACGGGTTCAAATTGCTGGAAGTCATGAATCAAAAAGGCCTGCAAATACCGGTCTTATTTCTCACGGGTTTAAGCAACCAAGCCGACGAACTGAAAGGTTTGGATCTGGGGGCGGTCGATTACCTGACCAAACCTTTCGAGAAAGATATTTTGGCCGCCCGTGTTAAGCGTGTAATCGAGCGCGGCCAGCAACAATCGTCAAAAGCCCGCTAAAAGCCTCGCTTCACCCGTCACTGCGCCGCGGTTCTGAAGGACGTATCAGCGGACCATGGCCCGTCGTTTCCGCTCTCGTCGGCAGCTCGAATGCGTACTATATAGTTTGTGTTCGGCACAAGGCCGGGCACAGCCAGGCTTTCTTGCTGAGAGGGTGCTTTGGGTTTGATTTCAGGAAGAATGCGCCGCACGAAGCGTTCCAGGTGGCCATCGCTGGCCGCCAGGCTGAGCTCGATTTCAGAGGTTCACATAGCTATTGCCGTAATCCGTCATGCTGTTGGTGTCGCACCAATTCCATATCCACGCAAAGGCGCCGTTGTGCCCTCGGGTGATTCCGTTGGAGATGACATCACCCACAACAGCCGTCACATAGCCGGGGTTGAGGCTGCTGGCCCCGGGGTTCTCCTGGCCCAATTCGCCGATCACCACGGGAATGGTGTTCGAGGCCGCGTTCGCCGCTTTGGGATTTGCGAGATCAATGTTCGGGTACCAGTGGTTTGAGAACACCAGGTTATGCTTGCCACCCAACAGGGTCGCATCGTAGCCCATCAGGGTTTGAAAACTTGGGGCATCAAAGGCCGCGGCCCAACTGACCCCGTCTAGAACAACCACGCCGGTGAACTTTAGGTCTTTGCGGATGAAATCCAACGTGTCTTTATTAGCGGCCACCCAATCTGCCCAAGGGCCAGGGCCGGGCTCATTGTAGGGGTTGAGAATGAGCAGGTCTTCGATGCCTCTGGTTCTGGCCTGCTCGACAATGGAGCGCATCAGCGGGTAGGCGTTCCGGTGATTAGTCAGGGCGCTTCCGGTATAGGTGTGATCACTTGGCATGGAGTAGATGCTCTGAGCGGCAAGCGTCTGCATGACGTCCATGAATTTGTTGAGGTTGTCGGCTTGGCTCAAGTAGCTTTGGGAGTAGTTCATCCGCACAGCGTTGACACCGAGCGACTTCATTTTCGCGGCAATCACCGTGCGCGAAGCGTACTGGTCGTTGCTGACGTAGCTGCACCCGCTGTCGCGATACACCTC
>JAHFGY010000023.1:0-1474 GCA_023247195.1 Candidatus Omnitrophota bacterium | reverse complement strand
GCGGCCTTTACTATGAGCCGCGATGGGCAAACGCATCCGAATTGCAATCAGTCTCGTCTTGGGGCTAATACTCTGCTGTGCCTTTTTATTCGCCGCAGACGAAACAGATACCTATCTTTAGTAGACCCGCTTGAGCCGTAAGATTCCTCGCAGCACGTGTTCTCCCCCGAAGTAAGCCTTGCTATAATTGAGACACTCAAAATGAAACTCAGCCGAATCATCTGCGTTACAACCTTCGCTGTCTTGGTGAGCTCCCTTGCCGCTGTCGCGGATCCTGAAATCCCGAAACCTGAGATCGTGAAGCCTGAAAGCGTGAACGAGCAGGCATGGACGCTTCGCTGGGCGGATGAGTTCAACGGCCCTGCGGGAAGCCCGCCGGATTCGCGCTCCTGGAACATCGAAACAGGAGGCCACGGTTTCGGCGCGCATGAACTTCAGACCTATCAAGATCGCCCGGAGAACCTGGCCTTGGACGGGCAGGGCAATCTCGTCATCACTGTCCGGCTGGAGGACTACGGAGGGTTCACCTCCGCGCGCATTCACACGCGCGAGAAGATCGAATTCACTTACGGGGCCATGGAGATCCGGGCAAAGCTGCCGGCCGGCGCCGGCCTCGGCCCCGCGATCTGGACCGGCGGATTTGGCAATGAAACCCCGTGGCCGCTGTGCGGCGAGCGGGACATTGTCGAGGTTTTCGGCGCCGATGCCTCGCGCGCCGTCTCATCGCTCGTCGGCGCTTCAAAGGAAAACGAAGACGTTATGGTCGGGCAGTCCGAATCCTATGTGTTTCCGCAGGGGCAGGATGTGACGGGGTGGCACGTGTATCGCTACGAATATGCGTTTTCGCTCGACGACCGGCCGGAGGAGATGCGGTTTTACGTCGACGGCCAGCTGTACCGCCGCGCTCGGGCGGACTGGTTCCCGGGGCAATGGGTATTCGGCAAGTACAAGCACTTCCTGCTATTGAATGTCGCGGTCGGGGGCGACCGGCCATGGGGAAGCCCGACCGGTGAAACCCAGCTGCCGCAGCAAATGGTGGTCGATTATGTTCGGCTCTATGATGTCGCTCGTTGAGCGGTGTTATGATGCATCCGTGGTGTAGGAACCCTCAGTAGCCAGGAGGCTCTCTCATGGACAAGCGCCCTCCCGTACGGCAAATCAAGAAAGTCTGGAAAAGCATCCCGACCATGGAAGGCGCCGGCGTCCGCCTCAACCGCGTCTTCGGCTTCCATGAGGTTCCGCAGTTAGATCCGTTCCTCCTGCTCGACTGCTTCCAGTCCGACAACCGCGACGACTACGTGCGCGGATTCCCCTGGCACCCGCACCGCGGCATCGAAACCATCACCTATGTGCTCGACGGCGACGTGGAGCATCAGGACAGTTTGGGCAACCGGGGCGTTATCCGCCCGGGCGACGTGCAGTGGATGACCGCCGGCAGCGGTATCGTTCACCAAGAGATGCCGAAGGGAAGCGC
>JAHFGY010000022.1:2719-20018 GCA_023247195.1 Candidatus Omnitrophota bacterium | reverse complement strand
CAGCCCGATCCCCCGCGCGCGCAAAAACGCCCGGCGGATGATCATGCGCAGAATATAACCGCGTCCCTCATTCGAGGGCGCGAGCCCTTCGGCGATCAGGTGCACGATGGCGCGCAGGTGATCCGCGATGCCGCGCTGCGCGTACGCGATCGCATCCGCCTGAACCGTGCCCGGCGTGCCGCTCGCGGCCAGCTTGCGGATCGCGTCCATGATCGGCTTAAAACCGTCGGTGTCGTAGTCGCTCGGCGCCTGCTGGATCACGCTGGCGAGCCGCTCAAGCCCCATGCCGGTATCGATATTTTTGCGCGGAAGCGGTTTCAAGCCGCCGTCGGGCTGGCGGTCGTACTGCGTGAAGACCAGGTTCCAAATCTCCACCGACCGCGGGCCTTGAACCTTTCCGTCCGCATCGTGATAAATCTCGGAGCATGGACCGCACGGGCCGTTCGGCCCCTCTTTAGGCGCGTTCGCGGGCCAAAAATTATCGGATTGGCCGAAACGGCGGATGCGTTCCGCCGGCACGCCGAGCGCTTGCCATAACCCGAACGCTTCCTCGTCTTCCTCGTAGATGCTGACCCAAAGCTTTTCCTTGGGCAGCCCCAAGCACAGCGTCGTGGCATCCGGGCTCGGCTTTCCGGCGTAGTCAACGGTTCCGGTCAGGAACTCCCATGCCCACGCGATCGCTTCTTTTTTGAAGTAATCGCCGAACGAAAAGTTTCCGAGCATTTCAAAGAACGAATGGTGGCTGGCGTCGCCCACGGCATCCAGGTCGCCGGTGCGCAAGCACTTCTGGCAGGAGGTCGCACGCGCGAGATCCGTCTTTAAGCCAAGAAAATACGGCTTGAACGGGCTCATGCCGGCCGATGTGAACAGCACCGTCGGATCATCAACGGGGATAAGCTGGCCGCTCGGCTTGCGCGCGTGACTGCGCTTCTCGAAAAAAGCAAGGTAGCGCTCGCGCAATTGGGCTGTTGTGAACACAGGGGTGGAACTCATTCGGACAGATCAGTCTCCTCTTCCGGCAGCTTCAATAAACGCGCAATCAACGCGCGCTCAAAGCCGCGGCCAAGGAGCTGCCGTGCCAGCGTGCGGACGGATGCGTTTCTGCGGCCGCGGCCCGCAAGCCAGCCGCGCGCCCGGTCTTCATCCGATTCTGTCTCGTTAAGCCGCAAGAGCGCATCCGCGATCGTGGAATCATCCAATCCCTTTTCCGAGAGCCTGGCTTGTATGACCGGTGTGCCATAACCCGCCCGCGCCCAGTGCTCGGCGCAAAGCCGGGCGCAGACTCTGTCGTCCAGCAAACCGTCTTTCTCGAGGACACAGATGAGGCCCGCCAAGCGGGCCTCATCTGTCCCACGGTCTGTCAGGAACTTCCGGGCTTCTGAAGTGGAATGCACGCCGCGCTGCGTATAAGCTCGAACCGCCGCGAGGACCTCCGCCTCACTCCTGGCCTTTGATAAAGGCATACTTGCGGTGTGTGCGGACAAGCGCGTTTTCCAAAGGCTGTATCTTGGCGATCGCCTTCTGGTAGCTGTCGATGTTGGCAATCGGCTGCCGGTTGATTTCCTCGATCACTTCTCCCGGAAAAATACCCGCATCCGCAGCCGGACTTGCCGGATCAACCGCGATCACCAGCACGCCGCTCCCGTCCTTGGGAATATCGAACTCCTCGGCATAGGGCGACGACAGTTCCGCCACGCGAATGCCGCGCCAGGATTCCTCTTCTTTTTCTTGGGAACCTTCATTGGTTGCCGGCCGTTCACCGATCTTAACCTTTAGCGTTAACGGCTTGCCGTCGCGGAAAACTTCCATCTCCGTTTCATTGCCGGCGGGAATCGTGGCCACCCGTTCGCTCAACTCGTGCGCGAAACGTATCGGCTCGCCGTTGAGGCTCCGAATCAGATCGCCGCGCTGCAGTCCGGCCTGGTCAGCGGGAGAGCCTGGGATAACCTTATTCACCAGCACCGCCTCTCCTTCTTTTAAGCCGAACATCTTGGCCATTTCAGGCTTCGCGTTTCCGATCTCGACGCCGAGCCAGCCATACACGACCTTTCGGCCTTCGATGAGGTCCGTCAAGATCCGCTTGGCTTTGTCCGCGGGAATCGCAAACCCGATGCCTTCGGAGCCGCGCGAGCTGGTGAGGATAGCCACGTTGATGCCGATCACTTCGCCCTTCAGGTTCAGGAGCGGTCCGCCGCTGTTGCCGGGATTGATCGCCGCGTCGGTCTGGATCAGACCGGAATAGTCCCGGTCCGGCGCTATCTTCGGAAGCCGGCGGTTCATGGCGCTGATCACGCCTACGGTTAGCGTCGGTTCATTCGGCAGACCGCTTTCGCCGGTCATCAGCCCGAACGGATTGCCCATGGCGATGACCCACTGCCCTGTTCTGAGCTTCGAAGAGTCGCCCAGCTTTGCAAACGGCATACCGTCGGCGTTGATCTTCACAACCGCCAGGTCGGTGCGCGCATCCTTGCCTTTGACTTCACCCGGGAAACTCCGCCCGTCGGAAAGCGTAATCGTGATCTTGTCCGCGTCCGCGACAACGTGCTCGTTCGTAAGCACGTAACCGCGCGCGTCAATGATCACGCCCGATCCCAAGCCGAAGCGGGCGAATTCCTGCGGAGGCCCTTCCATCATGCCTCTGCCGCCGAAGAATTCCTCGAACATCGGATCGTTGCCGAAGAACGGGTGGCCCTGCATGAACTGGCGCACCTTTTCGATTTGTTCCGTGGAGATACCCACAATGGCCGGCCCGACCATCTCGCTGATGCGGATGAAGTCCGCCTCGAGCGCCCCGGCAACGCCGGTGTCAGGCTGCTGCTGTGCTGCCTCCAGTATGGCGGGCGTTGTCTGCGTTGCGCTGGGCCCGGCCACACTGCGCCCGGCCATCACGATCGCGCCGATCACCCCCAGACCGACCACAATGCCTAACCAACGGATCGAGCGAGCCATGGGATTCGTCCTCACACTTCCACGCCCTGAGCTTCAGGAGCTTCCGCTTGCGCAGGAGCCGGCTGCGGACGAGCGGCGGCGGCTTCGATCTTAGCCTTCTGCCGGATCTCCGCTTCCAGCTTCTCCAACAGTTTCGGGTTCTCCTTTAGGAAATTCCGCGCGCTTTCGCGTCCCTGGCCCAATCGCGTGTCGCCATAAGAAAGCCAGCTGCCTTGCCTCGAGATGACGCCGGCCGTCTCGCCCGCGTCGATCACTCCGCCGGCCCTGGAAATGCCCTCGTTGAATAGGATCTCAAATTCGGCTTGTCGGAAAGGCGGCGCGACCTTGTTCTTCACGACCTTTGCGCGCACGCGGTTGCCGATCGCCACGTCCCCTTGCTTGATGCTTTCGATGCGGCGCAGATCAACCCGCACCGACGAGTAAAACTTGAGCGCGCGGCCACCGGGAGTCACCTCCGGGTTGCCGAACATCACGCCGATTTTCTCGCGGATCTGGTTGATGAACACGCAGCAGGCTTTGGAGCGGGCGATAGCGGCGGTCAGCTTCCGGAGCGCCTGGCTCATCAGCCGTGCCTGCAACCCCATAAACTGGTCGCCCATTTCGCCTTCGATCTCGGCTCGAGGCACAAGCGCCGCGACGGAGTCGATCACGATCACATCCACGGCGTTGGAGCGGACAAGCGTTTCGGCGATTTCCAGCGCCTGCTCGCCGGTGTCCGGCTGGGATACCAGCAGGTCATCGAGGTTCACGCCCATGGTTCGCGCGTAGTTCGGGTCCAACGCGTGCTCCGCGTCGATGAACGCGGCGGTGCCGCCCATCCGCTGAGCCTGAACAAGCATGCTCAGGCTGAGGGTAGTCTTGCCCGACGATTCCGGCCCGAAGATTTCAACAACGCGGCCGCGCGGCATGCCGCCGATGCCTAACGCGATATCCAAAGCGAGCGAACCGGTGGGGATAGCGGGAATATCATAGTTGGCGTCCTGACCCAACCGCATGATCGATCCCTTGCCGAACTGCTTCTCGATCTGACTGAGCGTCACTTCTAACGCTTTGCGGCGATCGGTGCGCTCGCGGTCCTGCTTTTCTTGTTTTTCTTTCTCCTGATCACGTGCAGCCATTTGACTCTCCTCTACGTGCGGGTGAGGAATCTATGATGAAAACAACATTTTATTATACGAAAGCCTTCAATCCCTTGTAAAGCGGTCGGTAGAGGGTGCCGGCGGGTCCGGGCACCGTGCTATAATCCGGCCATGCAAGCCGAACTGCTCACCATCGGCTCCGAGATCCTCAGCGGCAGCACGCTCGACACCAACAGCGCTTGGATCAGCCAACGCCTCCTGGGTTTGGGCATCACGGTTGTACGCCGCACATCCGTGCCGGACGATCCATCCCTCCTTGTTCCCGCTATTCAGGAAGCGATGGGGCGTTCCCGCTTGATCCTGACCACGGGCGGGCTTGGCCCCACGGCGGATGATATTACCCTCGCGGCCGTCGCTGATGCTACGGACCGGCCCTTGATTCTTCACCCGGAAATCGCGGCAGCCATCCGGCGCTTCTACTCCCGGCGGCGCCGCCGGCTGCAGCAAGATGCGCTTCGGCAGGCTTATTTGCCCCAAGGCGCCTCGGCTCTTGCCAATCCCCTGGGAACAGCGCCCGGCGTCTGGCTCGAGATGGACTCTTCACTGATCATTTCTCTGCCCGGCGTGCCCATGGAAATGCGGGCGCTCATGGAGCACGCCATACTGCCGAGGCTCAGCCGGCTTAAAGGCCGCCCATGCGTTGCCTCTATCGTGCTGCGCACAGCCGGCCTGGTCGAGCTCGAGCTGCAGCACTTGATGGAAAAGATCGGCGTTCCTGCAAACGTTCAGGTCGGCTATTACCCGCACTTAAGGGCGGTCGACCTTCGCTTGTCCGCGACCGCCCGTACGCCCGCGGCCGCAGAAAAACAGATTCGAAGCCTGTGCTCGCAGCTTCGCAAAGCGCTCGGGCCGGCAATCTATGCGGCCGACGAGGAAAAAATGGAATCCATCATCGGCCGCCTGCTCGTGAAGCGCCGTCGCACGCTCGGCGTGGCTGAGTCCTGCACCGGCGGCCTGGTTTGCGCGCGCCTCACGGATGTTCCCGGCAGCTCGCGCTATTTCCGCGGCGGCGCCATTGTGTACGCAAATGAATTGAAGACCTGCTTACTCGGCGTATCCGACGCTGTCCTTAAGAAATACGGCGCGGTCAGCGGACAAACAGCGGCGGCCATGGCAAGCGGCGTGCGGCGCGCAACCGAGTCTTCGATCGGTCTTTCGATAACCGGAATCGCGGGGCCGGGCGGCGGTTCGGCCTCAAAACCGGTGGGTCTTGTTTACATTGGCCTTGCGGACGGCAAAAACGCGCGGACCGAGCGACATCAATTCTTCGGCAGCCGCGAAATGATCAAAGGCCAGGCCGCGCAAATGGCCCTGAACGCGCTCCGGCTTCACTTACTCGGCGCGCCGAGCAGCCATCCCCCGGCTACGCGATAAGTGGGCCCTAACCGGCCCAGATGGCTTTCATACAGGCGAACGCTTGTGATCTTTTCAAGCGGCGTCGCTTCCCAGCCTGCCTGAGCCTGCACCAGCTTTTCGCGCAGCTCTCCTGTCTTTTGCGTGGACCGCACGCGGCCGATCGTGGCATGAGGCATGAACGCGCGGTCTTCTTCCTCGCCGACGCCGGCCAAAGCGGCGCGCACGCCTTCGCCGAGCGCGATCATTTGTTCTGCTCCGGTGCGGATGCCGGCCCAGATAATCCGCGGGAAACGTTCGCCGGGAAACGCGCCGATGCAATCAAACTGCACGGAAAAGGGCTGGTGCGCCGCGGCAACGCTTGCCAGCGCCTGGCCCGCCTGCTTACAATCCGCGTCTGTTAGATCACCTAGAAAAACGAGGGTGAGGTGGATATTCTCCGGCTTGACCCAGGCAATATCAATGCCGGGAACATCGAGCTGGGCCTTGAGCTTGCCTAGGCGCTGAACCGTTGCGGAATCGAGCGGGATCGCGGCAAAGACTCTCATCCGAGCGCATTTCGCAAGATCGCGGCGTTGCGGTGGAAAAAGGAAATGCCTGACGCGACGGTCAACACAAGGCTGACATACAACAAGCCATTGGCCACGATCCACGTAGTCGAAAGCAATCCGGCAAAGGGTGCCTGATCTCCGCTTGCCTGCAACCACCCCCACAATAGGAAAACACCCAAACCGAACATCTGCATTGCGGCCTTCCACTTTCCTTCTTTAGCGGCTGCCAAGACGGCGCCTTTGCGCGCGGCAAGCAGCCGCGCGCCCGTCACGATCGCTTCGCGCAAAGCAATGACCCAAACGATCCACGCCGGGATCACTCCTTCCCAAGCCAGCATGCCCAGCACCCCAAGCACGAGAATTTTATCCGCTATCGGATCCAGGAGCGCGCCCAACGGGCTGGTCTGGTGCCAGCGGCGCGCGAGGAACCCGTCGAGCCAATCAGTGAGCCCGGCAAGAACGAACGTCAGGAGCGCGGTCAACCAAGCCTCCGGCCGGTCCGACGACAGCAGCGGAAGAATCCCAACAGCCAGAGCAATGCGAAGAAGAGTAAGGACCGTTGAGAACGTCATCCCCGCGGGAAGGCGCCCTTAAGCGGCAGAGCCAGCGACCGCACCGACCAAATCGTATTCATAGCTGTCCGTTATCTGGACAGAGACCCAGGTGCCGGGCTGCAATAGCTCCGGACTTTTGACGAACACGGCACCGTCCACATCCGGGCAATCGGCGCTGGTGCGGCCGATGAACTGCTGAGGGTCGTCGGGATCAGGCTCGTCGATGACCACAGGCAAGGTCCGACCGATAAGCTGCGCGTTCATGTCGGACGCGATCACCTGCTGAACTTGCATGAGCCGCTCCAATCGCTCTTTAGCAACGGACTCCGGGACTTGATTCGGGTATTGATACGATGCGCTGCCTTCCTCGCGCGAATAGGTAAAACCGCCCAAGCGCTCGAAGCGGATTTCTTCCACGAACCGCAGGAGGTTTTCAAAAGCCTCGTCGGTCTCTCCCGGGAACCCAACGACAATCGAGGTGCGGAGCGCGATGCCCGGCACCGCGGAGCGCAGCCGCTGGATTCGCTCGCGCAGATGCGCTTGCGTCGTGATCCGGTTCATGCGCGTAAGCATACGGTCGTCCGCGTGCTCGATCGCAATATCGAGGTATTTGCACACCCGCGGCTCGTCGCGCAGAACGTCAATAATCTCATCGCTGAGCCCGGCCGGATGGCAATAAAGCAGCCGGATCCAACGCAGATCTTCGATACGCGCCAGCTCGCGCAGCAGGTCCGCGATCCGCGGCCGGCCATAGATATCCAGGCCGTAGTCGGACGTATCCTGGCCGACGACGATCAGTTCCTTTATCTGCCGCTCGGCGACCAGCTGCCGGGCTTCCTTTACCAGCGACTCGATCGCACGGCTCACGAGCGGGCCTTTGATCTTGGGGATGATGCAAAAACTGCAGCCCTTACGGCACCCTTCGGAAACCTTGAGGTAAGCGTAGTGCCGAGGAGAAAGCGGCGCGCGGATATTGCCTTCTTCCCACTGCATGGTGCGCGGGCGTTTGCGCAGGCTGCTCGGCCGCTTGCCCGCCAGCGCCTTTTCAACAATGGTTTCGATCTCAGTAAAACCGTCGGCACCGAGAAAACCGTCTACTTCCGGAAGCTCTTTGATCAAACCGTCTTTAAACCGCTGAACCAGGCAGCCGGCGACGATCACGGCTTTGATTTTTCCCTGCTTTTTCAGCTCGATGGTTTGAAGGATGGTGTCGATGGATTCCTTGATCGCGTCCTGCACGAACGAGCATGTGTTGATGATAACCACATCTGAGCCTTCCGCGTCTTTGGCGACGCGGAAGCCCGACTGCTGCAGGCGTCCGAGGTGGTGTTCGGAGTCAACGAGCGTTCGCGGGCACCCCAGGCTGATCAAGTTGACTGACGGCGGCGTAGCCGCGTCAGCCGGGGGCCGCTGGCTCATGATGGAGTGTCAGTGAGCCGTGTGATCCCTTTGTGCGTGATGAGCAAACGACCTTCGTTCACGAGCGCCGCGTTGGTAATCGGCGTTCCGTTGAGAACGAGCTCGACTTGCGAGGGATTAGCAACGATGATTTCAAAGCGCTTGTTTGCGGTCCAGCGCTCTTCCACGCCGCGGCGAAGGCGCTGCTGCACCAAGAGTTTTCCGTCGGACCAAAGTTGAACCCAGGTGTTGCGCTTGGCGCTGATGGAGAGCTCAAGCGGCTTGTTCGCCGCGATGATCGGCTGCGCGACCGCGGCCTGCGCCGCCGGCTTTCCGTCTGTGGCTGGTTTTGGTGCTGCGGCTGGTTTTGCTTCGGCAGCGGGCTTTGCTGCTTGTTCTTTAGCGGTCGCTTCCTTGGCAGCTGTTTCCTTAGCTACGGCTACTTTGGCAGCAGCCGCTTCCTTGGCGGCAGATTCCTTTACTTCTGCTTGCTGCTTAGCCGACTTAGCTTCGATCTTAGCAGCCTCAGCCTTTACAGAAGGCTGCTTGACTGCGTCTGGCGCGGCTGGCTTTACTTCGGCTCCCGGCTTTGCCGCCATTGCTTTGGCGGCCGGAAGCGGCGCAACACTGGCTACTTTCGTGTGATTCGGCCTATTCCAAGCGATTTTCGGCAAGTGCTTAAGCGGGTCCGCCGCAATAACGCCGGCAATGATGGCGCATGTTGCCGCGACCGCTGCGAACCGGGCTACAAACTGCAACGGAATGCGCGGCATCTGCATCGAGGGCATCTCAACGTGCGGCATCACGACCTTGACTCTAGGCAACTGAGGCAACTCCACGCGAGGCATTCGCAAACGCGGAAGCCGGAATGTGGGCACCGTAATGGTGATTTGGCGAGGCTCACTGCGCTTGCGTTCCGACCGGGACGCAACCGGCGTTTCAGCAAACATAACCGGCTCGGTCTGCTGTTCCATGCGCGGCGCAGGCTTGATGACAGGCGCAACAGCCGGCGCGGGCGTCATAACCGCGACCGGTTCCGCGAACACAGGCTCTTCAACACGCATCGGTTCAGGTTCCGGGGCAACAACAGGCGCCGATGCAACGACAGGAGCGATAATGGGCACGGGCTTCAGAACGACCGGTTCCGGCGCGACAACCGCCGGTTCCACTACTCGGTGCACGATGGGTCCGGGAGCCGCGACTTCAGGCTCAGGAGCTACGATGGGAGCGACAATCGCCGCGGGTGCAAGCGCGGGCGCTAGTGCCGGAGCCGCGGGCAAGGATCGCTTGGCCATCTCAGTAAGGTCCATGCCCAGAAACCGGGTGTAATTGCTTAAAAAACCCTTTGCATAGACCGGACTAATCGACTCGTTTGCTCTATCTTCCTCAAGGGCCTGCAAAATCCATGGCTGGATCTTGGTGACCTTGCTGACATCCGCGTACGTGAGATTGCGAACCGTACGAGCCTCCCGCAATTGCGAGCCGATCGTCATTAGGCTTAGGTCTCCTTGCGCTGCATTCGATCCCGAGATATCAAAAGTTCCCTTGGCTTGCTGCCTTGAGGCGGACCAATGAGTCCTTCTTGTTCCATAATGTCAAGAATCCGAGCCGCCCGGCCGTAGCCTACCCGCAGTCGGCGTTGAAGGAGCGACGTCGATGCCTGGCCGGTGTCCAGCACCAATTGCAAAGCGGTGTCATAGAGCTCGTCTTTCTCTCCAGCCGCTAAAACGCCTTCCGGCTGGCGTTGATTCTCCAATAGGCGTTCATCATACAACGGAGATCCCTGCTGCTTCAAGAATGTTGTGATCTTTTCAATTTCTCCGTCGGTGACAAGAGCGCCTTGCGCGCGCACCGGCTTGGCCGCGCCCGGCTTGAGGAACAATAGGTCGCCGCGGCCGAGTAATTTGTCCGCGCCGTTCATGTCCAGAATCGTGCGCGAATCGACCTTTGAAGCCACCTGAAACGCCATGCGCGCCGGAAAATTCGCCTTGATGACGCCTGTGATCACGTCGACGGAAGGCCGCTGCGTTGCAAGGATCATGTGAATGCCGACGGCGCGCGACATCTGCGCCAGCCGCGTGATCGCGCCTTCGACGTCCTGAGCGGCCACCATCATCAGGTCCGCGAGCTCGTCGATGACGATGACCAAATAGGGCAGCGGCCCGTCGTGCTCAATCTCATCGCCCTCGTCGGCCTCACCGTCCGGGTCCACGGGTTTAGGCTGCTTCTTCGGCGGCGGGTTCTCGCGCATGCGCGTGTTGTAGCCGTCGATGTTGCGCACGCCCAGCTTTGCGAGCAGCTGATACCGCCGCTCCATTTCCGATACCGCCCAATGCAGGACAACGGACGCTTTCTTGGAGTTCGTCACCACCGGGCACGCCAGGTGCGGAATTTCATTGAAGAGCGAAAGCTCCACCATTTTGGGATCAATCATGATGAACTTCACCTGATCGGGCGTGACGTGCGACAGGATGCCAACCAGCAATCCGTTGAGGGCTACGGTTTTACCGGATCCTGTCGCGCCCGCGATCAACAAGTGCGGGCATTCGCGCAAATCAACCACGATCGGGTTACCGGACACGTCTTTTCCGATTGGCAGCGCCAGCGGCGAGTGGCTGCCGGTGAACTCCGGCGAGGTAAGAATTTCTTTGAGATAAACAGTGGTCGTGATCGTGTTCGGCACGTCGATGCCCACGCGCCCTTTGCCCGGGATCGGTGCGACCACATGGCAGCTCGCGGCTTTCATCACCAGGGCGAGCTCATCCGCCAGGGTCACAATCTTCGTGAGCTTAACGCCGGGTGCCGGGGTGAGCTCATAGCGCGTCACCGTTGGACCGCGGTCAATGCTTTCCATATGGGTATCGATGCCGAAATCGCGGAGTGTTTCTTCCAATATGCGCGCGTTGCGCTGCAAGTCATCCGTGATCTGGCGCTGAGAAACAGGCGGAGGCGTGATTAACAAATCCATGGATGGGAAAGGATAATCCCCCACGGGCACGCGCACCGGCGCGGGTTGCTTGCGTTTGGGTTCCACGGTGGAGCGAATACGCACCGGCGCAGGGCCGGGTAAAGCACGGGTCGGCACAGGCTCGTGCTGATCTTCGTCTTGGTCGGAGTTTTTGATTCCTGCGCCGAGCCGCACGCGCGGGCCGGCGTTGGAATGATCTCTGTCGCGATCGCGCGATGGCCTGCCGAGCCGCCGACCTGAACCGGCCAACGCTCCCCATCCCTGACGCAGAAGGATCAGTTCTCTTCCGCCGATCGGCTGGCCGGTCACGATCCACCAGGATAGGAGAGCCGCGCAAGCCGAGGCCAAGAAAGTGCCGGTGAGGCCGATGTAATAAATGCCCGCGCCCGAGCACAAGAATCCGGCGACGCCGCCCAGATCCGTGCGCGCCAGCTCATTCGCGCCTTCCAATGCCAAGAGCGTGCCAAGACTCGCCATCAAGGCCAGCACGGCGAGCGAAAAGGACAAGCCGTCCAACTCCGCGGTGTCGCCCCGCCATAGCCGCCAAGCCCAGAGGAAGCATAGAACAGGCACGAGCAGCGAGGCCCAGCCGAACCCGGCGCGGCTGACAAACCCTATCCAGGCGCCGACCGTTCCGCACAGATTCATGGCGGGCCGCTGCGGGCTGGAACTGAGAAGCGGAATGTCCGCGGGTTGATAGGAAAGGAGGCAAAGAAGCAGGAAAACGCCAAGCGCCGTCAGAACGACGCTCGCAATTCGTGTCAAGTTTTGCCTTGCGGCCATGGCAGCCGTCAGGAGATCAACAACCTAGGGTGCCGGAGGTGCTGCCGGTTGAGCCTTCTTCTTCGATAAATTAACACGGCCCATCTCGTCAAGTTCGATGACTTTCACGGGAAACTCGTCGCCTATTTTCACGACGTCTTCCACTTTTTTGACGAAACCGTCGGCCAACTCGGAGATATGCACCAGCCCTTCTTTGCCCGGCGAAATCTCGACGAATGCGCCGAAGTTCGTAACGCGCTTCACCTTACCGTGGTAGATCCTGCCGACTTCAACGTCATCCGTTAATGTTCGAACGATGTCGATAGCCTTCTGCGATTTGGCCGCATCGCTCGACGCGATGGAAACGCTGCCGTCGTCCTCGATATCGATCTGCACGCCGGTTTCCTCAATGATCTTGCGGATCATGCGGCCTCCGGGGCCGATCACGTCGCGGATCTTTTCAGGGTTGATCTTGAAGGTGGTAATGCGCGGCGCGAGCGGCGACATCTGAACGCGCGGCTTCTCGATAACGGCGGTCATCTTGCCCAGCACCGCCATGCGCGCCGGATTCGATTGCGAGATGATCTTCTTGATAAGGTCAACGCTTAACCCGTGCTCCAGCTTCACGTCCACCTGAAGCGCCGTGATGCCGATCGATGAACCGGCGATCTTAAAGTCCATGTCGCCGATATGATCTTCCAAACCCGAAATGTCCGTGAGCACCGCGGTCCGCTTTTCATCCGTAACAAGGCCCATGGCAACCCCGCTGACCGGAGCTTTGACCGGAACACCGCAGTCCATCAGCGACAAGACGCCCGCGCAAACGGACGCCATGCTCGAGGAACCGTTGGAGCCAAGGATATCGGAGACAACCCGAATGGTGTACGGGAACTCGTCCTTGGGCGGAATCATTGGCTCGATCGCCCGCTCCGCCAATGCCCCGTGGCCGATCTCACGACGGCCGGTGCCGCGGTTCGGCCTGACTTCGTTGACCGAAAAGGGCGGAAAGTTGTAGTGCAGCATGAATCGCTTGTACGATTGACCTTCGAGCGCTTCGATGAGCTGCTCGTCCTGGCTGGTACCGAGCGTCGTAACGGAAAGACTCTGCGTTTCGCCTCGGGTAAACAGCGCCGAGCCATGCGTACGCGGCAGCACACCCACTTCGCAGGTGATCTGGCGCAGGTCCGTAAAGCCTCGACCGTCCATGCGGACGTTCTTGTCGAGAATCTCTCGGCGGGTCTCTTCCCATTCAACGTGCTCAAAAGCCTTGCTGACCATGCCGGCTGTGATCTCGCCGGAGGCGGTCAATTTCACTGTGATTTCTTGAAGGAGCTGACCCAGGGCTTCGTGGCGCTCGCGCTTGGAAGCCGGCTGGTTGATCTGCGCCAGGCCATCTTTGGCAAGCTGCTTCACTTGCTTGAGCAGATCCTCGCTGGGCACCGTGATCGTCCAATTGGCGTGCTTTTTGCGGCCCGCCCGGGAAGCTAGCTCGTCTTGCAGCGCGATCGTGGTTTTGAGCTGCTCATAGCCAAACGCTATGGCCTCGACCACCTGCTGCTCGGAAACTTCTTTGATGCCCGCTTCGATCATGGTCACGCCGTGCTTCGTACCGGCAACGACCAAGTCGAGCGTGCTCGAGGTCAGTTCTTGAAATGTCGGGTTGACGACGAATTGACCGTTCAGGTAGCCGACGCGAACGGCGCCGAGAGCGTCCGGGAACGGAAGCGTCGAAAGCTTGAGCGCGCAAGAAGCGCCCAGCAACGAGAGAATATCCGGGTCATACTGGCCGTCGGCGGAAAGCACGGTGGCCATGATTTGTATCTCATGCGCGAAACCCTTGGGAAACAACGGACGGATCGGCCGGTCCATCAAACGCGAGGTAAGGATTTCCTTCTCGGTCGGACGGCCTTCGCGCTTAAAAAAACCGCCGGGGATCTTGCCGGCGGCGTAGCTGCGCTCACGATAGTCGCAAGTGAACGGGAAAAAATCAAACTTGTCGGAAGGCTTTTCGGCGGCAACGGCGGTGACCAGAACAACCGTATCGCCTTGCTGGACAACAACAGAGCCGTTTGCCTGGCGGGCGATCGAGCCGGTCTCAAAAGAGATCGGCGCGCGACCGAGCTGCGCGGATACTTTGGCCGTCATTTGCGCAGGCTCAAAGCGTCGAGCAGCTTGCGGTAGATGTCCTCGTCGTTGCGCTTTACGTACTCAAGCAAAGTGCGACGCTCGCTGACCATCTTCAGTAATCCCTGGCGGGAGCTGAAGTCCTTTTTGTGCGTTTGAAGGTGCCCGGCAAGCTGATTGATGCGCTCAGTCAGGCGGGTGACTTGCACTTGCGGCGAACCGGTGTCCGTCTCATGCATGCGGAAACCGTCGGTTACTGACTTGCCCTTAGCTGAAGTTGTCGTTGTCATGGTGCAGGCAGTATAAGCTACCGACAGCGAGGCGTCAAGACGCTGAGAGAGTTCCGCCGCCGCCCGCGCTTGTAAGCCGGGTTCTGTTCTCCTCTTTCAAGGAGATCTGGCCATCCATCTGGGCCTGGCGTTGCCGCCAAGCTCCTGCGGCCTACCTCCCCAGTTCTTGCCCACCGAAGCGGGCAAGAAAGGCCAGACGCCTTCCGTAAGGACTGGGCTGTTCGGCCTTGCTCCGCGTAGAGATTGCCGCGTTTCACCCTCGCGGTTTCCCGCGAGACTCGTCTCTGTGGCTCTCTCATCGCAGCCGCGACGAGTCCTCAGCCGAAGCTGAGGCATCCTGCCGACATGAAGTGCCGGCGCCCCGGAGTTATCGGGGTACGCTGCCTGGTGGAGCCCGGACTTTCCTCCCCGCAAATAATCAGCGAGGCGGCCAGACTGCCGCTGGCGGCGGCGGAACACTCTCAACAACTACCTATTTTATAGCTCGATAAGCACTTCGGCCAGCTGCTCGGCGCGCACGTCGATGCCGCGGTTAGCCAGCTTGTCGGCCTGTTTATTTTGTTCTCTGGGAATATGCACGACTTTGCAGTCGAAAAACAAGCGCATGAGCGAACGCGCTTGTTCGTGCAGCGGTATCAAGTGCGGCTGCCTGACGCGGTACTGTCCGGAAATTTGACGCGCAAGCAGCTGGCTGTCGGTGCGGACAATAATCGAATCGCATCCGTGGGTACGAGCCTGCTCGAGCGCGCGCAGCAGAGCCGTGTACTCCGCCACATTGTTCGTGGTCTCGCCGAGGTACTGGCACCACCCGCGGGTCTTGCCGCTCTGGGGGTCGCGCAGGAAGATGCCGATGCCCGCCGGCCCGGGATTGCCGCGGCTGGCCCCGTCGACGAAAAGCTCACACTGTGGGCTTTTCGTCATCCGCATACAGGATGCGGTTGCAATTTTCGCAGATAACGAGCTTGGCTTTGATAAGGACTTCGTTCAAAACCTGGGGAGGCATGCGACGGTGACACCCGCCGCAGGATTCCTTGATCAGAGGGGCCATCGCAACACCGTTGGTGTAGCGAGAATTTAAAATGCGTTCGTACGTTTCCAACGCGGGCTTTGGAATTCCTTCCAGAGCCGACGTGCGCGACGATTGCAACTGGCCCACCCGCTCCTGAATCACGGCAAGATCAGCCTTGACCCGTTTTTCCTCGACCTGAAATTCCTGCTGGATCGAGGCAAGCGCCTGCTGTTCCTGCTGGCGGGCCTTGGTGGCTGTTTCGATTTCGTCAAAAAACTTCAGGATCACTTCTTCAATCAGCGAGCTATCGGCCTTGAGCGTATCGATCTCGTGCTGCATCGTCGAATATTCTTTATTGGTCTTCAATTGAAAGAGCTGGCCCTGCAGTTTCTTGACGTTCCCTTCTCGCGTCTGCAGCTCCCCTTCTTTGTCCTTCTGGGCGAGCTGGAGCGATTTCAGGTGGGCCTCGGCCGCCTTGACCTTGGCTTCTTGCGATGCAACGCGAGCCATGGCTTCCTGAAGCTCAAGCGGCTTGGACTCCTGCTGCCGGCGGAGTTGATAGATCTCCCCGTCGACTTGCTGGAGCCCTCTTAATTTTTCGATGAGATCGCTCATAGGTCCGTTGACGAATAAAAATGGGCGCAAGAGGACTTGAACCTCTGACCTCTGCCATGTGAGGGCAGCGCTCTAACCAACTGAGCTATGCGCCCCTGAATTTAGAGTTGCCAGTATAGCCGCGCAAGAAGAGTCGCGCAAGCCTGCACTGCCTTACGCCAAGATCAGGGAGAGGTGATTGAAGCTTCGAAATCGGCGACACCTTGTTCGAGGCGCCCAGTCTCCTCCTCCGAAACGCTTTCGGGCATCGCCCCGCCCCCTTCCGGCAAAACCATGACGTCGCGATAAAGCGCGCGATTGACGGCAATCGGCTCGCCGCCGTTGTTTTCCACGCGTGTCCTCAGATTCCGGAAGAGCTCCGCCAGTTTTTCGATGCTTTGCCGCGTCTCGTCTTGCTCGCCCGCAATATAAGCTTGCTTGGCGAAGTACCAAGCAATCGCCCATAACGGGTAGTAATCCGCAACCGCCAGCATGCCGGGCGTCACGGCGCCGGGAGCATTCCACACCCACCCGTTCGCTGCCTCATTTTCGATATAGCCTGCCATAAGCGCCCGAATTTCGTCAGGCATGGGAACATCAGTCCCGAAGAACGCCTGCCACATGTCCGACAAAGATCCCGTCACTGATTCGCGATACGCATCGGCTTCCAACGGCTGTTGCGGCTCGCCGGCGAGATGGGCTCGATTCTGCGCATGAGTGCGCAGGACGATCCAGATGGATTCAAAAACCGCCTGCCCGACGGAACGCGCGCGGGACTCCGGGCGCCGCGGATTAGGTCCAAACCGCAAATCCCCCAAGTCGACAATATGTCCGCGAGCATCGACGTTGATGTGGTCAAACAATCGGTCGGGGTAGCTCAGCTCGCCCCCCGTCTTGCCTCCAACGGTAGCCGGCGGCTGGGCGGCAAACAGCTTCGCGTCGGGCATCCCGGGCAAAATCACATGCGACCAATTCATCAGGTCCTTGGGTTGCGCGGGCTTTCCATCTGCAAGATACCAACGAAGACTGTGCGCCGCGGGAGCGAGCGTCGGCTTGGCTCCCATCGCAACCAACCGCGCCAATTCCCGGGCCATGGCGCGGATCGCACCGGCCGGATCCGCATTGGAGCCCGCATCCGTAAGCCTTCGGCCGGGATCCAAATCAGGGGTGCTGTAACCGAATTGGGTTTGGTCCAATGCATTCTCTTTCACAAAGCGATACGGCAGCGCAATGGCGTCGGCGGGTACGCCGGAAGCGGCGCCTATGATAGCCCCGAGCTTAAGGCGAGTTTCTTCTTGGTCGGCGTTCTCCACTTCTTCGCGAATACCGGGGCTTAACTCTTCCGCCATGGAGCCCCAAATCGTTTTCGCGACCAGCGTTTCTCCGCCGGGCGCCGCATTCAGCCACCCCGCGGATCGCCCCCAAGGCGCCAGCGGATGCGGCGTTGTTTCCGTCGGAAGCGGCAAAATACCGCTGGCAGCAAACCTCCGGGCAAGCGTTTCGAGCGCCCATTGCAAGGGCCCTTGCGGTCCAACGCCGTTGAACGCGTGCGTATTCCACCAGCTGGTTATCGTGAAGCGGCCGGTCCCCCACCATAAAGTCATTAGG
>JAHFGY010000022.1:0-2709 GCA_023247195.1 Candidatus Omnitrophota bacterium | reverse complement strand
CGCTCGAATAAACTGAGCGCAATGACGCCGAGAATTCCCTCGGCTTCCTCGAAGCGGCTGACGGCATCGATTAGAGCGGCCCGCCCGTCGAACGGGACCGATTCAAACAATACAGCGATGGTTTGTTCGGCCGGCAAGTCCTGGGCCGCGCACTCAATTAAGCGACGGCGGATCACCGGATCGCCGAAATCAAAAACGCGCAAGATTACGGGCGCCAAACCATCCCTGCGATGCGAACGCGAGGAAACGGATCCGGTAAGGCCGCGCAGAAGACCAGTCAAAGCGCGATACACCGGCACGAAATCATCTCCCTGGGAAGCCCATCGGACGAGCGAAAGCTCACGCGTGGGATCGAATGCTTCCAAAGCGAGCCGAACAGAGTCGTTTTGTGGATCTTGTTGCGCCGAATCGAGCAGCCACTCCCTCGCCGGTTCGCCAATCGCCGAAACCATCTGCAGCAACGGCATGATTTGAGCGTGATTTCGCTCGCCGCTCGGCATATCGGGAGCAAAACGATGCAACTCCTGCAGGACTGCAGGCAGGATTTCAGTTCCTCGCGCCGCCAGCCGCGTTTGCACCCGGCCGCCGTATCGGACTTTGTTGTATTCCACCCGCAATTCATCCCATTCGGCCGGACTCACATCGTTCCGCGCGAGCCCGTCGGTTTCGCTGGAGCCGGTACGCAGACGGTCCACAAAATCGAACTCGTTTATCGCGTCACGTTCTTGATCCAAATTGGGCAGCGCGAATCCCACATCGAAATTCAGCAGGTTTTGGACGAGGCCGGCATATTCGCTCACCGCGGTCCAGCCTTCCGCCCGTTCGCTCTCGCCCAGCGCCGAATCGCCCCATCGGTACGCGGCCGCGAACCGCGCCACCGCCTGGAGCACTTGAACCGCCGCTCGCACGCTGTCACTCTCCTCGCGGCCAAGGATGCTGGCATCCGCATCCGCACGGCGCAGCTGAACCAGCTTCAAGAATAGCGCGCCGTAAGCCAGCGCCAATTCGCCTCGCACATTGATCGCTTGTCCCGAAGCCTGTAAATCACGCACGATATCTAATTCCTGTAAGCGGGCCGCTTCCACGGAAGATGCCAGTTCAGATTCGTTCAATGCCGGCGGGTGAGTCCGGTCCGCAATCAGCGCCGACAGCCATGCGACAAAATTTTGCTCGAATCGTTCCGAGTCCTCGCGCGAAATCGTCCGCGGATCTATTTTGCCGAGCGCAATGTCCCAAAAAATTCTCACCTCGGGGGCATCCAACAGATCGCCCCAAAGGTTCCTTCCTTTCTTTTCGAGCCAGTCGCCGCGCGCCCAAAGACGGCGGATTTCATCGGGGGCCCGCCCTGAATTCACCAGCGACCGGCTTTGGTCAAGCGCCGCTTGGATCGGCGCCGCATCGGCGGGCAGCACATGCATGGTCTGCATCTGCCGGTTCCATTCCTCCAATGAATACGATAGAAAGGCGGGCCGGCTCTCTTGCATCGCTTGCTCGAGCGTCATCCCCGGACGAACCTGGACATCGGTAACGATGACGCCCAGCTGCTCCGGCAACGCATGCTCGCGCATGAGAATAGGCCTTCCGCGCACCGACCGGAAGAAGTACACCATGGAATAACGCTCGTGCGATGGGTCCCAGAACTCATCGGCGACCACTTGTTCCCGCTCAAGGAGCGGCCAGAGCATATTGTCGAACCGCAGCATGTCGATCAGGCGCCGGCTGCTGACGCGGATAACTAAGCCGCCACCGTATTGGGGCAACCGCTCGACCTGCAAACCCGGCTTACCGGCATCGTCGCCGTTTTGGTAAAAGGCCTGCACCGCGAATCGTTGGGGCGAGAGATGCAGATGCATGTGCTCTTTCACCGAAGCGCCGGTCAGAAAATGATTCTTGTACGCGGAAAGGCCGAGAAGCGCCTGCAATAGAAAAGTTTGACGACGCATCGCCACGGGTAATTCGGCCACGTGGTCCATCGGGAAACCCAGGAATTGGTGCGGGAGATACGGAAATAGATTGCCTGTCAGCTCCCACGGAAGCCCTGCTTTTCCGAGCAGGTCCGCGACGCGCGCTTGCCGAGCTGTCCAGCACATGCGGCAGCGCTTGTCGCCGATCCGGCGCCGGGGATCGAGCGCATATTGCCAGCGGCGGTGCGGCTGCGCTTCCACCGTCACGCCGTTGGCCAGGATGCGCCGCTCGATAACGTCCGGATTCCAGAAAATCTTCCCCTCAGCGATCTGCGCATCGAGCGCACGATAGGCTTCGTCGAGCACCGCGCCGCCGGAAGCGATGCGCCGGCCTTGCCAGGTGACGCCGAAATCGCGGCGCGCCACCGCATCCGAGATCCGGATCGTCTCCGATCCAATTCCTACGGTCACGGCGCTCGCATCGTCAGTGCCGGCTCCGAAACCGCGAACCGACATCTGTTCTCGGACAGCCCGAGCCAATTGGGCGACCGCCGTTTCAGGAAGATACTCGGACTTCGTGATCTGTAAGTTGGTCTCATCCAGCACAACAGCAGAATAGTAGATGAATGGGGCCCAGAAGCCGGCCAGTACCTGGACAAGCAACGCTTGGTCATCCGCGTTTTCAACGATAGGCATGGCCATCTGCCAGAGCGTATCCTCCCCGCTGTTCAGCGAAATGGGCGATACCGGCAGGATCATTTGGCATGCCGCGAAAGCATGAAAACGAAATGGCGCGGAATCCAGA
>JAHFGY010000137.1 GCA_023247195.1 Candidatus Omnitrophota bacterium | reverse complement strand
GACTCCTGATAGGCCTGGCTCAGGTAAGCCTGCATCCAAGCGTTGAATTGAATCAGAGCCGCCTGACGATCCAGCCCAAAGGTTTCTTGAATCGTTTCCACAAAGACGTCGAACACCTGATCCAAATGATCAACGTCCTCATAGAGCTGGTACCGGGTTTCATCAAAGGCAAGGTTTGTGAACGTATGGAAGAGCAAGAATTCCAGGAATTCGGTAACGTTCATTTCTTGCAAACCGCGAATTGTAATAACCTTCACACGCTTCTCAGCGAGGTTGTAGACGAGATCGCCGCGGTTGACGTGGGTGTCCTTCACTGACCGGCCCGTCTGTTTCCCGGAGTCGAAAGAGCGGAGGAATATCGCAACGGGAATGCGAATCATCTGCCGGAACACGCGCTCCCGTTCCTCTCCCTCCAATACCTGCGACGTAGGCCTTCCTTGATTGTCCAGCATGCCTTTCGCAATGAGGTGATCGCCGTTCCGCTCGAGCTCGTAATAGCCGGAGAGCCATTGCGCCGTGCGTATGACGAACCGGCGCCGCTGCGCGTTGTTTCCGGCGGACAGTTCAACCAGAACGCCAGGTGCAGGCACAAGGCTGTTGTCCCAGCCATAGACTTCAGCCGATGCTTCGTGATCAAAGCGTGTTGCTTCGGTCGGTACCTGGGTCACGATCTCCTTCTCCCTTTCGTGCGCCGACGGCTCCGCATCCGAGGTGGCGATGGCCAATAGCTCATCCTGCTCCGTTCCTGCCTCGCCCGCGACGTGCAGCCGGAATATCCAGTTATAGGCCCCGCGATTTTCGAGAATGATCTGAAGCGGTTTGCGCTTCTGCCTTGCCCGATCGATAACCGGGGATCGCAGCAACCCGTTTGCCACCGCTGTCTGAATGGCTTGCTCGATATCGCCCGCGGCATACCCGCCTTCCGGCAGGTAAATCAGCCAGTTCGGGCCGTACCAGAAGTCCTGCCAAAACCATTCAACGGTGAGGTCGCCCGCCGCGGTGCGGTACGGCGCATCCAGCGAACGCCAGAGCGCCCATGTTGTCGCTTCGAGCGTCGGCTTTATCCAGTTATCCCCAGATTCCATCAGTTGCAGGAGGTAAGCCACGTTCGGCATCCGGATATGCACAATGCCCTTGTCGTCTCGCCGGATAGCCGGATACTTGCCGGCCTCAACGAGAATGGCTTGCTCGGTGACACCGCAGAGCCGGGCGGCCTCTTGGATGATCGGGGTCAGATGTTGGCGCAGCGCTTCCGGAACACCGGGCGCGTACTCAATCGTTTGCGTACCGGCGACAGCGTAGTCGGGTAGCGCTTCCAAAAACAGGTAAAGGGCGGCCGGGAAAGCCATCTGGCCGTAACCGGTTTGGATTTCAACCTCTCGACTTTTGACTGTCGGCAGCCTCCGGAGCAGGTCTTGCAAGACCGCTGCCTCTTCCGGAGAAATCCCAAGCTTTTCCTGAGCCACCGGATCATCAAGCCGCTCGGCCAGCGAGTTCAACCGGTCTTGATTCTTCTTGAAGATGGCTTTTGCTTCATTGAACCGGGCTTCGCCGGCGGTTTCCTTGGCCCAGTCCAGCCGTTCCTCCACCCTGCCCGCCAAACTGTTGCCGGGGTTGCCGGGCGTGATCGCAGACCGCATCACGCGGCTGATGATCCAGGCCGCCAACAAGTAAGCCGCTACGCCGCCGATCGAAAAACCGGCCATGGTCGCGCCGGTTTGCATCGGCCGCGCTTGGTCCAGTACAAAGGCAAGCACACCCAGCACAGTGATAACGAGGGCGCCGATAGGCAAAGAAGATTTCGTTTGAGGAAGCGTCGCGACCAAAACCCCGCTATCGCCCTTTAGATTAGGCGCTAGATGAAGGGTCGCGCCGGGCGCCGCCTTCGCGAGAGCCTTGCCCATCGGCAATCGCGCAAGGTCCTCCTGAGAGATATCCGTGAAGTCTTGCTGGGTTTCCAAAACCGCCAGCAAAAGCGCCTGCAATGCCCGATTGAGCAACGTCCGGTTTTCCTCTTGCCAGTATTGGTTCGAATATTTGGCGTCCGCCGCCCAAAGAGCGGCGGCAAGCAAGCGGGCCGGCGCCGTTTGCGACACGTTCAAGCCCCGTTTATTGAAATGCCACCGGATCGCTGCTTCGAAAGCGCGAGCCGTGTGCCGGCCCATATCGCTGTTGTAGTCCATCGCAATCGCCACCGACGCAACCGTGCGATCCGCGCGTCTGGCAAGTTCCAGAATTTCCTGCAAAGTGGGGGTTACAAAATCGCGATCGTCAAAAAAATGCTCTTCCTTAAAGCTGCATTCAAGATGGAGGCCCTGCGGCGTCTGAATGGGCGCAATATCGATTACTCCCCACTTCTTTGAAGTGCCTGTGAAGATCTGGACACGCCAAATCGGAGACGGACCCTCGAGCTGCTGTATCTCCAACGCCAGTTGTTTCACTTCGCCGTTAAGCGGCGGAAATTTCAGGCGATCCGGAATATTCAGCCAGGATCCATCAACGCCTGTGCCCTGCAGCGATGTTGACACCGAGGGAGGCGCAATCGGCGCAACGGCAGGAGCCGGTTTGACCGCGGGCGTGGGAGGCGCAGCTCGTTTGACCTCCTGGGGCGGGAGGTTATAAATCTTATGATAGCGATGGTCTTTGGGAAGCTTGGCGAGTATCGCTTCGATCTCTCTCCGGACATCTTCCATGAATGGAGCGGTTTCCGGCCACTTCGACAAGAAATCCCGCAGCTGCGGCCAGCTCACTCCGTCGGTCCCCATCAACACCGCGGCCCGATTGGCGTTAGGGCCTTGTTCACCCATCCCGATCGCGGCGTTGCGCATCACCGCAACGACGGGACCGGCGCCGGTTGCTCGGATCTCGTCGATAATTTTCTGCCAGCGAATTCGGTTAAGGGCGGGCGTGCTGAGGTACGCTCCGTCGCGGCCAAGAAACGGAATGAACCGCGCCACCTTGCGGCGGTACGCGGCGTAGGCCGCGGCAAAGGCCGGCCCGCGCTCGGTCAGCAAGCGGCGCTCCTCGGCTTCGGCGAGCAAGCTATATCCTGCCACGACGCTTGCCACAAGGATTCCTGATTCCAATCCCGGGACAACCAGGAATAGCCCGAGCGCGAAGAGCATCCGCCCGACATACAGCGGATGCCGGACGAACCGGTATAACCCCCGAGTCCTGGGCTGCTGCACTGAGGGAACGTACTGTCTGGTCCAAACAATTTCGATCAGCACGCCGCAGGCGACGCAAGCAATGCCAAGCGCGAATCCGATTCCAAGTGTTGGAAAAACAGGCGCACCGAAAGTGCGCAGGAAGAATAGAACGGCCGCCAGCCAGGGCCCGACGGCGATGAAGACATTTCCTGCTCGCTCCATGCGGACGAATTCACCCGCGGGCTTGTCCTTGCGGCTGCGAGAGAAGACGAAGTTGCGGATTGCGTGCGCGGTAAAAACGGCGAGCGTAGCGGAAAGAAGAGTGATGCCGAGCGGCGCGCCGGCGAGCGTGCCGACGGCGAAAACGGCTGAAAAGACAGCGTTGAAGAATCGATTGCGCTCAGCAAGGATCGCCCGCTCTTCAGGGTCGATTTCGGCTGCGGGAACTTGGGTAACGGTCCAGTCGGCATTGAGGCGCAGCAAATCAACCGCTTCCTCGTCTTTGCGCTCATGCCAGCGGCGATGCAGCCACCAGCTCGGGTTCGGCGCCCGGCTCCATGAGACAAACGCAAGCAGCGCCAGCGAAATGAGCTTGGCAATTGTTCCGGCATCTTGGCCGAACGCCAAGCCAACAACGAAACCGATTCCTTCGGCTGCCACGCCGATGCCAAAGGTGCGGGCCAGCAAGTCCTCACCGAATATGCCCGCAAGCACGGAACCGATGCTGGCAACGGGTTCGCGAGCCCCAAGTCTGACAAGGAACCGCTTGACCGGCCCCGCCAGCTCGGCCGGAGTCGACAGCGTCGCGGTGCTCACTGCGGGCTCAGGCCAGCGCGCCTCGAAGAGAATCCCTCGTCCCTCGTCCGCAGGACGCGCGGAAACCGTTGCTCCGAGCCGCACGGCAGCGTTGGTGATTGCGGCCATGTTTTCGATCTCCGCTTCGTCTCCGTCTGCCCAAACCTCAAGCACCGCATCACCGGATGGAGGAGTCTCCCGGCGCAACGTTACATGGATGTTGTCTGCATGGCGGATCCGATAGGCATGACTCGCTATGTTTTGAAGAAGCTGCGTCAGTGCAGCTCTCGGAGCTTCCAGGGGCATCGGATGCTCCGCCAGCGACGAATCTACTTCGAAGTGCAGCGAGCGGGATGCCGCGGCTTCGAATCCAAACTCGACTTCCAACAATTCTCCATCGGCTCGCGCAGCTTGCGCAAGATCAAAGGCAGCGATTCCATTCTCTTTCGCCAATCGGCTCAGGTGTCGCACGCTCGCGCCCAAAGCTGGTGCAAAAGTATCTTCCATCCAGGCGAGTTGCCTCTCGTACTTTCGTGAAAGGCGAACACGGCTCCGCTTCTCGCCGAGAGTCAGCAAGGCTTCGGATCTCTTGACCAAGCCTGCGAGCGCCGTTCGAGCGCTACGCGTCGATTCCTCTGCCCACATCCGGCCAAGAGGAATTCTTTTTTCGGCATCGGCCATGTACCGCTCGTAGCGTTCGCGTGCTTTTAGCCAGGTCGCCAGCTCCGGCCTGCTCGCAAGCCCCGGCATGCGCCTAATGAGCTCCGCGCTAGAGCGATCAATGGTTTCCACAGGGAGCTGGGCATCGCCGGCAAGCGCCAGGTATTCCCACGCGGTTTGTTGAGAAAGTTGCCGTGCGCGATCTTGCGCAAGCTGCTTCTCCTCTCGCACCCGGTTGATAGGCACGGGTTTAGCGGATCGCTTTGCCCGAGGGGACTTTGGACGAGGCGGAGCCTTTGGAGCAGCTGATCGGACTTTCTCAGGCTTCCGAGCGGCTTCCACTGCGGCTTGCAACTCGTCCGCATGATCCATGACATCGTTCCAGCGCCCAAAGGTTTCCACGCTCACGGATGCATCGGGCTGCTCGGAAAAGGTGATGCTGGTCGGGCTCAGGCCGCGCAACTCCGCAGGGTCTATTTCCTTCTGAGCCAAATAAGCCTTAGCCGCCGCAATGAGGTCTTTTCTCGTCCAGTGGAGATCCTCGCTTCGCCGCTTCTTGAACCGCTGAGCCCTCAAGAGAAGCGCGGCATCGACGGCTTTCGTATAGGTCTCCACCATTTCCGGGTCTTCGACAGAATAATTGCCGTCAAGGAACAGCTGCCAGCGCGCCGCGTCCGCCGGCTCGAGCGCGTTAGACACCGCTTCCATTTCGACGCGTGCAGCGGCCAGGTATTGACGGAAGGACTGTGGAAGCGTCTCTCGCAAAGCGCGTTCCGCCTCGGCCAAACTTTCCGCGGAGTAGGAAGGCGCCGTCGGATGGAGCACGCGCATGATTCTCATTCGATCGGATTCCGTCGCGCCGCCCGGCTTGCCGGATACCGCCTGTTCCGCAATGTCGGCGGCTGTGATTTTGAGTTTCCCTGCCTCATACCACCGGCGCAGCGCTTTCTGCCGTTGAATTTGCTTAGCGGGCGTGGAAGACCGGAAAAGATCTAGGGTCTGCCAACGCAGGTTGGCGAGATTGTTCTGAAGCGGATGATCCGCGGGCAATCCGGCCCGCAATAGATGAAGCAAATCCTCTGCATAAGGCCGGTGCGCTTCGGGCAAGTCTTGATACTCGACCGGGCGGCCGTAGTCAT